>JAGQSS010000869.1 GCA_020439405.1 Ilumatobacter sp. | reverse complement strand
CGCTGACGGTCGACGGGCACGAGCCGTCGAGGCGCGAGCCCGACTACCTGCGGAAGATCATGCTGGTGCTCGGGCAGAAGCAGCAGCTCCTGTGGGACCTGCCGCCGACAGACACGTTCGATCTCAACGCGGCCATCTTCGACGTGCCGCGCGACCAGTACGTGAGGACGCGCGACGAGCTCGTCGAGCTGCTCGACCTCGGAGACGTCGTCAAGAAGCCGACGCGGCAGCTGTCGCTCGGCGAGCGCATGAAGTGCGAGCTGGTCGCCGCGCTCATCCACCGGCCCAAGGTGCTCTTCCTCGACGAGCCGACGCTCGGCCTCGACGTGACCATGCAGGCGACGCTCCGGACGTTCGTGCGGCGCTACAACGAGCAAGAGGGCGCCACGCTCCTGCTCACGAGCCACTACATGGAAGACGTGGCCGCGCTCTGCCCGCGGGTCATCGTCGTCGATCGCGGCCGCGTGACGTACGACGGCAGTCGAGAGGAGCTCGCCCGCCAGGTGCGGCCGGTCAAGCGCGTCACGCTGCGCCTCGCGCGCGCCGCGACGGCCGAAGAGGTGGAGGGCGCCCTCGGCGAGGGTGTGCGCGTGGTCACACACG
>JAGQSS010000868.1 GCA_020439405.1 Ilumatobacter sp. | reverse complement strand
TGCCGGGGCGTCGAGGTCGAGCAGGCCGTCACGCACGAGGATGCCGCAGGCCGCATGGGTCATCGACTTGGCGGTGCTCCACGAGATGAGTGTCGACTCGGGGCCGATCTCGACCGCCGGTTGGAAGTCGTTGGCCGGCTGGACGCCGTACCGCTCCGCCACGACCTCACCCCGGTGGAGGACGACCATCGCCAGCGACACGCCCTGCTCTGCGGGGCGCCCGAAGATCGCGTCCACCTGCTCCTGCACCGTCACGTGAACGACTGTAGAGCGACGGATGGGGTCAGGCACCTTCTGGCCGCAAACTCGCACGTCCCCCGACCTGCAACGCCAGAAGGTGCCTGACCCCATCCGCCGACCGGCCCAACCGGGTGGCATGCTGGCGGGTGTCGGGGGTGACATGACGGATGTGAGTGGGCTCTTCGACGCCGAGTACGGGCGTCTCGTGCGATCGCTCGGTGTCGCGTTCGACCCGGTCGAGGCCGCCGACGCGGTCCAGGAGGCGTTCATCCAGGCCGACCGGAAGTGGGCCGAGGTGTCGCGCTACGACGACCCTGCCGGCTGGGTCCGACGGGTGGCGGTCAACCGCCTCCTCAACGGGCA
>JAGQSS010000867.1 GCA_020439405.1 Ilumatobacter sp. | reverse complement strand
CCGACTGGATCACCGAGCTGCTCGAGCACGCTCGCGAGCGCGGCATCGAACGCATCGAGGCCCGCCCCGAGCCCGAGCAGGAGTGGCTCGACGAGGTCGTGCAGGCCCACGAACGGCTGCTCTTCCGACGGAGCAAGGGATGGTTCACCGGCTACAACCCGAACCTGCCCGGCCGCGGCGAGGGCACGGTCCGCTACCACGCCTACTTCGGCGGCGCCCACCGCTACACGAAGAAGATCGCCGAACTCGCCGAAGCCGGCTACCCCGGCCTCGACCTCACCACCTCCGACGAACTCGTCCCCTGACGGGATGAATGGGGTCGGATACGTTTCGTCGGTCCCGACGAAACGTATCCGACCCCATTCGTTCGGTCTGATGTCAGCCGTAGTGGTGGCGGACGTTCTCGGGGTAGCTGCGCGCGAAGTAGTTCCAGAGTTGTTCGCCGTAGCGGTCGGGGTGGTGCGGGCTCGACATGTCGGCGGCGCCGGCGGCGACCTCGTCGGGTTGCACCATGAAGCCCGCCGACGCGTGGCGCGGACTCGCCGCCACGGCATCGGCGAAGCGCTGCTCGAGTGGTAGCCCCACGAGCGGCATCTCGAGCGA
>JAGQSS010000866.1 GCA_020439405.1 Ilumatobacter sp. | reverse complement strand
CAGGGTGTCGCCGGCCTTCTGGCAGTCGGCCACCTCGGCCTGCATCGCCTCGCTGGCGGCGGCGTCGAAGCAGCGCACCGGGTCGGCGTCGACGGCGTCACGATCGGCGAAGGTGGGCACCGCTCCCCCGGCGCGAATCGGGCCGAGTTCTACCACGTGGCTCACGATCGTGATGTCGCACGCCTGCTGCAGGAAGTTGGACGCCACCCGGCCCAGCGCCACCCGTGCCGCGGTCTCGCGTGCCGAGGCCCGCTCGAGAATGGGACGCGCCTCGTTCCAGTCGTACTTCTGCATGCCGGCCAGGTCGGCGTGCCCGGGCCTGGGACGGGTGAGCGGCGCGTTGCGCGCCTGCGCGGCCAGGGCGTCTGCGTCGACCTCGTCGGGCGCCATGACGGTCTGCCACTTGGGCCACTCGGTGTTGCCGATCATGATGGCGATCGGCGAACCCAGGGTCTCGCCGTGCCGAACGCCGGTCAGCATGGTCACCTCGTCGGCCTCGAACTTCATGCGCGCCCCGCGACCGGCGCCCAGCCGACGCCGGGCCAGCGCCTCGGCGAGGTCGCCGGTGCTCAGCCGAACGTGCGCCGGAATGCCCTCGATGGTG
>JAGQSS010000865.1 GCA_020439405.1 Ilumatobacter sp. | reverse complement strand
GGGGCAATGACCTCGAGCCGGGCGGCAAGCACATGTGCAACGTCTTCCAGGGCGAGTTCCCGCGCACGGATACCGCAGCGGACGGTTACGCCGGCACGTGCCCGGTCGACGCCTTCCCTGCCAACGCCTACGGCATGCAGAGCTCCATCGGCAACGTCTGGGAATGGATGGCCGACTTCTTCGACCCGTTCTACCATGTGACCGCGACACACACGAATCCGGTAGGGCCAAGCGGTGGCTCATCGAAAGTGATGAAGGGCGGCTCGTACCTGTGCCACGACAGCTACTGCAACCGCTATCGCCTCGGGGCCCGCACCTCGAATACTCCCGATAGCGCGACGACGAATCTAGGCTTTCGCTGCGTGCGCGACGTCTGACGGAAAGCGATCGCGCTTTGTGGCGCACGCCCTCCCTGCGTGCGCCACAAAGCGATGCCTTAGTCGCTTAGTTGGCCGAGCCGACCACCTGGTTCGACGAGGTGTTCAGGCCGACGCGCCGGCCAATGTTGGCCACGTTCTTGTCCACGTTCGCCAAGGTCGATTCCATCATGATCAGCCGGCTCTCGAGGCGCGTAATCTTCCGCTCGAGGCTCTCGGTGCGAGAGT
>JAGQSS010000864.1 GCA_020439405.1 Ilumatobacter sp. | reverse complement strand
CGTAGTGCTCGGTGTCGGTGGCGTAGACGACGGCGCGGCCGCCGTGCTCGATGCGGTAGCCCCACACCGGGTCCGGGTGGTTGAGCCGCGCCATGCGTACGGTGGCGTCGCCGACGCGGAGGGTCTCGCCGGCGCGCAGCTCGCGTGCCGACACCTGCGCGGTGACGTCGTCGAACGCGACCGGGAAGAACGGCGCGCACATCTGCCGGCGCAGCGCCGCCTCCAGCGGCATGACGCCGTTGCCGCCCGAGATCACCTCGACGCGGTGGCCCGGGGTGTAGATCGGCGCGAAGAACGGCAGGCCCTGGATGTGGTCCCAGTGCAGGTGCGACAGCAGCAGCGTCGTGTGCGAGCCGCCGGTGGCGACCAGCTCGTCGCCGAGCGCGCGCAGGCCGCTGCCGGCGTCGAGCACGAGGCGCGCGTCGCCGACCTGGACCTCGACACAGCTGGTGTTGCCGCCGACGCCGACGGTCGACGGACCGGGGGTGGCGAGCGAACCGCGGACGCCGCGGAAGCGAAGGACGATGTCGGGGTGGGTCATACGCAGCCTCCTTGCCCGTGAAGTGGGCGAGCGCCGCGTGGTAGTGCAGCCGCGATGCCAGCGA
>JAGQSS010000863.1 GCA_020439405.1 Ilumatobacter sp. | reverse complement strand
CCGCAACACGATCGATGACATGGTCTCGCGGACGTCGGGTGGTGCCGTGACGGGGAGCCCGCCGATCGCGACGGCGGGACGGGTGATCGTCGGATGGAGCGCGGTCGAGGGTGAGCCGTACGTTCGGGCTGCCTACGCAGCGAGCGGTGACGGTGCCTTCCAGTGGCTGTACCGCGTCACCGTCGTCGACGGTGCCCCGGTCACCGCGTTCGCGGTCGGTTGATGTCAGACCAGAACCGACCGGGACTGCGCTGAACCCACCACCACGGCGCTCCAGACGACCACGACGGCGTTCGACGCCGGCGGCGTGACCCTGCCGCCGACCGGCTCCAGCCGTGGGACCGGCTCGATGGCACTCGCCGCCGCGCTGTTCGTCCTGCTCGGCGGCCTGGCCGTCGGCGCAACCCGCCGCCGCTCCGCCTGACCTCCATCGGGTCGGGTGTCGTACGGAACGGCGACGGAGTCGACGTTTCGGGAGATCACCCGACCCGGTCGCTTGCCGATCCCGGGTCAGGTGATCGACGGTAACGGCTCGTTCCTCGCCGTCACCTCCGACACCTGACCCGACGCTGGTCGTGGTCGGTTGATGTCAGACCAGAACCGACC
>JAGQSS010000862.1 GCA_020439405.1 Ilumatobacter sp. | reverse complement strand
CCCGAAGTCTTCCACCAGCCGAATCGCGCGATCGAGCGGCCGTCGCACGTTCAGCCGGCGCCGCCCGACAGGGCGTGCACGATGTGGTCGAGCAGCCAGCTCAGCCAGGCGTAGAGGTGGTACTCGGGGGTGTCCTCGAAACCCGGGTTGACCTCGGGCAGGTCGGGGTCGTCGGTGACGCCGAGCATCGTGCCGAGCACGAGGCGGATCGAATTGATCGACTGCATGAAGGCGATCAGCCGGCCCTCGTCGATGCGTCCCGGCGACGCGAGCACCTCGTCGACGATCGCGAACGAGGCGAGCTTCGACTGCACGAGCTCGTCGCGCATCAGCCGCTGGTACTCGGCCTCGGCCTCCGGGTCGTCGGCGTGGGCGACGGGGAAGAGGCGCACGAGCAGCACGCGTGCCTCGCTGTCGGGCTCGACGTCCGTGAGCAGGGTGCGCAGCTCGTCGACGAGCCGGCGCACGAGGGCCGACTCGTCGGCACCGAGCTGGACGACGAACCCGTCGCCGTCGGCGAGCACCGGCAACGACTCGCGACGACGGCGGATCATGTGTGGCCCCCCATCACGACACGCCGCCGTCCTTCTGCATCGTGGCCCACAG
>JAGQSS010000861.1 GCA_020439405.1 Ilumatobacter sp. | reverse complement strand
CTTAGCGAAGCGGCAGCCTTTCGGCGGGAACATCGGGTTCGGCGGCTCGCCCTCGTAGACGATGCGCTTCTGCTGCCGCTGGATTACCGGGTCAGGCACCGGAGCGGCCGAGAGCAGCGCTTCGGTGTAGGGGTGCTTCGGACCGACGTAGATCTCGTCCGCCGGGCCGATCTCGAACAGCTTGCCCGCATACATGATCGCGATCCGGTCGGAGACATGCTGAACCACGCTCAGATCATGGGCGATGAACAGATAGGTCAACCCGAGCTCCTGCTGGAGGTCCTGCAGAAGGTTGACCACCGGCGCCCGGATCGACACGTCGAGCGCCGAGACGGGCTCGTCTGCGACGATGAATTTCGGGCGCAGGGCCAGCGCCCGGGCAATCACCACGCGCTGGCGCTGACCGCCGGAAAAAGCGTGCGGGAAACGCTCGAACGCGTTGCCCGGCAGGCCGACGTGGCGCAGCAATTCCTTCACTTGGTCGACCGCTTCGTCGCGGTTGCGGACCAGCCCGTGCACGATCAGCGGCTCAGCGACCAGATCGAGGATCCGCATCCGCGGGTTCAGGCTCGCGTAGGGATCCTGAAAGATGAGCTGCATGTTCCG
>JAGQSS010000860.1 GCA_020439405.1 Ilumatobacter sp. | reverse complement strand
GGACGAGGACGCCGGCAGCGGTCTGCGCGGGCTCGGCCTGCGGCTCGAGGCGCTCGGCGGCTCGCTGGTGGTGACCAGCCCGACCGGTGGGCCGACCGAGGTGCGGATGGAGTGCCCGTGCTGAGGATCGTGCTCGCCGAGGACGCCGCCCTGCTGCGCGAGGGGCTGGTCGGCATCCTCGAACGGGCCGGGCACGAGGTGGTCGCGGCCGTCGGCGACGCGGACGCGCTGCTCGCCTACACCGCGCGCGAGCTCCCGGACATCGTCGTCACCGACATCCGGATGCCGCCGACCCACACCGACGAGGGCCTGCGCGCCGCCGCGCGGATCCGCGCCGAGCACCCCGAGGTCGCCGTGCTGGTGCTGTCGGCCTACGTCGCCGAGGCGTACGTCCCCGAGCTCCTCGACTCCACCCCCGGCGGCGGCGTCGGCTACCTCCTCAAGGACCGGGTCGGGCACGTCCGCGAGTTCCTCGACAGCGTGTCCCGGGTCGCGGCCGGCGAGACCGTCGTCGACCCGGAGGTGGTGCGTCAGCTGCTGGGACGGCGCCGTGAGGACGGCCCGCTGGCGTCGCTGACCGGTCGCGAGCGGGAGGTGCTGGCGCTGA
>JAGQSS010000085.1 GCA_020439405.1 Ilumatobacter sp. | reverse complement strand
CGACCGCCGACACCGCCTGGAGTGTGCGCATGTCGGCGGGACGCTCCGCCATGCCCAAGGCGGCGATCCCGGTGGCGACGGCGCCGGACGACACGACGATCACCTCGTGGCCGTCGGCTCGCAACCCGGCGACCTCGTCGACGAGCTTCGCGATGGCCGGGCCCGAGATCGCGCCGCTGTCGTCGGTGATCGAGGCGGTGCCGATCTTGGCGACCACCCGCATGGCCCCGGTGGCGGTCCGGTTCACAGGTCGCTCTGGTACTCGAAGCTGAACTCGCCGATCCACACGACGTCGCCGTCCTGCACGCCGGCGCGTTGGAGCAGCTTGTGGACCCCGAGGCGGTCGAGCCGGTTGTCGATGTACGACAGCGCCTCGGGCGTCGTCACGTCGTTGAGGGCGACGACACGCTCGACCTCGCGGCCGACGACGCGGAACTCGCCGTCGTCGATTCGCTCGATGATCGCACCGGTGACCTCGGGCTTGATCACGACGACGCCGTCGGGTTCGGGCTCGTTCTGGCGGGCCTCGTGCACGAGCGACGCCATGCGACCGACGAGCTCGCGCACGCCCTGACCGGTGACGGCAGAGATGACCGGATGTTCCCAACCGAGTGCCTCGAGCTCGTCCGCGGTGACGACATCGGCCTTCGTGCCGGCGACGAGGCGCGGACGTTCGAGCAGGTCGGGACGATACGACCCGAGTTCGGTGAGCAGGATCTCCTCCTGCTCGGCAGGACTCGTGCCGTCCATCGGCTGCAGGTCGATCAGGAGGCAGAGGACCCGGGCACGCTCGATGTGGCGGAGGAACTGGAAGCCGAGCCCGCGACCTTCGGAGGCCCCCTCGATCAGACCGGGGATGTCGGCGACGACGAAGTTGGTGTCGTCGTCGAGGCTGACGACCCCGAGGTTCGGTTCGAGCGTCGTGAACGGGTAGTTGGCGATCTTCGGCTTTGCTGCCGAGATCACGCTGATGAGCGTGCTCTTGCCGGCGTTCGGGAACCCGACGAGCGCGACGTCGGCCATCAACTGGATCTCGAGCTTGAGCCAGCGCTCCTCGCCGTGTTCGCCCTGCTCGGCGAAGGTCGGTTCGCGCCGGTAGTTGGAGAGGAACTTGGCGTTGCCGCGGCCACCGCGGCCACCGTGGGCGGCCAGGAAGCGATCGCCGTGCCGGTACAGCTCGGCGAGCACCTCGCCGCTGTACATGTCGGTCACCACGGTGCCTTCCGGCACCGAGATCTCGAGCGACTCGCCACGCTTGCCGTGCAGGTCCTTGCCCTTGCCGTGGACCCCGTTCTCGGCTCGACGGTGCGGGTGGTCGCGGAACGCCAGGAGTGACGCCACGTTGTGGTCGGCGACGAGCCAGACGTCGCCGCCCTTGCCACCGTCGCCACCGTTCGGGCCGCCGCGCACGACGGGGCCTTCACGCCGGAACGACACGCAACCGGCACCGCCGTCGCCACCGCGGACGTTCAGCTGGCATTCGTCGACGAACTGGGACACCGTGAGGATGCTACCGACGTGCCCGCCGACGACCGGCCATGGATCCGGTACGCCCGTGCGTCCCGCTCCCGTTCGGGATGGCGTCGCGAGCGTCCGACGCCATACTGGGACGACTGTGAGTGACACGACATCGAGCGAGTTCCGAGGCGACGAGGCGATGCAGGAGCGCGCCGAGAAGTGGGCGGGCACGATGCGCGGCCACCAGGCCGACGGCATCGCCCTGGCCCACGAGGACTCGTGGGCCGGACCCGGACACACCTCGACCCCGCCCCGGCCGGCACGTGAGGAGTTCGAGGACGAGCACCTCGCGCCGCTGGCCACGCGGGCGAGCGGAGCCGGCGACCGGGTCGTCGAGGAGGAGCCCGATCCGTTCCGCACCTGCTTCGAACGCGACCGCGACCGGATCCTGCACGACACCTCGTTCCGCCGCCTCGCCGGCAAGACGCAGGTCTTCGTGTTCCCGGCCGACCACCAACGCACCCGCTTGACCCATGCGCTCGAGGTCGCGCAGGTGGCCCGATCGGTGTCGCAGGCCATCGGCTTGAACGTCGCGCTGACCGAAGCGATCGCGATCGGTCACGACTGCGGCCACGGGCCCGGCGGTCACGCCAGCGAGGACGCGCTGACGCCCTACGTCGAGGAGGGGTACGACCACGCCGTCTGGGGCGCCGACGTCGCACTCGTCCCGCTCAACCTGTGTGCCGAGACGCTCGACGGTGTCCGGAACCACTCCTGGAGCCGGCCGGCGCCGGCGACGCCGGAAGGCGAGGTCGTGTCGTGGGCCGACCGGATCGCCTACGTCTGCCACGACTTCGAGGACGCCGTCGCGGCCAATGTCGTCAGCCCCGACCAATTGCCCGCCGTCGTGCGCGACCGGATCGGCAGCGATCGGTCGACCCAGCTCGGCACCCTGGTCAGAGCGATGATCGACGCGACCGCCCGCACCGGCCGGATCGGGATGACGACCTACCACGCCGAGGCGCTGGCGGAGTTCAGGCGCTTCAACTACGAAGAGGTCTATCTCCGCCCGGCGAGCAAGGCCCAGGCCGACGCGGTGATCGCGATGTTGCAGGCGCTCGTCGAGCACTACGCCTCACGTCCGATGCTGCTCCCCGATGGCGACGACCTCCCGAAGGGCTCCCCCGAGGCGCTCCGCGCCGCGGTCACGTACGTCGGCGGCATGACCGACCGGTTCGCCTGCCGCCAGGCGATGGCCCTCCTCGACTGGGAACGCGACCGCCTCCCCGTCGGCATCGACGTCTGACCCGCGAGGGGTCGCCGTCTCGCCGGGGAGGACTCCCCGGCGCTTCCGGTCGACGGACGTCGTGACCTTCCGGAGGGCGTGAGACCGCGCTCGATCGTCCTGTCGTTCGTCACCCTCGTCGTCGTGGGTGTCGCCATCCACCCGTCCGCTCCCCCCGTCGAGGCGGCGACCGTCACCGCGTCGTACGAGTCGGGCCGCCGTGGCGTGATCATCAACGGCTACGGCACCACGGCGATGGGCACGTTCCGACTCGACGACGGCAGCGAGTCGCTCCTGGCGCTCTGCATCGAGGCCGACGTCGCCCATTCGACCGGACCGGAGGCGTATCGATCCGTCGGCCCGATGGTCACGTCGCCGAACCTCGACGCATTGCTGTGGTGGCTCGACCAGCTCGGACACGTCGACGACGACACGGCGGTCGCCGCGAGTGCGCTCGCCTGGTACTACGCCGGCGCTCGCCGATCGAACGGACCACCCGTGTGGGCCGACGGGTCGCGTTCGTTCGCCCCGATCACGCCGGAGGCGCCCGAACCGTGGGACGCACTGGCCCCGTTCTCGCTGTCGCACCCGGTCGGCCTGATCGTGCCCGGCACGCACCTCGACGCCGTCGAGCGCCGCGTCGCCGAACTGCACCGGATGGTGACGACGCTCAGCGGGACCTGGACGGTCGAGGTCGTCGTCGCCCCCGACGAGCGGACCGCCTCGGCGCGACTGTTGGTCGACGGCCTGCCTCTGGCCGATCGACCCCTGACGATCGTCGTCACCGGTGCGACCGAGACGGAGCAAACGGGTCGCACCGACGCGACCGGCACCTTCGTCGTCGACCTCCCGCCGGACCACGACGGACTCCGGATCCGGGCCTCGGTGTCGGCGCCCGGTCCGCACCGGGAGTGGGACGGCGACGGACCGGTGCAGCGGCTCGCGACACCGACCTCGGTCGAGGTCACCGGCGAGGCGGTGGTCGCACCACCGCCTGGACACGTCGTCGTCCGGAAGCAGTCCGCCGACCCGACGATCGGGGTGGAGGGCGCGACCTTCCAGCTCCGCGACGCAACGGGTGACGTCGTCGCCGCCGCGACCTCCGATACCGACGGGATCGCGACCTTCCCACCGGTCGACCGTGCCGCACACCCCGGCCCGTACACCGTGGTCGAGACCGCCGCCCCGGCCGGGCTGGTGGTGTCGGCCGACGCCCCAACGGTCGACGACCTGTCGACCGACCCGGATGCGCCGACGGTCGTCACGATCACGAACGAGCCGGCGACGGCGTCGCTCAGCATTCGCAAGGCCCTCGACCTCGACGGGGTCGGGCCCGACGATCGCAGTGGCTTCGAGTTCGAGATCCGACGCCGGACCGACGGGTGGCGCCGGACGGCGACCACGGGCGCCGACGGCAGCACCGGACCGATCGCCGTCCCGCTCGGCACCTACGACATCTGTGAGGTGACCGTGCCCGCCTGGGCCGCCGCACTCCTCGACACGGGCTGTCGAGAGGTCGACGTCGGCCTCGATGCGCTCGACACCGACCTCGCGATCGAGTACGTCAACGCCGTTCCCGAACCCACGATCGACACGCGCGCCGGCGACGCGCTCGACGGGGACCAGACGCTCACCCAGGACCACGGCAGCCCGTCGCAGGTCGTCGATCGGGTGGAGCTGGGCCGTCTGGTGCCCCACACGACGTACCGGGTCCGTGGTGAACTCGTCGACGCGGTGGAGGGCACACCGCTCGGTGCGGTCGGTTGGGTCGAGTTCGTCGCCGTCGACGCGTCGGCGGTCGTCGAGGTCGTGATCGACGCCGAGGGGCTCGCACCGGGCCGGGTGGTCGTGGTCGAGGAGGTGTACGTCGGCGACACCCTGCTCGCCCGACACGACGACCTCGCCGACGCCGACCAGACCGTCACGTTCGAGCCACCACCAGACACGACGGTGGCGACGACCACCACGACCACCACCAGCACCACCGTCCCCCCGGCGACCACGACGACGGTCGCCCCGCCGAGCACGACATCGCCGACCGTGCCGACACCTCCCCCACCGTCGACGCTCCCGCCGACCGGCACCGACGCGGTCGCGGCCGCGCTGCGCCTCGGCGACGTCGGCTTCGTGCTCGGCGTCGCCCTGTTGGCGATCAGCGGACTCGTCCCGGCTCGACGTGGCGCACAACGCGACGAAGCGGAGCGCTGATCAGCGCTCCGCTTCGTGAGTTCGTTCCGAGGCCGTCACGGCCTCCGGGTCAGGTCGTCAGGCGACCGGTTCGACGTCGATGACGTGTCGATGCGGCTGCGCCGGGCCATCGACTCCCGTCAGGTCGTCAGGCGACCGGTTCGACGTCGATGACCTTGCGGCCGTTGCGCTCGCCGAACTTGACCGAGCCGTCGATCAGCGAGAACAGCGTGTCGTCGCCGCCCTTGCCGACGTTCTTGCCGGGATGGAACTTGGTACCGCGCTGACGCACCAGGATGGTGCCGGCGGTGATCTTGGTGCCGCCGTAGACCTTCACGCCCAGACGCTGGGCGTTGGAGTCACGACCGTTGCGGGTTGAACCGCCACCCTTGGTCTTCGACATTGCTGGCTCCTTCCGATGCGACCGTTACTTCGAGATCTTGGTGATCTCGACGACGGTGTAGTTCTGACGATGGCCGTAACGACGGCGCTGGTTGGTGCGGCGCTTGTAGGTGAACCCGTTGATCTTCGGGCCCTTGGTCGTGCCGACGATCTTGCCGGTGACCGACACACCCGCGAGGGCGTCGGTGCCGGCCAGGACGTTCTCGCCGTCGACGAGCAGGACGGGGGTCAACGACACTTCGCTGCCCTCGTCGCCGTCGAGCAGTTCGAGCGCGACCTGCTGACCTTCGGTGACCTTTTCCTGCTTGCCGCCAGAGGCGATCACTGCGTACATAGCTTGAGAGATGCTATCTACGCAATCGGGGCGTACCAACCGGCTGATCCTGCCGGCGCCGGAACCGGGCGGTTCGTCAGGTGAACCGGGTCGGCGGCCGTTCCCGCACTGCCACCGACCCGTCCACCGGGGACCCGCCGCCCCACTGGACTGAACCGTAGCGTTCAGATCGTCGATCCGCCAGTCCGGCCAGCAGGTTCAGCAGCGGTCGCGCGGTGCGTAGGCCGGGCGATAGCCGTGGTCGGACAGCTCGACGGCCAGCTGCTTCAGGAACTTCCCCTTCGTCACGATCCGCATGCGCGAGGCGAGCCCCGACAGGACCGGGCTGACGAGGATCGTGAACTCGGGATGCCGGACCTGGGTGTACGGCGCCAGGTTCTTGTTGTCGGTATTGGTGTCGACCGACACCTCGGCGATCTTGCCTCAACCGGTGGGGCGGATGAAGTCGATGGCCATCGTGCCGCCGCGCTTGGTGAGCAGCGCCGCAGCGTCATCGGTGATCTCGAGTTCCACGACGAGCACGGTAGCAACCGCCCGCTCCGACCCGACAGATCGCCGTCTGGTTCAATGGACACCATGGCCGCGAACACCCGCACCCGTGGCGGCTCGGCGCCCGATCCGACCGTTCGACGACGCGTGCTCGAGGCCTTCGTCGACCAGGTCACCCAGCAGGGCCTCCCGAACGTCTCGGTCGACCAGGTGGCGCGGCAGGCCGGTGTTTCGAAGGTCACCCTCTACAAGCGATGGCCGACACGACGCGAGCTCGTCGTCGACGCGTTCCGTCTCGCCGCTCGTGCCGCCCCCGACCTGGCCGACCATGCCACCGCCCGGGAGGCGTTCGACGCGGCGTTCTCGCGTGCCGACGGTTCGCCCGAGCACCTGCGGTTCCGCCAACTCACCGCCGAGTTGGTCGCGGCATCCGAGTACGACGACGTCGCACAACGCGTCCTGTTCGAACAACAGGCCATGTGGCGGGTGTTCATGCGCGACCTGGTCGCGCTCGGCCGCCGGACCGGCGAGTTCCCGTCGGGCGGGGACGCCGACGTGCTGGCCGAGGTGGTCCTGGGGATCACCACCACCGGGTACCTGATCCAGGATCGGCCGATGGACGAGGTCGCCGCGCTCGCGTGGCGGGTCCTCGCCGCCGACGGCCCGGTCTGACCCCCGTCGGGCCGAAAGGTTTCCGAAAGCCGACCCCGGGATGGTGTCGGCATGCAGCAACGAACCACACGAACCACCCCCTCGCGAACCGCCGTCCTGATCGTGCTCGGGGCGCTGGCCCTGTCGGCATGCGGCGACGACGCCGAGGGCGAGACGGCGGCGACGACCGCAACGACCGAGTCATCCGAGACGACCGAGCCTCCGGCACCGACCACGGCCGCCGAGGCCGAGCCGTCGGTCCTCACCGTGGAGATGGCCGACTTCCGATACGACGGCCTGCCCGACGAGGTGCCGGCCGGGACGCGGATCGAGGTGACCAACGCCTCCGATGCCGAGATCCACGAGTTCGTCGCGATGCGCCTGGCCGACGACGACGACCGCCTGATGAGCGAGATCGTGGGCGACCTCGAGGCGCTCCTCACGAGCGGCCCGCCCGCCGCCGTGTTGCTCGCCCCGCCGGGTGGCGACCAGATCGCCGCCGTCGGCGACGGGACGTTGGCCGAGCCGGGTCGCTACGTGATCGTGTGTGTCATCCCGACGGGCGCCGATCCGGCCGAGTACCTGGCCGCGGCCGCCGAGAACGACGGCCCGCCGCAGGTCGACGGCGGCCCGCCCCACGTGATGAACGGCATGTACGCCGAACTGACCGTCACGGGCTGACGGCGGACGGCGAGGGACGCCGGCTCGACGTCAGTCGAGCATCGAGTGATCGACGAGGACGCCGCGACCTTCGCAGTCGGGGCACGTCTCGGAGAACTCGGTCAGGAGTCCCTCGCCGATCCGCTTGCGGGTCATCTCGACCAGACCCAGGTCGGAGATCTCGAACACCTGGGTCCGGGTCTTGTCGCGTGCCAGCGCCTCACGGAACTGGTTGACGACCTTGGCCCGGTTGTCGCGGATCTCCATGTCGATGAAGTCGATGACGATGATGCCGCCGATGTCGCGCAGCCGGAGCTGCTTCGCGATCTCGACCGCAGCTTCCATGTTGTTGTGGAAGACGGTCTGTTCGAGATTGTCCTTGCCGACGTTCTTGCCGGTGTTGACGTCGATGACCGTGAGGGCCTCGGTGTGCTCGATGATCAACGAGCCGCCCGACGGCAGCCACACCTTGCGATCGAGCGCCTTGTGGACCTGCTCGTGCACGTGATAGCGCTCGAACAGTGAGAGCCCTTCGGCCTCGGCGTCGTAGTACTCGATCCGGTCGGCGAGCTCGGGGTTGAAGGCCTTGACGTAGGCGTGCACCTCCTCGAACAGCCGCTGGTCGTCGATGACGACGCCGCGGTAGTCGGGGTTGAATTCCTCACGGATGACCCGCACGGCGAGTTCGGGCTCGCGATACAGCAGGGTCGGACGGTTCGCCTTCTCGGCCTTGGCCTCGATGTCGGCCCACTGTGCGAGCAGCAACTGCATGTCGGCCTCGAGATCGGCTTCGGTCGCGTGCTCGGCCGCCGTGCGGACGATCAGACCGTGCTGGGCGGGCTTCACGCGATCGAGGATGTTGCGGAGCCGCTTGCGCGTGTCGTCGGGCAGACGCTTCGAGATGCCGTAGGTCTTCGAGTTCGGGATCAGGACCACGAACCGGCCCGGCAACGAGACCTCCTGCGTGAGACGCGCTCCCTTGGCGCCGATCGGGTTCTTCGTGACCTGGCACATGATCATCTGCCGGGCCTTGAGGATGTCCTCGATGCGGGCGTTCTTGCCCTTCTCCTCGATGTCCTCCGGGTCGTACTGGACGTCGCCCCGGTAGAGCACGGCGTTCTTCGGGGTGGCGATGTCGACGAACGCCGCCTCCATACCGGGCAGGACGTTCTGGACCCGGCCCAGGTAGATGTTGCCGTGGATCTGGCTGATGTCGTCGGCGGGGCGCGACACGTAGTGCTCGATCAGGTTCCGACCCTCGAGCACCGCGACCTGGCTGACGCCGGGCCGCACCTGCACGCACATGAAGTACCGACCGACCGGCTTGCCATTGCGCTCCCGGCCGCCGCGCTGGGCGACGAGTTCGCGCTCGGCGTCGGTCAGCTTCTTCTTGCCGCCACGACCACCGCGGCGGCGCTTCTTCTGGCCACCGTCACCGCTCTCGTCGTCGTTGCCGCCGCGCTCGTCGGTCCGGGTGGGCTGCTGCTGGCGGCCGTCGCCGCCGCCGTCGTTCTGGCCGCCACCCTTGCCGCGTCCCTTGCCGCCGCGACGGCGACGCTTGTTGCCGCCTCCGCTGCCGCCGGACGACTCGGCCGACTGGTCGGACTCGCCCGACTTGGCGCGTGCCGGGCCGGGCGGCGGCACCGACGGCTTCATCGGCGCCTCGCGGACGTCGCCCACCCGCGGCTTGCGCACGAGCGACTGTTCGGCGACCTCGGGATCCTGGACCTTGCCCTCGCGGATCCGCTCGGGCAGTTCTTCCGGGTCGCGGCCGGCGTCGCCGCCCGCCGCACCGTCGTCGGTGGCGTTGTCGGCGTCGTCCGCGCCGTTGTCGGTGCCCTGCGAGGGTCGCTTGCGGCCCTGGCCACCGCGCGATCCGCGGCGACGCTTGCGCTGGCCCGAGCCGCCGCCGTTCTGCTGGCCGTTCTGTCGGCCGTTCTCGTCGGAGCCCGACGAGCGTTCGTCGGTCGGCTGGGTGTCAGTGTCGGGGCGGGAGGTGGGGCGATCGACCGAGGTGTCGCCGCCGGCGCTCGGCGTGTTCGCCTGATCGCCCGTGGGTGTGGATTCGTCCATGAGGGTTCCTTGTCATGCGAGCACCTCGACGGGGCGCGCATCGCGACCGGCGGGAAGCGGGAGGAGTTCCTCCGGCCGTCCGTCGCGGTCGATCCATTGATGTGTACGGAGCGCCCGGACGAGGATCGGCTCGATGTCCGGGTAGGCCAACTGTGCGAACTCCGCGGGTCGCAGAGCTCGTCCGACGGTGGCCAGACGGACGACCAGCCGGTCGCCCGCCGCGGTGGGAGCGGCTTCGAGGATCATCGGGCGGACGTCGTCGACGCTCCGCTTCCCCTTGCGTTCCCGTTCCAACTCGAGCACGTCGGCGTCGAGCAGCCGACAGGCGTCGATGTGTGCGTCACGATCGAGATCCGGCGCCCAGAGTTCCCAGGTGACGGAGGTGACGGCTTCTTGCAGCGACGCAGTGCCCTGCTCTCGCTCGGCGACGACGAGCACGTCGAAACCGTTCGGGAGCGCGGCCGACAGCCGCTCGGGCAGTGCGTCGAGATCGACATCGGCGGCGTCGGGGCGCAGCTCGATGTCGACGTACTCGGCGATCGACTCGGCGCCCGTCGGGAGCGCCAGGCCGAAGCTGATCTTGGGGCGGGGGGTGAACCCCTCGGTCGCGGCGACCGGCAACTCGGCGCGCCGCAGGGCGCGCTCCCAGATGCGGGCGGCGTCGCGATGGCTGGTGAACCGGACCTTGCCGAGCTTCGAGCTGCGGCAGCGGAGTTTCACGACGTGACTCCTGCCGGTTCCGGGCGTCGCATGATCGCGACCGGCACTTCGCCGCCGCGACTGAGGTCCTGTCCGGTCCCCTGGCTGCCGCCGGCGGGAGCGATCGGCGACGCCACGACGTGTTCGATGCCGTAGCCGGTGCAGACGCCGCAGTCGTAGCAGGGCGTCCAGCGGCAATCCTCGACGCCCGCCTCGGCGAGTGCGTCCTGCCAGTCGCCCCACAGGAAGTCCTTGTGGAGACCGGCGGTGAGGTGCTCCCACGGCAGGATCTCGGATTCGTCGCGGTGCCGGTAGACGTACCAGTCGAGGGTGAGCCCCTCGGCCTCCATCGCGTCGGCCCACAGGTCGAGATCGAAGTGCTCGCCCCATTCCTGGAACAGGCCACCGTTGCGCCAGACGCGCTCGATGACGGCGCCGATGCGACGGTCACCGCGGCTCGTGATGCCCTCGGCCGTGCTGGCCGCGGCGTCGTGCCACTTGACCTGCACGCCCTTGGCCTTCTTGGCGGCGTCCTTGGCGAGACCGATCTTGCGGCGCAGCTCCTCGTGGGTGTTCTGACCGAACCACTGGAACGGTGTGTGCGCCTTGGGGACGAAACCGCCGAGGCTGACGGTGACCGACGCACGGTTGGTGTAGCGCTTGCCGATCTTGACGCAGTTCGCGGCGAGGTCGACGATGCCCAGGGTGTCCTCGTCGGTCTCGGTCGGGAGGCCGGTGAGGAAGTACAACTTCATGCGGGTCCAGCCCTGGCTGAACGCCGACTCGACGGCACCGTAGAGATCTTCTTCGGTGATCAGCTTGTTGATCACCTTGCGCAGCCGCCACGAACCGCCTTCGGGAGCGAAGGTGAGGCCGCTGCGCCGACCGGTCTGGACCTCGCCGGCGAGGCCCACCGTGAAGGCGTCGACGCGCAGCGACGGCAGGCTGATCGTGAGGGTGTCGCAGCTGTTCGACGCGTCGCCGTTGTCGGCGATGATCCCCTTCACCACGGGCTCGATGTCGGAGAAGTCGGCGGTGCTGAGCGAGGTCAGGCTGACCTCGTCGTAGCCGGCGCGCCGGAGGCCCTCGTTGACCATCGTGCGGACCTGCTCGGCCGGGCGTTCACGCACCGGCCGGGTGATCATGCCGGCCTGGCAGAACCGGCAACCGCGTGTGCAGCCACGGAAGACCTCGACGCTGAGACGGTCGTGGACGACCTCGGTGAGCGGGACGAGCGGCGACTTCGGGTACGGCCACTCCCCCAGATCGGCGACGGTGCGCTTGTCGACCGTCTCGGGGACGTCGGCGAAGCGCGGCGTGACGGCGGCGATCGTGCCGATCGGGTCGTCGTCGGTCGGCTCGTGGTACGTCACCTCGTACATCGAGGGCACGTACACCCCGGGCACCTGCGACAGGCGGCGGAGCATCGACGCACGGTCGGTGCGGCCCGACCGCTTCCACTCGGCGAGCACCTCGGTGATCTCGCTGACGACCTCTTCGCCCTCGCCGAGGACGGCGGCGTCGATGAAGTCGGCGAGCGGCTCGGGGTTGAACGCGGCGTGGCCGCCGACGATCACGATCAGGTCGTCGTCGCCACGGTCGGCGGCGTGGATCGGCGCGCCGGCGAGGTCGATCATCTCGAGCACATTGGTGTAGACGAGCTCGGACGACAGGTTGAACGCCAACACGTCGAACTCGGCCGCCGAGCGGTGGGTGTCGACGCTGAACAACGGCACATCGGCGGCCCGCATCTCGACCAGCAGGTCGGTCCAGGGCGCGTAGGTGCGTTCGGCGACGGCATCGTCGCGTTCGTTCAGGATTTGGAGCCCCTGGTTCGGCAGGCCGATCTCGTACGTGTCGGGGTAGGCGAGCAGCCATGCCACCGCGTCCCCGTCGTCGGTGTGCCGGGGGGTGGTGGCACCGTCCTCGCAGCCGATGTATCGAGCTGGCTTTTGCACCTTGGCCAGGAGCGGTTCGATCCGCGGCCAGAGCGTAGACATGTCGCGTTCCAGCCTACCTGCCAGGAGGAACGCTCCCAGCGATGCCCCCAGATGGGGTCAGGCACCTTCTGGCGTGCAGCTCGGACAGCGCCGGACCTGGAGTGCCAGAAGGTGCCTGACCCCATCTGGTCACCTCATTCGGCGCATGTGGACGGATTGCACGATGCCCATCATGGCGAAGTAGCT
>JAGQSS010000859.1 GCA_020439405.1 Ilumatobacter sp. | reverse complement strand
CCGCACCAGGAATACATCCAGATCGATACGCGGAACATTCTCTTCATCTGCGGAGGCGCCTTCGAGGGCCTCGCGCCGATCATCCAGAAGCGCGTCGGCAAGCATGCCGGCATGGGCTTTGGGTCGGTCGCCGAAAAGAGCGAAGAGATCGACAATCCGATGCAGCACGTCACGCACGACGATCTGCTCAAGTACGGGCTCATTCCGGAATTCATCGGCCGCTTGCCGGTGACCGTGGCGCTCGACGAGTTGACCCTCGACGATCTCAAGCAGATCCTCACCGAGCCGAAGAACGCCGTGGTCAAGCAGTACCAGCGCTTCTTCGCCATCGACAACGTGGAGCTTGTATTCACGCCCGATGCGATCGAAGCGACGGCTCGCCAGGCGATCGAACGGAAGACTGGCGCTCGCGGACTTCGCTCCGCGATCGAGGAAGTGCTGCTCGAAGTGATGTACGAGATTCCCTCGCACGACAACATTTCGAAATGCATCGTGGACGAGAACGTGATTCTCAACCGATCGCGGCCATTGCTCGTCACGATCGGCGGACAGGAACTCAATTACGCCGAATCGGCGTAACCCCACCGCAATTGACGCAAAAGGCGCCGA
>JAGQSS010000858.1 GCA_020439405.1 Ilumatobacter sp. | reverse complement strand
GACACCGGACCCGCCGGGTCAGGTGCCAACGGTGACGGCGAGGAACGAGCCGTTACCGATGGTCACCTGACCCGGATCACAGCACGCACCCGACGCAACAACCTCGCGACACCCCCTGAGCACACTCGTGCCATGGGGCGCACGATCAGGCACAGCTCGACCGGTTGGTATCACGTGATGAACCGTGGCGTGGCATCGCAGCCGATCGTCGATGACGACGCCGACCGCCGCAAGTTCATCGAGGTGCTCGCGCAAGCGGTCGACGACGGCCCGGCCACCGTCCACGCCTACTGCGTGATGACGAACCACTACCACCTGCTCGTCGAGGCCGACAGTGCCGCTCTCGGCCAGTTCATGAAGCGCCTGGGTCAGCGCTACAGCCAGGCGTTCAACCGCCGATACGACCGAATCGGACCCATCTTCGCCGGCCGGTACCACCACGTCCCGATCGAGACCGACGCCCAACTGCTCGCAACGATCCGATACATCGCCCTCAACCCAGCAGCGATCGATCGCCACGGCATCGACCGCTACCGCTGGTCGAGCCACGGAGCGATCGTTCAGAACGAGGCTCCGCTGTGGCTGTCAGACGCCGTCGTCGACCTCTTC
>JAGQSS010000857.1 GCA_020439405.1 Ilumatobacter sp. | reverse complement strand
CCCGTTGGCCAGGCCCTTGCCGTACCCGCCGAGATTGAACACCGCACCGTTGGTCATGTACTCGCAGCCGTACTCGCCCAGGCCCTCGACGACGGCCGTCGCGCCCGAGTTGCGGACCGCGAACCGGTCACCCGCCTCACCCTCGACGAACAACCGGCCGCCGGTGGCGCCGAACAGCGCGAAGTTGCCGACCAGGACGTTGCCGCCGACCCCGGGTGAGCCGCCGCCGGGGGAGCCGACGATCACGGTGCCGCCCGACATCGACTTGCCGACACCGTCGTTGCAGGTGCCTGTGTGGACCATCCGCATCCCGTCGGTGCAGAACGCCGCGTACGACAGCCCGGCGGATCCGGTGCTGGGCACCGTGACGGTGTCGGCGTCGAGATAGCGGCGGCCGCGGTCGTCGGTGTACACCGGGCGCAGCGATGTGGAGGTCCGGTCGTCGATCTCATAATTGAGGATGCGCTCGATGTCGATCGCGAGCTGCGCGCCGACGCTCTTGTTGCGGTTGCCCAGGTGTACCGGCTGGGTCGTCACCGCCGATGCCCCACCTTCGAGCAAGGTATCGCGCACCTGCTCCAGCAGCCGGTCGTCGACGGCGTAGTCGCG
>JAGQSS010000856.1 GCA_020439405.1 Ilumatobacter sp. | reverse complement strand
TGGCGGGTCATGTCCGTGAACCGTGAGATGTAGCGAGGGCTGTGCGCCCCGTAGTCCGTGCCGTCCACGCTCATCAAGGCGGCGCGCAGGTCGCTGAGCGTCGGTTCCCGATGGCGCGCCTCCACGTCGCGTTCGATGAGCGTCACGCCCACCCGACCGTCCTCCGCCGGCCCGATGCCTCCGCCGCCGCGCAGGCCGTACGGCGGTGTCGTCTCCATCTCCACCTCGGCGGTGATCCAGCACGTCGTGGGGTCCCAGCCGGCGAACTCGATGCCGGCCGCCTTGCGCACCATGCTGCGCGCCCCGTCGCACCCCACCAGGTACCCGGCCCGCACGGTGGCCCCGTCCGACAGCGCGACGTCCACATGGCCCGCCTGCTGCACGAAGCCGCTGACCTCGCACTCGCGCCGGATGCGCACACCCAACTCGTCCACCCAGCCGGCGAGGATGCGCTCGAAGTGGCTCTGCAGCAGAGCCAACCCGTAGGGGTGGCGCGAGGGGAAGTCGCTGATGTCCAACGGCACCCCGGCGAACGCCTGCACCTGCGTGGCGCGGCCCGCTGCAAGGAAGCGGTCGGCGATGCCACGCTGATCCAGCACCTCGATGGTG
>JAGQSS010000855.1 GCA_020439405.1 Ilumatobacter sp. | reverse complement strand
CGCGGCGGAGCGGGCGGCACCCTGATCGAGGATGTCATCTTCTCGCAGGAGGAAACCGCGGCGGAAATCCACGATCCCTATTACATCACCGGGCTCAAGATGCTTATCCCTGCGATTCTCAAGTTCAACGACGATGCCAAATTTGCCGAGCGCGTGCCTCCTGCGGTCCGCGGCGACGAAATCTGGTGCCAGCTATTTTCCGAACCTTCGAGCGGATCGGACTCTGCGGGCATCCGCACCGCTTCGGTGAAGCAGGGCGACGAGTGGGTCATCAACGGGCAGAAGGTGTGGAATTCGGGCGCGGCCCATGCCGACTACGGTCTGCTCATCACCCGCACCGATCCCGACCAGCCCAAGCACAAGGGCCTGACTGCGTTCTGGCTGAAGATGGACACGCCGGGTCTGGAAGTGCGGCCGATCCACACCATGGGCAACGATTCGGAGCTGAACGAGGTATTCCTCGACGATGTGCGGATCCCCGACGACCAGCGCGTCGGCGCGGTCAATGACGGCTGGTCCGTCGTCCTCGCAACCCTGATGAACGAGCGCGCCGCCATCGGCCAGTCGAACGGACTGACCTGGTCGGACATGATGGACGTCGCCTCCACTG
>JAGQSS010000854.1 GCA_020439405.1 Ilumatobacter sp. | reverse complement strand
GCACGTCCAGCATCCAGTCGAGCATCTCCTGCTCGGTCGGTTCCCACTTCAAGGTCGGGCTCGGGATGCCGCTCGGGTGCAACGCCCGGTTGAACGTCGTGTAGCAGTCGTACCGACTGTTCGTGTCGCCGAGCCGGGCCAGCTGCTGCGGGTGCGTGGCGCCGACGTGGAACGACTCCATGAACGCCTCCTGCACCACCTTCCAGTTGGCGCGGATCCGTTTCACGACGTGCGCCTCGACGTAGCGCCGCTCGAGGTGCCATGGCTCGAAGTGGTCGACGAGCTCGCCGAAGAACGACCGGAGTGGCACGCACCCGGTGTCCGGGTTGACGAACACGAACCCGCCCCACGTGTCGACGGCGACCGGTGCACCGGTGCCGGCGATGAGCGCCGTGACGGCACCGTCGCCACGGGTGAGATCGATGTCGAGATCGCAGATCGTGTAGCGGTACGTGTCGCCGACAACAGGCAGATGCTCCTCCCGGCACGCCATCTGCCAGCAGCGCCCCCACACGTGCCGCTTCTCGAGCTCGTGGAACTCGCGCGACAGGTAGCGCTCGACGGGGATGTCGGTGTCGCCGAACGCGCCGGCGCTCTCGGCGACCAGCAG
>JAGQSS010000853.1 GCA_020439405.1 Ilumatobacter sp. | reverse complement strand
ACTATCTGGATGCGGCCAACGCGATCGGCGTGCCCCCGATGCGCCGGATGACGCGCTATATCCTGCCGAACATCATCGGTTCGATCATCGTTGCGGCGACGCTGTCGATCGCGTACGCGATCCTGACCGAAGCGGCGTTGAGCTACCTCGGACTCGGCGTGCCGCTCCCCGATCCGTCGTGGGGCAACATGCTGCAGAAGGGCCTGACTCGCCTCGGCACCGCGCCTTGGCTGGTGCTGTTCCCAGGTCTGCTGATCTCGATCACCGTGCTCGCCTTCAACTTCGTCGGTGACGGCCTCCGCGACGCCTTCGACCCCCTGAGCAAACGAAGATAGGGATACGAATTTGGAGGTCCTTCGCGAAACGTGGCGGGAGGAGTGAGCCGACCGTTACGTTCCGCGGGGCAATTTCAATGCGGTAGTATCGATGCAACCCAACTAAAGGAATCGGCTCTATCACACGAGGCGAACGATTTAAATGGCCTCCCGGATTGCCTGGCTCGATGCTTCCGATGCTGACCAACGGCGAATGCGTGAGATTCTGATGCTCTTCGCGGAACAGGACAGCCGCGACGAACTCGGAATCGGCAGCCTGCGCGACTCTATTGCTG
>JAGQSS010000852.1 GCA_020439405.1 Ilumatobacter sp. | reverse complement strand
GTCCTTTTCACATCGCCGGCGGCCCCGGCGAGGTGTTCGGTTCTCAGCGCCGAGCCAGTAAGTTCCCCGAGAATTCCCAGCACTTCGTTGACTGTGGCATGCGAACCCCCAGCGACGTTGAAAACAGCTCCGCGGGCGACATCGCGCGTGGCAGCAAGGACATTGGCGCTGACGACATCATCGACGTAGGTGAAGTCGCGAACCTGCTCGCCGGACCCGTAGATGCTCACGGCGCGCCCGCCGATCGCAGCCTTGATGAAGCGAGTGAATGCCATATCCGGCCGCTGGCCCGGGCCGTAGACGGTGAAGTAGCGCAGCGAGACCGTCGGGACGTCGAAGTTCGTAGCGTAGAGCGTGCAGAGGTGCTCTGCGCCTAGTTTGGTGACGCCGTAGGGGCTGACCGGTTGCGGCCGGATGTCCTCCCGCGTCGGATAGCTCTCGGCGTCGCCGTAGATCGAGGAGGACGAGGCATATACGAAGCGGCGCAACCCGCTCCTGCCCCGGCACGCCTCAAGCAGCCGTTGGGTGGCGTCGATATTTCTGGTGGTGTACTCAGGAAACCCCGAGCCCCACGACGAGCGAACTCCCGGTTGACCAGCCAGATGGAAGA
>JAGQSS010000851.1 GCA_020439405.1 Ilumatobacter sp. | reverse complement strand
AACGGGTGCAGCCGTGTCGATAGCCGCCTTCATCGTCCACCGACCTTCACCGGAATCGGAGACCCGGCCAGAAAAACTCGACAGAGTAGGCTCTCTGTGCAGAGCCTGTGCGGTGAGATCGAGAAGCCAGGAACTGATGACACTTCCCCGGCGCCATACCTCCGCTATTTCCGCCAAATCAAAATCGTACTTGTAGTGTTCAGGGTCTCGCAAAGGAGTCGTCTCAGCATTCTTCGCTATCTCCTGATTCCCCAGGTTGGCGTGCTGCAGGACACTCAAGCCTTCAGCGTAAGCCGCCATCACACCGTATTCGATGCCGTTGTGCACCATCTTCACATAATGCCCGGCCCCTGCGCCACCGCAGTGCAGATATCCGTGCTCGGCCTGAGTGGTAGGCCCCGAACGACCGGGCGTGCGAGGGGCCGACTCGATCGTGGGGGCCAAAGCGGAAAAAATCGGCTCAAGACGCTGGACTGTCTCGGTCTCTCCGCCGATCATCTGACAATAGCCTCGCTCCAAACCCCACACGCCACCGCTGGTACCGACGTCGACGTAGTGGATGCCGCTGGACGCAAGCTCTTTGGCTCTTCGAATGTCATCGATGTAGTAG
>JAGQSS010000850.1 GCA_020439405.1 Ilumatobacter sp. | reverse complement strand
ACCGCCCTCGTGGCCATCGACTACGACGCCCCGTCACGGGAACTGCTCAAGGCGGTGCAGCGTGCCGACGCCCTCACCGGGGTGCGGGCAACGGCGAACCTCCGAGCGGCCACGGCCGCGGGCATCGAGGCTGCCGGCGCCAACGCCGGTACCGACGGTCTCATCGGCATCGGATTGGCCGCCGATGCCGTCGGCATCCACGCCCTCGAGCAACCGGCGACCGCCGACCCCGCCGATGACCACTTCGCCACCCTGGCGGGCTTCAAGCGGATGCTCGACGCCGGACTGATCACCCAGGACGACTACAACACAGCCAAAGCCAAGGCACTAGGCCTATGAAGCTCCACCCGGGGTGTGAACGGGCACAACGCCCCCGAGCGTGGGCCTGTCACGGGTTGTCGTCATGGCTATCAGGAAGCCGGAGACCTGGGGCCAGTTCGTCAGTCTGGCCTTCTACGCTGGCGTGATGGACGCCGAGGCGGCCTTCGTCCCGCACACCCCTGATCCGAACCTTGGCGGCACGATCGTCTACGCGGTGCGGCTGGACTATTTCGGCAAGCTCTCAAAGGTTGATCAAGAGCGCCTGGACGCACTGAACCCCCGGGCCAAC
>JAGQSS010000084.1:9854-12432 GCA_020439405.1 Ilumatobacter sp. | reverse complement strand
GTGGGCGACGAACACCCGCCTCACGAACCGTCACCTCTGGCCGGTCATCGAACGGGCACGCGAACGCGGCGCCGAGTTGGTCGTCATCGACCCGATCCGCACGATCACCGCCGAGGTCGCCGACCGGTTCATCCAGCCGCTGCCCGGCACCGACATCGCCATGATGCTGGCGATGATGCACGTCATCGTCCGCGACGATCTCGTCGACCGCGAGTGGGTCGACGAGCACACGCTCGGCTTCGACGAGATCGTCGGCGCGGTCGCCGAGACGACGCCGGCGTGGGCGTCGGCCCAGTGTGGTGTCGACGCCGCCGTCATCGAGCAACTCGCACACGACTACGCGAAGGTCCGACCCGCTGCGATCCGCACCCTGATCGGCGCCGAGCACCACGAGAACGGCGCCATGTTCTACCGCACCCTGGCGTGCCTGCCGGCGCTGATCGGCTCGTGGCGCGAACGCGGCGGCGGCCTGATGCGCAGCGTCGGCGCCTACCAGGACGCCCTCGTCGACGAGTCGGCGCTCCATCGGACCGACCTGCTCGACGGGCGGACGCCACGAACGTTCAACATGAGCCGACTCGGCGAGATCCTCCTCGAGAGCGACGACCCGGTGCGGGCGATGATCGTGTGGAACTGCAACCCGCTGGTGATCGTGCCGAACGCCGAGTACGCACGCGAGGGCATGGCCCGCGACGACCTGTTCACCGTGGTGCACGAGCAGTTCCTCACCGACACCGCGAAGTACGCCGACATCGTGTTGCCGGCGACGACCCACATCGAGTCGCTCGACGTCACGCCGGCATGGGGTCACCTCTGGATGGGGTGGAACGAACCGGCCATCGAGCCGGTCGGCGAGGCGGTGAGCAACACCGAGTGCTTCCGTCGCATCGCCCGTGCGATGGGACTCACCGAGCCGTCACTGTTCGACGACGACCTGACGATCCTGCGTCAGTCGCTGCCGACCGTCGACCTCGACGCGCTCCGCCGCGACGGGTGGGTACGGGTGCCCTTCGCCGACGACGGTCGCCCGTGGGCCGACGGCGGGTTCCCGACGCCGTCGGGCAAGGTCGAACTGGCGTCGGCGCGCCTCGAGGGGATGGGTCAACCGCGGGTCCCGACGTTCGTCCCGCCGACCGAGGGACCGCAGGGTCCGAATGCCGATCGGTTCCCGCTCCAGCTGATGACCCCCAAGCACCACGCCCGGTTCCTCAACTCGGGCTACTCGCACCTGCCCAAGCACGGTCCGGCCGAGGGCGGCCCGTTCGTCGAACTCGACGCGGCCGACGCCGAACGGCGGGGTCTCGGCGACGGCGACGTGGCGCGGGTGTTCAACGACCGGGCGTCGCTCGAACTGCCGGTGAAGATCACCGAGCGGCTCCGGCCCGGTCTCGCGTCGATCCCGTGGGGGTGGTGGCGGGATCATCATCCCGACGGCAAGGTCGCCAACAGCCTCACCAACGACACCCTGACCGAGTGGGGTGGCGGCGTCGCCTACAGCGACACCCTCGTCCAGATCGAACCCGCCTGAACACGCGCAAACGGGTCGGGTGTCGCAGGGAACGACGACGGAGTCGGCGTTTCCGGAGATCACCCGACCCGTTCAGGTCGGCAACCGGCGTCAGCGGTCGAGCTTGTCGCGCACGGCGTCGACCGCGTCGTCGAACTTCTCCTTGAGCTTGCCGCCGGCCTCGTCGGCCTTGCCTTCGGCCTTCATTTCGTCATCGTCGGTGAGGTCGCCCACCACCTGCTTCGCGCGGCCCTTGGCCTGATCGAATTCACCACTCATGTTCGTCTTCCTTTCGTGAGAGGACGAACGGCGCCTACCCCGTCGACCCGGGCCGCCAAACACCAGCCCGCTCGGTTTCACCCGTTCGAGCCACGGGAACACGTCGACCATGTCTTCCCCCCGCCCCGACGCGCCCATCGTGCTCGTCCTCGGCGCGACCGGCTACGTCGGCGGGCGACTGGTGCCCGAACTGCTCGCCCACGGTCACCGTGTCCGCTGCCTCGTGCGCACACCTCCGACCGGCCTGCCCTGGACCGACGACGTCGAACTCGTCACGGGCGACCTGACCGACCCCGGATCACTCGACGCGGCCTTCGTCGGTGTCGACACCATCGTGTACCTCGTCCACTCGCTCGACGAGGACGACTTCGAACGGACCGAACTCCGCTCCGCCGCCAACGTGCGTGTCGCCGCGGAACAGGCCGGGGTCCGTCACGTCGTGTACTTGAGCGGTTTGGGCGACGACTCCGAAGAGCTCTCCCCCCACCTGCGTTCGCGCCATGAGGTCGGCGCCGAACTGGCGTCGGGCACCGTGCCGGTGACCGAGGCCCGCGCCGCGATCATCCTCGGCGCGGGGTCGGCGTCGTTCGAGATGCTGCGCAGCCTGACCGAGGTGCTGCCGGCGATGATCGCCCCGACGTGGGTCACGACCACCCTCGTGCAGCCGATCGCCATCGGCGACGCGCTGCGCTACCTCCGCAACGCGATCGAACGCGGTCCGGGCGACGACCATCACGACATCGTCGAGATCGGCGGGCCGGACCGGCTCACGTACCGGGAGCTGATCGACCT
>JAGQSS010000084.1:0-9756 GCA_020439405.1 Ilumatobacter sp. | reverse complement strand
TGTACGCCAAGGTGGCCGGTCTACCCCGCCGCCGGATCGTCCCCGTGCCGTTCGTGACGCCTCGGCTGTCGACCCATTGGGTCAACCTCGTCAGTCCGCTCCCCCGCAAGCTCGCCGCGTCGCTGATCGACAGCCTCCGCAACGACGTCGTCGTCACCGACGACAGCGCATTCGAACTGAGCCGACACGTCCCGCTGACCGCTCGTGCCGCGATCGAGACGGCGATCTCGGCGATCCAGGACCTCGAGATCCCCACCCGTTGGTCGGGCGTGACGGCCGAGGAGCGCGCCGGACGACCCCGACCCTGGGACCCCGACTGGTCGGGCGGCACCGTCTACGAGTACGTCACCTCGACCGAAGTCGACGCCACGCCCTCGGCGGTACTGCGAACGGTGCACGGCATCGGCGGCGAGCGCGGGTGGTACGGATTCGCGCCCTTGTGGGCGATCCGCGGTGCACTCGACAAGCTCGTCGGCGGCGTCGGGCTGCGGCGAGGACGACGCCACCCGGACGACATCACCGTCGGGGAGGCGCTCGACTTCTGGCGCGTCGACGCCATCGAACCCGACCTGTTCCGCCTGCGCGCCGAGATGAAGGTGCCGGGCGAAGCGTGGCTCGAGTGGACCGTCCACGAGCGTGACGGCGGTCGAACGTGCATCGAACAGAAGGCCCGCTATGTCCCACGCGGCCTGTTCGGCCGCCTGTACTGGTGGCCGCTGTGGCCGGTGCACGCCGTGTTGTTCCCCGTGATGTTGCGCCGCATCGGCCGTGCCGCCGAAGCGGTGTCCGAACCGGTCGCCGCCCGGGAACCGGCGGACGCTCCGGTCGCCGCAGCGGGCTGACGTCAGGCGTCGAACGTCAACGACGTGTCGGCGCAGTGTTCGACGTCGTGACCGAGTTCGTCGATCTTGCGGCGGGCCAGGTCGACGACATCGGCACCGGCGAGCAGACGACGCGGCGGCGGATCGATCTCGGCGAGTCGGACGACCGCGTCGGCGAGTTTGTCGGGGTCGCCGGCCTGGATGCCGTCCTGGGCCGCCCACCACGCCCGTTGCTCCGCGCTGCGATGGGCGTAGTCGGCGATCTCCCGCTCCGGCCACACGAGTGACTCCGGGCCGGCCAGCCCGGTCCGGAAGAAGCCGGGGTTGACGATCGTCGTGTGGATGCCGAACGGTTCGATCTCCTGTGCGAGTGCTCCCATCCACCCCTCCAGGCCGGCCTTCGCCGCGGCGTACACCGACGAGTAGGGGAAGCCCAGCAGGCCGGCGCCGGACGAGATCGCGATCAGGTGGCCCGATCGCTGTCGTCGCATCACCGGCAACACCGACCGGGTCACGTTCATCGGCCCGACCAGGTTGACCGCGAGCTGCTGGTCGACCTGTGCGGGCGACATCTCCTCGAAGAACCCCTTGAACGACGCACCGGCGTTGTTCACGACGACGTCGAGCCGGCCGAACCGTTCGACGGCGGCCGTCACCGCCGCATCGGCTGCGTCGGGGTCGGTCACGTCGAGGGCGACCGGGAACACGGCGTCGCCGAACGAATCGCCCAGCGCGTCGGCCACGTCGGCCGGACGCCGCGCGGTCGCCACGACCGAGTGCCCGGCCGCAGCCGCGGCACGAGCGAACGATGCGCCCATGCCACGACTCGCACCCGTGATCAACCAGACCTTCGACACGGCTCCATCCTCGCGCAGGCGTTTCGCAGGCGCCCAGTGCGGGAACCGGAGGTCCGTGAGCGACCACACGAACGGCCCGACGTCATGACGACCTTCACGACACGCGACGTCTCGATGGCGGTCGTGGCCGCGCCGCGCGACGACGTCTGGGCGCTGGTCTCCGACCCGGCGACGCTCGCCGAACTCACCCCGCTGATCGACAGCATCGAGTCGTCGGGCGAACTGTGGTGCTGGCAGCTCACCGGTGTGTCGGCGCTCGGTGTGTCGATCACGCCGTCGTTCACCGAGCGGATGACGCTCGACGCACCGTCGTCGATCGAGTACGAACACGCACCGCCCGACGGCAGCCGCGAGTTGGCCGGCGCCCACGGCACGTATCGACTCGTCGAACTCGGCCCCGACTCGACGCGGCTCGAGATCGACATCACCTTGTGCGCCGATCTGCCACTCCCGCGCTTCAGCCGTCGAGCGGTCGAGAAGGTGATGGCGACGATGATGCGCCGCACCGGTGACGCGTTCGCCGAACGGCTCTACGAGCGTCTCGGCATCGACGGTGCCGACGTCGTCGAGCACCAGACGGCGTCGGCCCGATGAGCGCCCACGTGTCGACCCGCTTCGCCGCGGTCACCGTGCTCGACCGGGACGGACGCCCGCACACGACCCCGGTCGCCGCCGTGTGCCACGGCGGGCGCTGGTGGTTCACGACGTCGCGACGGGCGGCCAAGGTCCGCTTCCTCCGCGACCGTCCCGTCGCGACGATCGCGGTCGCGAACGCCACCGGATGGTTGACCACGACGGGGCCGGCCGCCGTGCTCGACATCTCCGATCCCGGTTCGCTGCTCCGACACGCCGCCCACGTGGTCGACGCCGGCCCGGCGTCACTCCGGCTCGCCGGCGCGTACGCACGCGACGTCGCCGGATACCTGACCCACCTCGGGGACATCCCCGGCGCGTGGGCGCCCCACGAGCGGGTGCTCGTCGCCGTCGACCCCGAGTTCGTCGAACACTCCGTGCCGCCCGACCGTCGACCGACCGATGCCGTGGCCTGCATCGTCGGCGCCTCCGACGGACGGCGCCCGATGTCCCTGCCCGGGTGGTTCGACGGCGACGCGGTCGGCGTCGGCGCGCCGGCGCGTCCGATCGATCCGACGGCCGGCGTCGCGGTGATGTCCGACAACGCACTGCTCGACGACGATCCGGGCCGCCCCACCGACCAACAGGGCCTCCTCGTTCGCGCCGACCTCGACGAGGATCCCGACCGGCGCGACGGTGTGTGGGGCGTGGTCGCCCGGTCGATGACCACCTGGCGCGGGTTCGACACCACGACCCGACGCTTCCGCGCGAACGCCGCGTGACGACCCGGCGACGTCCGGGGCGGCGGCGAGGGCGACGAGTAGCCTGCGAATCATGGCAGCCGAGCTGATCTACGCCTATCGGATCATGCGGCTCCCGCTCCTCGACGCGGGCGGCTCCGAGATCGGCAAGATCGCCGACATCGTCACCGTCGCCGGTCGGCCGGGTCATCCGCCGCGTGTCGTCGGGTTCGTCGCGACGAGCCAGCGACGTCGGATCTTCGTCAACTCCGCCCGGGTCGCCGAGTTGAACGTCGACGGCGTCCGGCTCCGCAGCTGGGACCTCGACCTCAACCCGTTCAAGCAACGGCCGGGCGAGACCCTGATCGGCACCGAGCTCATCGACCATCCGTTGCCGGGTGGCGAGTACGTCAGCGACATCGGACTCGAGGAGGCCCACGACGCCCGATCGCGCTGGTGGAACGTGTCGAAGGTCCGGGTCGCCAAGCGCAACGTGCTGCGTCGGCGTCCGAGCTACCGGCTCGTCGACTGGCGCGAGGTCGTCGAGTTGTTCGTCGGGTCGTCGGCGATGGCGGCCGAGGCGGCACGCCTGCGCGACATGCACCCGTCCGACGTCGCCCACATCGTGCGGGCGATGCCGCTCGCCCAGCGCCGACAGCTCGCCGCGTCGATGGACGACGAGCGCCTCGCCGACGTCCTCGAGGAACTGCCCGAGTCGGAGCAGCTGCGGCTGATCGAGGGACTCGACCTCGACCGACTCGTCGGCGTCCTCGACGAGATGGAGTATGACGACCTCGCCGACCTCCTCGCCGAGATGCCCCGGCACCAGCGCGAAGCGGTGCTCGAGGCGATGGACGACGAGGAGGTCGAGGTGCTCACCCGACTGCTGTCGTACGAGGAGGCGACGGCGGGCGGCATGATGACGCCCGAGATCATCATCCTCGGCCCGACCGACACGGTCGCCCACGCGCTGGCCGAGATCCGCGACCCCGACTGGACGCCGAGCATCGCCAGCCAGGTCTTCATCACCCAGCCGCCGTTCAAGTCGCCGACCGGCCGGTTCCTCGGGGTGGTGTTCATGCAGCGGCTGCTGCGCGAGCAACCGAGCACCGAACTGAAGAACTGTCTGGCGCGCGACGTGCCGACCGTGCGTCCCGAGACGACCGACCGTGCACTGTTCGAGGAGTTCGCCTCGTACGACATGTTGTCGATCGCCGTCGTCGACGAGGCCCACCACCTGCTCGGCGCGGTGTCGGTCGACGACGTCGTCGACCGGATGCTCGGCTCGGGGTGGCGCCTACGGCACCGTCGCCAGGACGGCGCCGTCGCCGAGTTGCACGCCGTCGACCGCGGCGCGCACGGTGAGCCGACCGGGGCGACGCCGTGAAGCGCCGCAACGACCTGAGCCAGCCGCGCCAGCGCGGCCGGTTCGACGTCTCGTACGACCCTGAGGCGTTCGGCCAGTTCAGCGAGTCGATCGCCCGCTACCTCGGGACCGCACGATTCCTCGTGTGGCAGACCGGGGTGATCATCGTCTGGTTGGCGCTCAACATCATCCCGCCGCCCGAGTGGCAGTTCGACCCGTGGGACCGTGGTCTCGTCCTCCTGACGTTGGTGCTGTCGCTGCAGGCGTCGTACGCGGCACCGCTGATCCTGCTGGCGCAGAACCGCCAGGAACGACGCGACCGGGTCGCCGCCGAGCACGACCGGGAGGTCGCCGAGCGGACCCAGGCCGACACCGAGTTCCTGGCGCGCGAGATCGCCGGCGTGCGACTGGCACTCGCCGACGTCGTCACCGGCGAGGAGTTGCGCGACCAGCTGGAAGGGCTGACCTCGGCGATCGAAGACCTCACCGCTCGCCTCGACGCCCTCCAACCCCACCCCGCCACCGACCCCTGACCCATCTCGGCGGATCCAGTTGCGTTTCGCGCACCAATCGCCGCCGAGAATCCCCTGCCGACGTTCACACCCGCTTCTCGGTGGCTTCGGGCGCACGGTTCGCACCGTCGGGCACCGAGAAGCCGTGTGGCCCGGGTCTCGGCGGGGGTGGTCTGGCACGATGGGTGGGGTGAGCACGCTTCCCTACGGCACGTGGCCGTCACCTGTTTCGGCCGACGATCTGACGGCAGGGGTGACCAAGCTGATCGACGTGTGGGTCGACGGCGACCGAACCGTGTGGCACGAGGGACGGCCGAGCGAGGGCGGACGTCAGACCCTCGTCGTCGCGGACGACGACGGCACCCGCGACCTCCTCCATCCCCCGTTCAACGTCCGCAGCGGTGTCCACGAGTACGGCGGCGGCGCGGCGTGGGTCGAGCACGACACGGCATGGTTCGTGAACTGGGACGACCAGCGCATCTGGCGTATCGACCTCGACGATACCGAACCCGTTCCGTTGACCCCCGAGACCGACCACCCCCGCACCGTCCGCTACGCCGACCTCCGACGCTCACCCGATGGTGCGTGGCTCGTCGCGATCCAGGAGGTCCACGACGTCGACGATCCGCACCACGTCGTGAACCGCGTCGTCGTCCTCCCCGCCGACACGCCGGGTGTGCCGCACGTGGTCCACGCCGCCCACGACTTCGTGATGTCGCCGCGCTTCGTCGCCGACGATCGGATCCGGTTCGTGGCGTGGAACCACCCGAACATGCCCTGGAACGACACCGAACTGCTCGAGTGCTCGTTCGACCCGTCGCACGGCACGACCGGCCCGGCCCGTTCGCTCGCCGCCGGTGCGTCGTTCATGCAGCCCGATGGCGCCGTCGCGATCAGCGACCGCGACGGCGTGTGGAACCTGTGGCAGATCGACGACGCCGAGCGACCGCTGACCGACGGGCCGGACGAGATCGGCGGGCCGGCATGGATCTTCGGGCTCCGTGACCATGTGCGACTCCCGGACGGACGTCGGGTGTGGGCGACCGGCGGACGACTCCACGTCGACGGCGACACGCTCGACACCGGCGCCGCCGCACTCGAGCAACTGGCACCGAGCGACGGCGCCGTCACGGCCATCGTGCGGTGGCCGGACCGGCCCTCGACCGTCACCCGGTTCGACCTCGCCACCGGCGCGACGACCGACGTCGTGCCGGCGCCGCCGACGCCGCTCCGGGACGGCGACGTGTCGACGCCCGAGCGGATCGAATACCCGACCGCCGGGGGTGCGACGGCCTACGGCTGGTTCTACCCACCGGCCAACGCCGACGTCACCGGACCCGACGGCGAACGACCACCCCTCGTCGTGACGATCCACGGCGGTCCGACGTCGTGCGCGCGCCCGTGGTTCGCCCTCGGCACCCAGTTCTGGACCACACGGGGGTTCGCGGTCGTCGACGTCGATCACCGAGGTTCGTCCGGCTACGGCACCGCGTTCCGCGATCTGCTCGACGGCAACTGGGGCATCGTCGACGTGGAGGACTGCATCGCCGCCGCCGAGTACCTCGCCGCGGACGGCAGCGTCGACGGCGACCGCATGGTCATCCGCGGTGGGTCGGCGGGTGGGTTCACCGTCCTCGCCAGCCTGACGTCGGGCGACGTGTTCGCCGCCGGTGCCTGCTCGTACGGCATCGCCGACCTGTCGGTGCTGGCCGCCGACACCCACAAGTTCGAGTCGCGCTACACCGACCGCCTGATCGGACCGTGGCCCGAGGCGCGCGACGTGTACGAGGCCCGTTCACCGATCCATCACCTCGACCGGTTCGACACCCCGTTGATCGTGTTCCAGGGCCTCGACGACAAGGTCGTCCCACCGAACCAGAGCGAGATGATCGTCGAGGCGTTGCGCGCCAAGGGCGTCGAGTGCGAGTACCACGCCTACGAAGGCGAGGGCCACGGCTTCCGTCGCGCCGACACCATCGTCGACCAGATCACCAACGAACTCGCCTTCTACCGCCGCGTCCTCCAGATGGGGTCAGGCACCTTCTGGCACGACACGTCGGCGCACACACCAGCCGCAGCGCCAGAAGGTGCCTGACCCCATCTCCGACGAAACGTATCCGACCCCGTTCACGGTTGGGGGATGCCGGTGAACTCCTGGAGGCGGACGCCGTGGCGTTCGACGCGGGCGAGCAGGTCGACGGTCGGGAGTTCGGCGTCGCCGGCGACGACGATGCCTTCGTGCAGCAGACCGTCGAGCAGACCGGTCACCATCGCGGCGGCGGTCGCCGCCGCGGCCGTGCCGACCAGCTCGGCGATGCCGGCGATCGCCACCTGACGCCCACCCGACGCGTCGGACCCGCGCACCTCGACACGCAACCCGCCGACGCCGCCCTCCGGGTGCGGCGGGCGCAGCATCGGCAACCAGGCGGTGAACCGGTCGCGCCGCCGCGCCGATCGCCGAGCGCTGATCCGTGCGACGTCGGGGAACGCCCGTTGCAGCACGTACGGGGACGAGATGCGGGCGCGGTAGCAGTCCTTCGCGCCGATCGGTTCGGGGAACCAGCACAGTTCACGGCCGCTGCCACCGACGTGGTCGATCCACTGGCCGTCGCGGTAACCCGGCGACAACCCGTTCAGTGACCGGTGGTGGACACGGGCGCACGACGGGCCGGCCGTGCCATGGATGGCGATGTGGATCTCGTCGATCGAGGCGAGCTGGTTCGCGAGGTGGCGGGCGATCAGGCCGGACAGTCCGGGCGACATCGCGGCGCCGAGCACGATGCTCGTGCCGAGGTGGGCCGGCGGATCGTCGAGCAGCGACACCGTGTCGGGGATCGAGTCGCCGACCGTCACCACGTGGAGACCGCGGGCGGCCAGCGCCCGGACGCGATCGGCGACCGGCCCGCCGTGGGCGAGGACGACGACGTCGCCGGGCGACGTCCCCGTCACGTCGCGCCACCGCCCATCGTGCAACATGACCGGCATCGACTCGGCGAGCAGCCGGTGCAACCGCGTCCCGACGATGCCACGACCGGCGACGTGCACCGTCGTCATGTCGGGGTCACCACGATCCGCCGATCATCGTTCGTCGGGCAGTTCGAGGGGGCGCCAGCCACCGCGCTGGGGCGGTACACCACCGCTCCCCTTCAGCCGGATACCACCGGCCACGGCCCCGGCGATCATCAGTGCACCGAGCATGCGTCGCAGCAGTTTCACGCCGACGCCCCAATGGGCGACGAAGACCCACAGGTCTGGAACGGAACCACCCGGACGACGGCCATCGGTGCATCCTACGGCCACGACCGACGCGGCCTCCGGACGGTCGGTGGGTCACCCGGGGCCGATTCGGCCACAATGGTCCCATGCGTTCACCCCTCCTGATCGCCGTCGCGCCCCTGCTCGTGCTCGCCGCGTGTTCCGGCGACGACGCCACGGACAGCGTCCCGGCCACCGACCCGATCGAGGTCGACGACACGGCCGGCGACACGGTGGTGTCGACACCCGACACCACGAGCCCGGCGACGACCGAGCCGACGACGGTGCAGACGACCGAGCCCGGCGACGGCGGCGTGGCGATCGCGGCGGCGACGCTCACACCCGCCGAGTTCGCTCCGCTCGCAGCCGAGGTGGCCGTCGAGCTCTCGGCACCGGCGCAGATCAGGCTCGTCGCCGAGGCCGACGGCCACGAGGTCGCGACCCCGTTCACCGCCGCCACCGACACCTCGTTCGCGCTCCCGATCGTCGGGATGTACAGCGACCGCTCGTACGACGTGACGGTGCACGCCATGGTCGACGGCGAGGAGGTCACCCTGGAGACAGCGGAGCCACTCGTGTTCGACACGCCGCCGCTCCCCGAGTGGATGCCCGACCACACCGTCGTCAGCGAACCCGAGCGGGTGTCACCCGGCTACGTCTTCGTCGAGTCGAGCCCCAACCAGCTCCCCGCCGACGACACGGGCGACGACGCCGACGGCGACTCGGGCGACGACGTCGCGGTGTACCCGACCAACGTGGGCATCGTCTACGACGAGGCGGGCGAGATCGTCTGGTACTACACGAACCAGGGACTCGGCGGCGTCGAGCAGACCGACGACGGCACGTTCATCGCGCACTACGGCCCATTCGGCGCACGCGAGTTCGACGTGCTCGGCAACGTCGTCGGGCACTGGCGGCCGTCGGTCGTCGCCGGTGTCGGTGTCACGACGCCCGGTGCGCTGCCCGACGGCAATCCCGGCGACGCCGAACCGATCACGGTCGACGCCCCCTGGACCGACCTGCAGTCGTTCCACCACGAGGTCCGTCCGATGGGGAACGGGAACCTGCTCGGTCTGTCGGCCGCGATCCACGATCTGACGCCCGAACAGCGCGAGGCCATCTGCCCGGGCGACGAACTCGAGTTCAAGGCGGTCAGTGACGTGATCGTCGAGTTCACCCCCGACGGTGAGGTGGTCCGCACCTGGGATCTGTGGGACGTCGTCGACATCGTCGAGGTGCCCGGCTCCGACATGTGCTTCCTCGACGGCGGTCTGTTCGCGACCGACATCAACCGCGACTGGACCCACGCCAACTCGGTGATCTACGACCCGACCCGCGACGCGATCGTCGTGTCGGCCCGCCACACCGACCAGATCATCGCCCTCGACCACCTCGACGACGAGGGCCCGCAGACGCAACTCCGGTGGATCATCGGCGCCGGTGGCACGATCCCGTTCGACGGCGACCTGCAGTACCACCAGCACGCCGTCGAACTGATGGACAACGGCGACTACATCTTCTACGACAACGGCAACGGCCGCCCCGGCACCGCGGTCGACGACCCGGTGAACCCCACCTCCACCCGCGCCGCGATCTACGCCGTCGACGACTCGAGCGACGATCCGGCCGACT
>JAGQSS010000849.1 GCA_020439405.1 Ilumatobacter sp. | reverse complement strand
CGAGGACTGGCGCAACTACGGCACCGTGGACGGCAAGCTGTACGCCGCCCCGCTCGGCGCCAGCGTGAAGTCCTTCGTGTGGTTCTCCCCGAAGATGTTCGCCGACAACGGCTGGACGGTTCCGGAGACCTGGGACGACATGCTCAGCCTGACCGACGACATCGCCGCCAAGGGCATCAAGCCGTGGTGCGCGGGCTTCGAGTCCGGTGACGCCACCGGCTGGCCGGGCACCGACTGGCTCGAGGACGCCGTGCTCCGCTCGGCCGGCCCGGACGTCTACGACCAGTGGGTCAACCACGACATCCCGTTCAACGACTCGGCCATCGAGACGTCCCTGGACGACGTGGGCAAGATCCTCAAGGACGACAAGTACGTCAACGGCGGCTTCGGTGACGTCAACTCGATCGCCACGACGGCGTTCCAGGACGGCGGCCTGCCGATCCTCAAGGGCGACTGCGGCATGTACCGCATGGCGAGCTTCTACGCCGCCCAGTGGCCCGAGGGCACCGACGTGTCCCAGGGCGGCGACGTCTTCGCGTTCTACCTCCCGACGATGAGCGACGAGTTCGGCAAGCCGGTCCTCGGTGGCGGCGAGTTCGTGACGGCGTTCA
>JAGQSS010000848.1 GCA_020439405.1 Ilumatobacter sp. | reverse complement strand
CGTCGGTGACCTCCTCGCCGAGGTCGGCGTTGAGGTCGATCCGTCGCTGCGGGGTCGGCACGGACCCGACGCTATCGTCGCCGCCATGCAGTCCACCGAGGTCCCGCCCGTCACGCCCCCGGCCGCGGAGCGCCGGCCGACCACCACCGAGCACCACGGGCGGACCCGGAGCGACGACTACGAGTGGCTGCGCGACAAGGAGTCGCCGGAGGTGACGGCCTACCTCGAGGCGGAGAACGACTACACCCGCGAGCGCACCGCCCACCTGGCCGACCTGCGCCAGTCGATCTTCGACGAGATCAAGGCCCGCACCCGCGAGACCGACCTCTCGGTCCCCACCCGCAACCGCGGGCACTGGTACTACGGGCGTTCCTTCGAGGGCAAGGAGTACGGCGCCAGCTGCCGCGTGCCGGTCGTCGACCCCGACGACTGGACCCCGCCCCGGCCGGCCGAGGACACCGCCCCCGACCAGCCGGCCCTCCCCGGCGAGGAGGTGCTCCTCGACCTCGACGCGCTCGCCGAGGGACACGAGTTCTTCAGTCTGGGCGGCTCCTCGATCAGCCCCACCGGCGACCTGCTCGCCTACTCGACCGACGTCGTCGGCGACGAGC
>JAGQSS010000847.1 GCA_020439405.1 Ilumatobacter sp. | reverse complement strand
TCGCCCAACGCCGTGTCCGCCCTGCGGCGCCTCGGCGTGCAGCGGCGCCTGATCGGTGAGCACCTCAGCGAGCTCGGCGCCGAGACCGCCGCGACCTACCGCGCCTACTTCAACGGTCGACCGACCGTGGAAGAGGTGGAGCGTGACGACGTCAGCGTGGTGCTGCGCTGCATCCCGCTCATCACCGACGGTCGCGTCGACGGCGCGGTCGTGCTCATGCGCGACGTGTCGGAGATGCGCTCGCGGGATCGGGCGCTGGTGTCCAAGGACGCGACGATCAAGGAGATCCACCACCGCGTCAAGAACAACCTCCAGACGATCTCGTCGCTGCTGCGCCTCCAGGGCCGTCGCCTGCACGAGCCGTCGGCCAAGGCCGCGATCGAGGAGTCGGTTCGCCGCATCCGCTCGATCGCGCTGGTCCACGAGACGCTGTCGCGCGAGGACGGCGACGACGTCGACTTCGGCGAGGTCGTGCGGTCCCTGGTCCGGATGGTGGAGGAGGGCCTGACCTCGCCCGACACGCCGGTCGAGCTCGTCATCGAGGGAGGGGCCGGCAAGCTGCCGTCGCCCGAGGCGACCTCGCTGGCGGTGGTCATCACCGAGCTGCTCCAG
>JAGQSS010000846.1 GCA_020439405.1 Ilumatobacter sp. | reverse complement strand
CCTGCGCCTGCCGTTCCGCCGGCGCGAGGCGAAGCTGGACGTTCGTGGCGCCCTGCTGCTGTCTGCGTCGATCGGCACGCTGATGATCGGCCTGGAGGAAGGCCGCAAGGGCTGGACCCACACCGACGTGCTGATCCTGTTCGCCGTGGCGGTGGTCGGCCTGGTGGCCTTCATCGTGGTGGAGCAGCGCGTCGACGAGCCGATGATCCCGCTGCGGCTGTTCCGCAACAAGGTGGTCCTGTACTGCATCCTGCTCGGCATGTGCGCCGGCGTGGCCACGTACGGGGCCGGCCAGTTCCTGCCGCTGTACTTCCAGGACTCGCTGTTCTGGTCGCCCACGGTCAGCGGCCTGGCAATGGCGCCGCAGATGGCCGGGGTCAGCCTGGCCACGTTCGGCATCGGCCGGCTGATCGCCCGGACGGGCAGGTACAAGGCGTACCCGATTGCCGGCACGCTGGTGGGCACGGCCGGGCTGCTGGCAGTTGCCCAGATCGACGGCACCACCACGTACATCTGGCTGCTGTTGCCGATGATGGCGATGGGCTTCGGTGCCGCCTCGGTGTTCACCACCACGTCGATCGCCAGCCAGAACGCAGTGGAGTTCGCCGACCTG
>JAGQSS010000845.1 GCA_020439405.1 Ilumatobacter sp. | reverse complement strand
CTCGTCCGACATGGCCTCATGAACACGTCGGCGCGCGCGCTTGCTCAGCGCCTTCTTGATCTTCGCGGCGCTCGGCAGCTCGGTCCACTCGGCGTCGACGCGCGCGCGCTCGAGCACGCGCTGGACGTGCCGCTCGTCCCTGGGCGCCGCGAGCAGCACGCTGCGCCCCTTGTTGCCGGCGCGCCCCGTGCGGCCGGCGCGGTGCGTGTAGGTCGTCGCGTCGCGGGGGAGGTCGACGTGCACGACCGTGTCGATGTCGGCGACGTCGATGCCGCGCGCGGCGACGTCGGTGGCGATCAGCGTGCGGACGATGCCGTTGCGGAACGCGCTCAGGGTGCGCGTGCGCTGCGCCTGCGGCAGATCTCCGCTCAGCGGCAGGGTCGAGAAGCCGTCGCCCGCGAGCTGCTCGGCGACCTCGGCCGCGTCCGTGCGGCGGCGGACGAACACGAGGCAGCGCGCGCCCTGGACCAGCAGCAGCGTGTTGACGAGCGCCGCGTACTGGTCGCGCGCGCGCACGAGGTGGACGACGTGCTCGATGTCGACGTTCGCGACGCCGAGCGTCGTGCCCTCGATGCGCAGCGCGTCGGGGGCGAAGCGCTCGGCGAAGCGCCGG
>JAGQSS010000844.1 GCA_020439405.1 Ilumatobacter sp. | reverse complement strand
CCGCGTTTCGATCAAACCGCACGCCTCCCCGGTCTTTCACGCGTCGCAGTACCTGCTCGGGAATCTCGACAAGAAGTACCTGACGACGTTGCGAGAGTACAAGGGTCTCCAGGCCTATCCGAGCCGCACCAAGGATCCGGATCCGGTCGATTTCTCAACCGGATCGGTCGGTCTCGGCGCCGTTGCGCCGGTGTTCGCATCACTTTCGGCCGAATACAACAAGCTGCATTTCGGCGAGGTCTCGTCGAACCGGTTCATTTCGCTGATCGGCGATGCCGAACTCGACGAAGGCAACGTGTGGGAAACGGTCGCTGAAGAAGCGATCGAAGGACTCAACAACGTCATCTGGATCGTCGACCTCAATCGCCAGAGTCTCGACCGGGTGATTCCGGGCGTGCGCGCGTCGCGCCTGAAAGCCCTGTTTGCCGGGGCCGGCTGGCGCGTGTTCGAGGCGAAATACGGAACGCGCCTGACCGCCGCCATGGATGCCGAGCACGGCGCCGCGCTGCGTCGTCGCATCGACGACATGAGCAACGAGGAATACCAGGCGCTGATCCGGATCTCGGATGGCGCGGAGTTGCGACGCCGCGTCACCGACGTGGCGGATGCTGTCT
>JAGQSS010000843.1 GCA_020439405.1 Ilumatobacter sp. | reverse complement strand
TGGCTTCGCGTCGGCCCAGGATGCCGACTCGCTCGACGCCGACTGCAACTCTGTCGAGGGCGCCTACTACACGTGGACGCCCGACGAGGTCCGCGCCGCGATGGCCGGAGCCGACCCGAAGTTGGCCGGCCTGGCGCTCGAGTGGTGGGGCATCACCGACGAGGGCAACTTCGAGGGGCGCTCGATCCCGAACCGGCTCGAGTCACGCGGCAAGCTCCCGCGTCCTCCGGCGCTCGAGGCGGTCCGTCGACACCTCCTCCAGGTGCGTTCGACCCGGCCGGCGCCCGGCCTCGACGACAAGGTGCTCACCGAGTGGAACGCCCTGTTCCTCCATGCCCTGGCCGACGCGGCGGCAGCGTTCCGACGTGCCGACTGGAAACAGGTCGCGATCGAGACCGGCGAGTTCCTGTTGCGCGAGCTGCGCGACGACCGTGGCCGCTGGTACCGGTCGTGGCAGGCCGACGGCGAGCCGCAGGCGCGACACGCCGCGTTGGCGGCCGACCATGCCGCGCTGATCCAGGCGTTCATCCGCCTCGGCGAGGCGACGGGAGAGGCGCGCTGGATCGCCGCCGCCCGCGAGACCGCCGACACGATGCTCGACTGGTTCTGGGATCC
>JAGQSS010000842.1 GCA_020439405.1 Ilumatobacter sp. | reverse complement strand
CCTGCAACTGGAACCGGACCTCCTCGGCCCCGTAGGTCGGGTTGACGGTGGTGATGGTGCCGCCGGTCATCGCCACGCCGTGGAACACCACCGCGTACTCCGGGAGGTTGGGCGCCATCAGCGCGAGCGTGTCGCCCTTGCCGAAGCCGCGTGCCGCGAGCCCTCCGGCGAAGCGCCGCACCATGTCACGGAACTGGCTGAACGTGTACGTGCGGCCGGTGGGTCCGTCGATCAGCGCCGGCCGGTCCGGATACGTGTCGACCATGCGGAGCACGTAGTCGGTGACCGAGACCTCGGGGATCTCGACGTCGGGCATCGGGCTGCGATGGATGATCATGCGCGTACTGTACGCGCGGTCCGATCACGCCGTTCCGGTCCTGCCGGACGTTGTCCTCGTCAGAGCCCGAGGACGCGCTGGAAGAACGCGAGCTGGTGCGTGAGCTGGTGCTCGATCGTGTCGGCGCGGCGGAAGCCGTGGCCCTCACCCTCGTAGAGGTGGTACTCGCACTCGACCCCCTTGGCCCGCAACGCCTGGACCACCATCTCGCTCTGGTTCGGCGGCACCACGGCGTCCTCCGAGCCCTGGAACACGATCAGCGGGGTGTCGAGTGCGTCG
>JAGQSS010000841.1 GCA_020439405.1 Ilumatobacter sp. | reverse complement strand
ATGGCGTAGGTGCCTTCACGCAGACGACGGATCTGGTCATCGGACAGCGTGCTCGGAGGCAGGGTGCAGGCGGCGTCACCGGAATGGACGCCAGCTTCCTCGACGTGCTCCATGATGCCGCCGATATACAGCTCCTCGCCGTCGAACAGCGCGTCGACGTCGATTTCCACGGCATCCTGCAGGAACTTGTCGATGAGCAGCGGCGAAGGCAGACGGCCGGACACGACGGTGTCGGCCTGGGCTTCCTTCAATGCGCGATCGACGTACTTGCGCAATTGGGCGTCGTCGTAGACAATTTCCATGCCACGGCCGCCGAGCACGTAGCTCGGACGGACCAGCACCGGGTATCCGATGGCGTGCGCGGCCTCGCGGGCCTCGTCCAGGCTCAGCGCGGTGCCGTAGCGCGGCGCGTTCATGTCGGCCTTCTTCAGCACCTCGCCGAAGAGCTCACGGTTTTCGGCCAGATCAATGGATTCAGGCGTGGTGCCGAGAATCGGAACGCCTGCGGCCTTCAGTCGGGCGGCCAGGGACAGCGGGGTCTGGCCGCCGAGCTGGACGATGACGCCCTTGATCGGACCCATCTTCTTTTCGGCCTCGTAGATCTCGAGCACGTCTT
>JAGQSS010000840.1 GCA_020439405.1 Ilumatobacter sp. | reverse complement strand
CTGTGGTGGGGGTGGGAGTCGACGACGGCGTCGTCGGCGCGGTGGTGGGGGTGGTCGGCGCGGAGGGGTCGGCCGGCGCGTCGGTGGCGGGCGGCACGGTGCCGGCCACCACCTCGCCCGACAAGCCGGCGGTGTCGATCCCCGAGGCGCTCCCCACCGAGCTCGTCATCACCGACCTGGTGGAGGGCGAGGGCGAGGCCGCCCAGGCCGGCGACACCGTCACCGTGAACTACGTCGGCGTCCGCTCGGAAGACGGCACGGAGTTCGACAACTCGTACGATCGCGGCGCCACGTTCGACGTGACGCTCGGCGCCGGCAACGTCATCCAGGGCTGGGACGAGGGCCTGATCGGGGTCAAGAAGGGTGGCCGCCGCCAGCTCGACATCCCGTCCGACCTGGCGTACGGCGACCAGGCCAACGGCGTGATCGAGGCAGGCGACGCGCTCACGTTCGTGATCGACGTCGTCGACATCACCTTCAAGATGCGCCTCGCCGACGAGATCGACACGGCGAACTGCCCGCCCGCCGACGGCTCGGCCGAGCAGCAGCGCGAGTTCACCGAATACCCGCCCACCTGCATCGACGTGACGAAGTCCTACACGGCCGAGATCGTCAC
>JAGQSS010000083.1:10376-12433 GCA_020439405.1 Ilumatobacter sp. | reverse complement strand
TACCGGACCATCCAGTTCTATTGGTACGCGAAGGGCGAGCCCGAACGGCGCCACGTACTGAGCCGGGTCGACGCCTACCACGGCACGACGTTCGCCTCGGTCTCGATCGGCGGCAAGCCCGGCGACCGCGTGCCCGGCTTCGACTACATCGACGACACGATCCATCACCTGTCGTCGCCCGACCACTACCACCACGGCAACGGCCGGACCGAGCAGGAGTTCGCCGACGACCTCGTCGCCGAGTTCGAGGCCAAGATCGCCGAACTCGGGGCCGACAAGGTCGCCGCCTTCTTCGCCGAGCCGATCATGGGGTCGGGCGGCGTGATCCTGCCGCCCGCCGACTACCTGCAGCGGGTCCGGCAGATCTGCGCCGACCACGAGATCGTCTACGTCAGCGACGAAGTCGTCACCGGGTTCGGGCGGCTGGGGGAGTGGTTCGCCTCCGAGTCGGTGTTCGGGATCGTCCCCGACATCATCACGTCGGCGAAGGGACTCACCTCGGGCTACCTCCCCCTCGGTGCGACGATCATCAGCGACCGCATCTACGACGTGATCGCCGAACCCGGTCACGACCGCTACTTCGCCGTCGGCTACACGTATTCGGGTCATCCGGTGTCGTGCGCGGCGGCGCTCAAGAACATCGAGATCATCGAACGCGAGGGTCTGCTCGAGCACGTTCGTGACGTCGGCCCCTACTTCATGGAGCAGCTCCGCACCCTCACCGACCTGCCGATGGTGGGCGAGGTCCGTGGCTCGCATCTGATGGCGTGTGTCGTGTTCGTCGCCGACCGCGACACGAAGGAGCTGTACCCGGAGGAACTCGACGTCGGCAAGCTCGTCGCCAACGCGTGCGAGCCGCGCGGCCTGATCGTGCGACCGATGGTCCACCTCAACGTGATGTCGCCGCCGCTCGTGATCACCCGCGACGAGATCGACCGCGTCGTCGCCGTCCTCCGCGACGCCATCGTCGAGGTCCGCGCCACCCTCGACGAGCAAGCGGGCTAGGCGGGATAGGCCGCGCGACCGGATCGCCGGTTCCCTGTCAGGTGACCAACGGTAACGCCTCGTTCCTCGGCGTCACCTCCGACACCTGACCCGACAACCGACCCGGGGTTCTGTACCGGTATCGTTGCTCGCCGAATGGACCGCCCCCGACTCTCTCCGACCGACCGCCGCGCCCTGGTGGCGGTGGCGGCCCAGTTCTTCGTGAACGGCGCGATGACGGCATCGTTCATCGCCCGTGCGCCCCAGCTCCGTGACCGGATCGGGGTGTCGGTCGACGGGTACGGCCTGCTGATGACGGTCGCCGCGAGTTTCGGCGTGCTCAGCAGTCTCTCTGCGGGCCGCATCATCCACAGCGCCTCGACCCGACGCGTCCTCCAGGGTGGCGCCGTCGCCATGGTGATCAGTCTCCCGATCATCGGTGGTGCCCGCTCACCGGCGGTCTGGCTGGTCGGCATGTTCGTCTACGTCCTCGTCGACGCATTGGTCGACATCTCCATGAACCTCCAGGGATCGTGGATCAGCGCCCGTCGTCACACGCCGATCATGAATCGTCTCCACGGTCTGTGGAGCCTCGGCATGCTGACCGGCGGCCTGGGCGCCGTGCTCGCCAACGCTGCGGGGTGGTCGACGTTCCTCCACCTGACGGTGGTCGCCGTCGTCATGGCCGTCGTCCTGGCGTTCGTCACCCACAACCTGCTCACGTCCGATCTCGACGGGCACGGTGAGGAAGCTGCTGCTCCGCCCGCCGGCCGCAACGGCAAGCCGAGCCGCCTCCCCGTCGTGCTGCTCGTCGCTGCCGGCATGTTCGCCGTCGTGATGGAGATCACCGGCGGCGACTGGGCCACCTTCCGTCTCACCGACGACTTCGATGCAACGGCGGCGCTCGCCAGTTTTGCGTTCGTCGCCTACACGGTCGGCATGACCGCGATGCGATTCGGTGGGGACTCGCTGCAGACCCGCCTGGGCCGGATGGGCCTGCACCGCCTCAGCCTCGCCATCGTGACGGTGGGGTTCGTCACGGCGTCGCTGCTCCCGAACCAGACGGTGGCCAT
>JAGQSS010000083.1:0-10367 GCA_020439405.1 Ilumatobacter sp. | reverse complement strand
CCTGCACCGCCTCAGCCTCGCCATCGTGACGGTGGGGTTCGTCACGGCGTCGCTGCTCCCGAACCAGACGGTGGCCATCATCGGCTTCTTCCTCGTCGGGCTCGGCGTCGCCACCTTCATGCCGAAGCTGTACGACGACGCAGCCCGCCTGCCCGGGCGCCGCGGGGCCGGGCTCGGAGCGATGTCGGGCGGCATGCGCGTCGCCTTCCTGGTCACGCCCGTGGCCGTCGGCGGCCTCGCCGGCACCAGCCTCTCGGTCGGTTCGGCGATCGCCATCTTCTCGCTCCCCGCCGTCGTCGGCCTGGCCGTCGTCAGCGAGTGGAACGACCGTCTGTTGCGCAAGCGCTGACCACCTCGGCGGTTGCTCGGGGGCGACGGTTGCCGACCGTGCCGAAGAGCACGGCACCGATCACGATCGCGCCGCCGACGACCGTCCTGGTCGAGGGTCGCTCGGCGAAGAAGATCCACGCCCACGCGGTCGCGGCCACCGTTTCGACCGGCGCGAACAGCGCCACCTCGGCGGCGGGCGCGTACTTGGGCGCCGTCGAGTAGCTCATCCGACCGATGGGGTTGAAGGCCAACCCCATCGCCCCGGCGGCGACGAACACGCGCCACGGGGCATCGTCGAGCGACGCCATGGGCAGCGCGACGACGGCCATCACCGCCGAACTCGCCGCCAGCGCGAGCGGTCGGTTCAGCTCGGGATGGCGACGCCAGACGATCACGCTGCACGAGAACAACACGATCGCGAGGACGGCGAGCAGATCGCCGTCGATGGTCGGTTGACCGAGTGAGCCACTGACGACCAGCCCGATGCCGGCGATCACGGCGACGATCGCCACGATCACCCGGGGTTCGGTTCGTTCGCCGAGTGCGACACGAGCGAGGACGGCCGCCAGCACCGGCGTCGCCGCGACGATCACGACGACGTTCGACACGGCGGTGTTGTTGACGGCGCCGGTGAAGGCGAGCTGGCTCGTGCTCGCCAGCACGGCGACGAGCAGGAGCGGCATCGGCGACCGCCTCGCCATCACCCGGAGCGGGTCCGGCGAGGTGACGAGCGCGACGGTGGTGAGGGTGATCGTCGACGCGACGCCGAACACGAACGCAATCGTCCAGGCGTCGAAATCGGCGGCGCGGATGAACAGCGAATCGGTCGACACCATCAGCATCCCGAACGCCGCGAGCGCCCATCCGCGTCGGCGGTCGTCGATCATCTCGACAGTGTGCCAGGCCCGACCCGCGGGCTGCCTGGTGGTGGTGCTCCCACCGAGCGACAAATATCGCCCGTTTGGGATGGGCGGCGATTCTTTGTAGGGTCGAACGGGGTGCCACGACCAGAGCGATCTATTCGCCGCGCAAGGAGTTCGGTTGCAAGAAAAAATCCGCCTCAGCGGTGTCTACAAGATCTTCGGTGATCAGCCACGTGGTCGGGCGCTCGACCTTGCGAAAGCCGGCGTTCCCAAGGACGAGGTCCAGGCGCGAACCGGCCATGTGGTCGGTCTCACCGATGTGAATTTCACCGTCCGAGAGGGCGAGATCTTTGTCGTGATGGGATTGTCCGGATCGGGCAAATCCACCGCAATTCGCACGGTCAACCAGCTCCACACCGTCACCGACGGCGAAGTGCTGGTCGACGGCGAGGACGTCCAAGCGATGAGCGGATCGAAGTTGCAGAGCTTCCGGCGCGAGAAGATGGGCATGGTCTTCCAGCACTTCGCGCTGTTCCCGCACCGCTCCGTGATCGACAACGTCGCCTACGGCTTGAAGATCCAGGGTGTCGGCACCATGGAGCGCGACCGTGCCGCTCTCAAGGCACTCGACATGGTCGGCCTCGTTCGGTACGCGGGCTCCAAGCCGGGTGAGCTGTCCGGCGGCATGCAGCAGCGGGTCGGTCTCGCCCGGGCGTTGGCGAGCGATCCGGACATCTTGTTGATGGACGAGGCGTTCAGCGCGCTCGACCCGCTGATCCGCCGCCAGATGCAGGACGAGATGATGGCGATCCAGGCCGAACTGCACAAGACGATCCTCTTCATCACCCACGATCTCAACGAGGCGCTCCGGATGGGTGACCGCGTCTGCATCATGAAAGACGGTGCCGTCGTCCAGGTCGGTACGCCGGAGGAGATTCTCACCGAGCCGGCGACCGGGTACGTCGCCGAGTTCGTGCAGGACGTCGACCAGGGACGAGTGATCCAGGTCGAGGAGATCATGATCGACCCGATGCCGCTGCGAGCGGACTCGACGTTGCGCGAGGGGCTCCAGCATCTCGGCGACCGGGCCGGTGCGTTCGTCGTCGATGCGGATGGCAAGCCGATCTCGGTCCTCACCACCGGTGACGGCATCCGGGTGTCGGGGATGGGGAGCAACGATCTGGCCGACGCGCTCCGGACCGACTTCGAGCGTTGCGGACCCGGCCACACGCTGAACGAGGTGTACGCGGCCGCCGGTCGTGGCATTCCCATCGCCGTGGTCGACGAGGACGGCCGGCTGATCGGCAATCTCGACCCGAGGGCGATCATGCAGGAGATGGGACGCGTCGAGAGTCTCATCGACGGTTTCGAGCGCGAGGTGTTCATGTGATGGGCGGTGTACGTGGACTGATCGCCCAGAGCGACGGACCCGGCTTCTTCGACGACGAGGTGCTCAACGAGTTCACCATCCCGTTCGGCGAATGGATCAAGCAGGCGGTGAACTGGACGGTTCTCAACCTCGGATGGTTGCTCGACGCCATCGAGTGGCCGTTCCGTACCCTGATCGACGTCCTGGTGAACGACTTCCTGACCAGCGTGTCGTGGGTGGTCGTCGTCGCGATGATGTTCCTGGTCGCATGGCTCGCCCGGAATCTCAAGGTCGCGATCGGTGTGGCGATGGCGCTCACGATGTGCGGCCTGCTTGGCGCCAACTACTGGCTCGAGACGGCGAGGACGATCGGATACATCTTCGTCGCCGTCGTGTTGTGCGTGATCATCGGGATACCCGTGGGCATCCTGTGCGGGCGCTCCGACGCCACGTGGCGCGTCGTCCGTCCGGTCCTCGACGCCATGCAGGTGGTCCACTCGTTCGTCTACATGCTCCCGTTCATGTACTTCTGGGGTATCGGGCCGGTCCCGGCGACGATGGTGACGATGATCTTCGCCATCCCGCCGCTGATCCGCCTGACCAACCTCGGTATCCGACAGGTACCCGAAGACGTCGTCGAGGCGAGTCGCGCGTTCGGCGCGCCCGAGTTCCGCGTCCTCACCGACGTCCAGGTCCCGCTCGCCAGGCCGGCGATCATGACCGGCATCAACCAGACACTCCTCCTGGCGATCTCGATGCTCGGTATCGCCGCGATCCTCGGCTCGGGCGGCCTCGGTGCCCTCCTGTTCCGTGCGATCACCAATCAGAACGTCGCGCTCGCCGCGTCCGCCGGTCTCGCGTTCTTCCTGGTCGCGGTGGTACTCGACCGGATCAGCCAGCCGGAGAGTGACCAGGGTGGCAACCTCCTGAGCCGGATCGCGGCCGCCTGGAGATCTCGTCGCGACCCCGCCCAACTCCTGATCGAACGGGAGGCCGCGAAGGCCGACGCTCCGGTCGACGACGCCGTCGTCGATTATGTGGTCGGTGCGACGCCGATGACGTCGTCGGAACGTGCCGGTATCGGGATCACCGTGGTGGGAACGGTACTCGCCCTGGTGTCGGTCCTGCTCCCGTGGAGCGAGGACGCCTCCAAGATCAGCTCCTACTCCCGGCGTGCCGACGAGGACCTGACCGGTCAGACGTTCAACGGCCTGTCGGCCACGGGCGGTTCGTGGTTCGGGATCGTGATCGCACTCGTCGCGGTCTGGGCGATCGTCGCGTGCGTCAACTCGCTCGTGCGGCCCGGTGGCGGGCCTCGCTGGCTGAGCCCGGATGGAGCGGTGATCGCGACGTCGACGATGCTCGTCACGGCGATCGCATTCTGGTACGCGTCGCCACCCGACGTGCGCGTGAACAGCGACGGGACGACCGAACCGCTGGTCTACTCCGATCAGATCGGGGTCTACCTAGCGGTCGGTGCCGGTGTCGTCGCACTCGGCGGTGCGGTGTGGTGGATGATGCAGGCACCGCGGGTGCCCCGAACCCCGCTGAAGCCGAACGTGGCGGTCGGACGGCTCATCGGCGGGGTCGCAGCGATCCTGCTCGCCGTCGTCTCGATGTTCTCGGCATGGTCGTTCGACGAACGACAGGATCTGGTCATCACCCCCGAACTCGAAGCCGAGATGGAGGAGATCCGTGAGGCGGTCGACGCCGGGGAGATCCAGTCCGCGGTCGGGGCAGCCCAGATCACCGCGCTTCGCAACCAGGCGACCCGCGAGGACGCCCTCGTTCTCGACGGCAAGACGAGTGCCGGTGCCGGGCTCGGAGTCCTCACGCTCGGCCTCGTCGGCCTCGGTGCGCTGATGCTGCTCCCGGGTGCCGGTGTGTTCGGTCTCGACGATCGGCGGCAGTGGTACGCGAGCACGCTCTCGGTCGGTGTCGGCGTCGGAGTGGGTGCCATCGCCGTCGGCTGGATCGGCTCGCTCACCCGTGCCACCGACAGCAATGTCGTCAGTGGCATCGGTTCGTTCCTGGCGATGATCGCAGGCGGACTGCTCGTCGCGTCCTCGGCGGCACTCGTCGCCGGCTACGAACGAACCAAGGTCTACGCCGACGATCTCGAGCCCGTTCCGGCCGCACCGACTCCCGATCGGGAGCTGGTCACCACATGATCGCCGATCGACGATTCACCGGTTCCCACCGGTCCGTCGATCGACCCCAGAGCTCAGGCGTTGTGAGCAGCGTGAACTGCTTCGCAGCGTGACGCAACACCCCACCAACGGAGGGCAACACCTCATGAGAAAGCAATCAAGATCACTCGTCGCCGGTGTCGTGGCACTCGGCCTCGTCGTCACCGCATGCGGCGGTGACGACGACGAAGCATCGACCGACCAATCCGTGGAGGAGCCGTCGGACGAGTCGGCCGACGAGCCTGCGGACGAACCGTCCGACGAGCCTGCGGACGAACCGTCCGACGAGCCTGCGGACGAACCGTCCGACGATGCCGCGATGCCCGGTGAGGGTGTCTCGGTGGTCCAGGCCCGGGCCAACTGGTCCTCGGGCTACGCCGCGGCGGCCATCTACCACCTGATGATGGAGGAACTCGGGTACGAGGTGAGCGACCCGGCCGAACTCGAGCTCGGCCCGTCGGCGTTCTACACAGCGCTCGCTCAGGGCGAGATCGACTTCTGGCAGGAGTCGTGGTACCCCTCGCACCGGAGCTTCTTCGCCAACGAACTGCCGGACGGCTCGACGGCCGGCGACCACGTGACGGTCGTCGGAGAGGAGACGATGGCAGGTGGTCTCCAGGGCTACTTGATCTCGAAGACGTTCGCCGACGAGTACGGCATCACGCATCTCGACCAGCTGAACGACGATCCCGAGATCCTCGCCGCGTTCGACGAGTTCGACGCCAATCCCGGTGACGGCATCGCCCAGATCTACGGATGCGAGGAAGCGTTCACCTGCGACGACGTCATCCAGAGTCAGATCGCGTTCTCGGGCTGGGACAACATCGAACAGAACATCGCCGGCTACGACGCGATGTTCGCGTCGGCGGTCGGACAGGTCGAGGCCGGCGAGCCGGTGGTCATCTACACCTGGACCCCGAGCTCGTACGTCACCCAGCTGATCCCCGGTGCGAACGTGTACTGGCTCGCTGTGGAGGACGTGATCGACGACTCGAACCCGCTCGGTGTCGAGGGTGGTGAAGAGCACTCTCAGCTCCCCGGTACGGCGACGATCGGACCCGATCAGTGCCCTGCTGCGGCCGATCACCCCGACGGTCTCTGCGAGATGGGTTGGGTCGCGGCCGATATCCAGGTCACCGCGAACAACGAGTTCCTCGCGGCCAACCCGGCAGCCGAGGCGCTGTTCGACGTGGTGCAGCTCGACGTGATCGAGGTGTCGGACCTGACGCTGCGTGTCGACGCCGGTGAGGATCCGATGGACATCGCCGCCCAGTGGATCGAGGACAACCGCGACACCGTCGACGGCTGGCTCGAGACCGCCCGCGCGGCCGGCTGACAAACCACACCCTGACGACCTCGCTCGAGGTCGAGCGAACGACCGGCCCTGCGGGGCCGGTCGTTCCGCGTTCTGGTTCGGTACGGTGACGCCGTGCTGGTCACGCTCGGAGATCTCGTCGACGACATCGTGGTCGACCTCGACCAACCCATCAACCAGGCGGCCGACACGCACGCTCGGATCTTCCACCGCCGCGGCGGGAGCGCTGCCAACGTGGCTGCCCGCTTCGCCCGGACCGCACCGGCCCGGTTCATCGGCCAGGTCGGTACCGACTCGGTCGGGATGCGCCTGATCTCCGAACTTGCACGCGACGGCGTCGACGTCAGTTTCGTGCGGCGCGCCGGCCGCACCGCCTCGATCGTCGTGCTCGTCGACGTCGACGGGGAACGGACGATGCTGGTCGACCGGGGCTCGGCGCGAGCCCTCGCCGGTGTCGAGCCGACGTGGCTCGACGGCGCCGACGTCCTCCACCTGACCTTCTACTCGTTGCTCGACGAACCCATCGCGACGACCAGCCGCGAGGTCGCCGCGTCGGCCGTCGAACGTGGCATCCCCGTGTCGCTCGACCTGTCGTCGATCTCGCTGATCGCGACGGCGGGCGTCGATCGGGTCGAGCAGATGGCGGCCGACCTCGGCGTCGCTGTGGTGTTCGCGAACGACGACGAAGCACGGCTGCTCGGCATCGACGGCTGTTTCGCCGGCGCCACGACCGTGGTCAAACGCGGCAGCGATCCGTGTGTCGTGTACGCCGTCGACGGTTCGTCGATCGAGGTGCCGCCCGTCGCGATCGACCGGGTGGTCGACACGACGGGCGCCGGTGACGCCTTCGCCGCCGGCTTCCTCGGCACGCGGGGATGGCGCGACCGGCTGTCGGTTGCGGCCGAGGCGGGCCACGCCGCAGCGCACGCACTCCTCGTGGAGCGTGCCGGCGGGCGGTAGCGTCCGCATATGGGCCTCTTCCACTGGATCTTCGGCAAGCACCCACCGAAGCCGCCCGACCCCGAACGCTCGTGCGAGGTCGCATGGCTGCCCCTCTGGCAATCGCAGATGGTGCTCCACGAACTGCTCGAACGGGACATCCCGGCGGTCGTGAGCGAGGACTTCAGTTCGCACTACCGCGGCGGTTCGATCCAGCCGATGGCCCGGATCTTCGTGATGGAACCGCGTCGACAGGAAGCCGAAGAGGTGATCGAGGAGATCACCGGCTACCCACCCGCCCACCAGGATCGCTGAGCGGTCGAACTCCGCCTCAGTCGTTGGCGTGGAGGGCGGCGTTCAGCTCGCCCCAGCTCTTCGTGCGCGGGCGGGCGATGACCTTGCCGGTCTGGCCGTCGCGGTAGAAGAGGGTGTCGCTGATGCCCGACAGCTCGCGTGCCTTGACGACGCCATCGGGCGTGGTGACCGGTGTGGCGGCGGTGATGTACAGGCCGGCCTCGACCGTGCAGTCGTCGCCGAGGCTGATCCCGATGCCGGCGTTCGCGCCGAGCAGGCAGCGTTCACCGATCGAGATGACCTCCTTGCCGCCGCCCGACAACGTGCCGATGATCGACGCCCCGCCGCCGATGTCGCTGCCGTCGCCGACGACGACGCCGGCCGAGATGCGACCCTCGACCATCGACGTGCCGATCGTGCCGGCGTTGAAGTTGCAGAAGCCCTCGTGCATCACGACGGTGCCCTCGGCGAGGTGTGCGCCGAGCCGGACACGTGACGCGTCGGCGATGCGGACGCCGGACGGGACGACGTAGTCGAGCATCTTCGGGAACTTGTCGACACCCAGCACCTGCAGCTGCTGACCGGCTGCCCGGGCTCGCAGCCGAACGTCGTCGAGTTCGGCGACGGCGACCGGACCGAGGCTCGTCCACACGACGTTGTTGAGCGCCCCGAAGATGCCGTCCATGTTGATCGAGTGCGGGCGGGCGAGCCGACCCGACAGCAGGTGCAGGCGCAGGTAGGCGTCGGCGGCCGAGGCGGGTGCCTCGTCGACGTCGATCGTGAGCCGGATCGGTCGGACCGTCACGTTGCGGAGTTCGTCGGTCGTCTCCCGCAAACCGAGCTGCTCGTCGAGCTGCGGGTACGTCGACGTCATGGCGTCGTCGCCGAACTCGCCCCAGTCGAACCAGCGGAACCAGGCGTCGAGGGTCGAACCGTCGGCCGCCTCGGTGGTGAAACCGGCGCCCCAGGCCATGCGTGTCATGAGATCTCCTGCTCGGGTCGGAGGGTCGGGAAGAGGACGACTTCGCGGATCGAGTCGACGCCGGCGAGCAGCATCGCCACGCGGTCCATGCCGATGCCGAGGCCGCCGGTCGGCGGCATGCCGTACTCGAGCGCCCGCAGGTAGTCCTCGTCGACGGTGCCGCGCTCGGCGTCGCCGGCCTCCTTCGCCGCCTGCTCCTCCTCGAAGCGAAGGCGCTGCTCGACGGGGTCGTTCAGCTCGGAGTAGCCGTTGGCGAGCTCGCGGGCGTCGACGAAGAGTTCGAACCGTTCGGTGACGTGCGGGTCGTTGCGATCGACTCGCGCGAGCGGCGAGATCTCGACGGGGTGTCCGGTGACGAAGGTCGGGCGCACGATGTCGGCTTCGCACAACTTCTCGAACAGGCCCTCGATGATGCGACCCGAGCCCCACGACGTCTCGTACGACACGCCGTGACGATCGGCGAGTGCTCGTACGTCGTCGACGGGCTGCGACGGGTGCACCGTGGAACCGACGGCGTCGGAGACGGCATCGCACATCGCCACGCGCGGCCACGGATCGGCGAGGTCGACCTGCTCACCGCGGATCTCGATCACGGTCGTGCCCAACGCATCCTGGGCGGCGGCGGTGATGAGGCGTTCGGTGATCGCCATGACGTCGGTCCAGTCGGCGAATGCCTGGTACAGCTCCATCATCGTGAACTCGGGGTTATGCCGCGTGGAGATGCCTTCGTTGCGGAACACCCGTCCGATCTCGAACACCCGCTCCATGCCACCGACGATCAGTCGCTTGAGGTGCAGCTCGAGCGCGATCCGCAGGTACAGCGGCATGTCGAGCGCGTTGTGGTGGGTGCCGAACGGGCGCGCGTGGGCGCCGCCGGCCTCGACGTGGAGGACCGGCGTCTCGACTTCGACGAACCCCTCGTCGGCGAGGGTGCGGCGGAACGACGAGATCACCTCGTGTCGGATCCGGAAGTGGCGCCGGGCCTCGTCGTTGACGATCAGGTCGGCGTACCGCTGCCGGAACCGCGTGTCGGTGTCGGTGAGGCCGTGCCACTTGTCGGGGAGCGGGCGGATCGCCTTCGACAACAGCTCGACGCGGTCGGTCTTGACCGAGAGCTCGCCGGCACGGGTCGTCATGACGGTGCCGTGGACACCGACCCAGTCGCCGATGTCGAGTTCCTTCACGTCGGCGAACGCGTCGTCGCCGATGACGCCCTTCGAGATGAACAGCTGGATGCGGTCGGTGCGGTCCTGGATCGTCGCGAACACGAGCTTGCCCGTGTCGCGCTTGAGCATGATGCGCCCGGCGACGGTCACCTCGTCGTCGGTCTCGGCACCCGCTTCGAGGTCGCCGTGCGACGCCCGGACCTCGGTGAGGGTGTGGGAACGATCGAAGCGATAGGGGTACGGGTTGTCGCCCCGGCCGCGCAGGTCGTCGACCCGTTGCAGCCGGCGGAGCTTCTCGGCGGCGAGCCCGCTTCCCGTCGGTGTCGTCTCGTCGGTGCCGGTGGAGTCGGCGTGGTCGGTGTTCGGCTCGCTCACGATCATCAGACCGTAGCCGCCGCATCGGGGGGTGCCACCCTCCGTTCGGCGAACGCCCGTAGGCTCTCGCGCCGTGATCACCACCCCCCGCACCATCGTCGCGGTCGTCGCCGCGACGATGGCGGCGCTCTCGATCGGTGTCGCCCTTCGCGTCTGGGCGGCCCCGGGCGAGGCGACCGTTTCCGCCCGAGCGGAACGGATCGTCGAGCCGCCCGGCGACGTCGTGGTGGTCTTCGACCAGGGCGACGTCGACGCCGACGTCGTGCGAGCGGCCGGTCGTGCTGCCGACGCCGCCGGCGCGGTCGCGACGACAGCGCGGACCGGCTCCCTCGGGATGCGGGCGATCACCCGCAACGGTGTCACCGTGCACGCCCCGCCATCCGGCTACCTGATCCCGATGGTGTACTCGTCGATCCCGGCGCACTCGATCGGCCGAATCCTCGGTGCCGACGTCTCGGCTGTGCTCGGTCCCGACCGGGTCGTGATGAACGAGATGACGGCGGGCATCACCGGTGCTCGTGCCGGCGACGTGATCGTGATGCAGT
>JAGQSS010000839.1 GCA_020439405.1 Ilumatobacter sp. | reverse complement strand
GGGGAGCCATCGATGGCCAACGCAATCTTGCCGAACTGCTGCCCGGATTCCAGCCGGCTCAGCGCCGCATGCACCTCGTCCAGCGGAAACGTTTGCTCGATCACCGGCCGCAGCCCCTGCTGCTGGCAGAAGCCCAGCAGGTCGTGCAGCTCGCCCAGCGTGCCGAGCGTGGAGCCGATCACCTGCAGCTGGCGGATGAACAGGCGGCGCAAATCGGCACCGGGCTGGTCGCCGCTGGTGGCGCCGCAGGTGACCAGGCGGCCGCCGCGCACCAGCGACTTCATGGCCGCCGGCCACACGGCTTCGCCGACGTTCTCGAACACCACGTCGACGCCGCGGCCGCCGGTCAGGCTCTGCACCGCCTTGGCCACGTCCTGCGTGGCGCTGTTGACGGCGTGGTCGGCGCCCAGCTGCAGCGCGCGTGCCAGCTTGGTGTCGTCGCGCGAGGTGACGATCACGCGCGCGCCCAGCGCCTTGGCGATCTGCAGGCCGGCCAGCGACACGCCGCCGCCGATGCCGAACACCAGCACCGTCTCCCACGCCTTCAGCCGCGCCTGCGTGACCAGCATGCGCCAGGCGGTCAGGTGGTTCACGCCCAGCGCGGCGCCTTCGGCAA
>JAGQSS010000838.1 GCA_020439405.1 Ilumatobacter sp. | reverse complement strand
CCACGCGATCGAGGATGCGGCGGCCGGTCGGCTGGTGCTGGACGGTGCGCTCGCCGGTGCGATCGGGCTGCGCCTGCCGCGGTAAGTTGCGCGCCGGACGTCACCACCTGAGGGACCAAAGGGGAACATCGTGAAGACCAAGGCTGCCATCCTTCGTGAGTTGCACACGCCGTGGAGCGTGGAGGAGATCGAGCTCGACCCGCCCAAGGCCGGTGAAGTCCTGGTGAAGATGATCGCCAGCGGCATGTGCCACAGCGACGAGCACCTGGTCACCGGCGACCTCGCCGGCGCCACCGCCCCGCTGCCCACCATCGGCGGCCACGAGGGCGCCGGCATCGTGCTGGAGGTCGGCCCCGGCGTGTTCAGCGTGGCGCCCGGCGACCATGTGGTGTTCGGCTTCGTGCCGGCCTGCGGCAAGTGCCCCAGCTGCGCCAGCGGCCACAGCAACCTGTGCGACCTCGGCAACATCACCGCCACCGGCATGCAGCTCAGCGACGGCACGTCCCGCCACCACGACAAGGACGGCAACGACCTGACCCTGGCCATCGGTGCGCTCGGCACGTTCGCCCACCACACCGTGGTGCACGAGGCCAGCTGCATCAAGATCGACAAGGAC
>JAGQSS010000837.1 GCA_020439405.1 Ilumatobacter sp. | reverse complement strand
GGTCACCGGCCCCACCTCCTCGCCCGAGTGCAGCAGACCGAAGGTGGTCGACAGCCGATGCACCTCGACCCCGTGGATCTGCCAGTCCGCGCCGGCTGCCTCCCCCACCGTCACCGCCCCGTGGCGGTCGGCCAGGGCGACGGTACGGGGATCGGGCTCACCGTTGCCGTCGGGACGGTCGATGCAGACGACCCGGGTCGAGGCGCCGGCCAGGAAGCGGTCGAAGGCCGCCTCGATGGCCTCGATCGAACCCCAGTGGTCGAGGTGATCCTCCTCGACGTTGGTCACCACCGCGGTCGCCGACCCCAGCGTTTCGAAGGATCCGTCGCTCTCGTCGGCCTCGACCACGAACAAGCCGCCGTCGGGCCCCCACTTCGCCGCCAACCCCAACGTGACCGGGGTGGCACCCACGAGCCACGAAGGATCGGTACCGGCCTCGGCCAGGAGCGTCGCCAGCATGGCGCTGGTCGAGGTCTTGCCGTGGGTTCCCGACACCGCCAGCGTCGACCGCCGGGCACAGATCGCACCCAGGATCCCGGCCCGGTCCAGGACCGCGATCCCCGCCGCCTCGAGCTCGCTGGACTGCGCTGGGCTGGGGGGGAAGGCGGTGGAGTATGC
>JAGQSS010000836.1 GCA_020439405.1 Ilumatobacter sp. | reverse complement strand
CACCACATGGGCGCCCGCCTTCGAATACACGCACACCCGGCCATTCCCGTCGGTGCGCGTGACCACGAGGTTGGGGATGGTCTCGCCCGCCCCATAGTTCAGGCTGGACGAACCGAGCACCGGGCTGTCACACGGATACACACTCAGGTAGCCGGAGGCGTCGGGTGCCACGACCGTGACGTTCATCACCGCCGCTTGGGCCGTTGTGGGGATGCCCACATTGCCCGCCACCTGGACCTGCAGCACCTCGGCGACGCCCCCGATGCGACCGCCGCTGTACCCGGTGCCGTCGCGGGTGTCGACCAGGCGGGTGGGCCGCATCGGCGTGAACCCGCTCCGGCTGGGTGGAACGACACGAGTTCGCAGGATGCCCGAACCGCCGCCGGCACCATCGACCGCGATGCGGTAGGTGGTCCCCTGGGTCACCGGCACGAGCAGGCGACTGAACCGGCCGAGCACGGCATCACCGTCGTCGTTGGCGCCCACCAGCGTGAGCGACCCGACCGAGCCCCCGGTGTAGACGGCGACGACGGTGTCGCCGTCGCTGCCCGCCGTGTTGATCTCGACCACGCCCGTCGACGGCGCCGTCCAGGTGTACCAGACCGACCCACCGGCCCCGA
>JAGQSS010000835.1 GCA_020439405.1 Ilumatobacter sp. | reverse complement strand
CGCTGTCGACATGCTCGCGCCAGTCGAGGCCCACCGCGGCGAAGGCGCCGGCGACGAAGTCCTCCAGCTTGCGGGTCTGGCCGGTGGCGACGATGAAATCCTCGGCGCGCTCGTGCTGGAGCATGCGCCACATCGCCTCGACGTACTCGGGCGCCCAGCCCCAGTCGCGGGCAACGTCGATGTTGCCGAGCTTAAGCCGCTCGCCCGAGCCGTCGGCGATGCGGCAGGCCGCCGCGACGATTTTGCGCGTGACGAAGCGCGCGTGGCGCAGCGGCGATTCGTGGTTGAAGTTGATGCCCGAGCAGGCGAACAGGCCGTAGCTCTCGCGGTAGTTGGCGACCTCCCAGAAGGCCGCCGCCTTGGCGACGCCATAGGGGCTGCGCGGGCGAAAGGCGGTCTCCTCGGTCGCGGGTTCGCCGCCGGTGTTGCCGAAGCAGTCCGAGGAACAGGCGTGGTAGAGGCGGACCGGTGCACCGACCACGCGCACGCTCTCCAGGATGTTGAGCATGCCCAGGGTGATGCTCTGCAGGGTTTCTGCCGGTTCGTCGAAGGAAAGGCCGACCGAGCTCTGGCCCGACAGGTTGTAGATCTCGTCGGGCGCGGTGCGGCGGATGACCTGGA
>JAGQSS010000834.1 GCA_020439405.1 Ilumatobacter sp. | reverse complement strand
ACCTTGCCGGTCTGGACCTCGAGATACCCACCCGCGGCCAGTTTGTCGAGGTGGTGCCGAGCGACGTTCGGGTGCACACCGACATGGTCGGCGACCGTGGCCGTGGTCAGCCCGTGGTCGTCGCCGCCGTCGCGCACGTACAGGTAGATCGCCCGTCGCGTCGGATCGCCGAACGCGTCGGTGATTGCCGACACGGTGGCGTTGAACGACGCAGAACTGGACACGGCCGAGATTCTACTATCCGCGTAGTGCAAATGCCGGGCGGTGCCCGCCAGAATGGACGTCGTGTCTGAGCAGATGAACCCGCAGTTGGTCGACGCGCTCCGCCCGGTCGAAGACCCCGAGCTCCACCGCTCGATCGTCGACCTCGGCATGCTCCGGCGTGCCGAACTCGGCGCCGACGGCACCGCCCACATCCTCGTGGCGCTCACCGTCGCCGGTTGCCCGCTCCGCAACGAGATCCAGAACCGGGTGACCGCCGCGGCGACCGAGGTCGCCGGGGTCACCGGTGTGTCGCTCGACTTCACGGTGATGACCGACGACGAGCGCGAAGAGCTCCGCAAGATGCTCCACGGCGACGCCGCGTCGACCGCCGGCCACTCCCACGCCCACGGCCACGCC
>JAGQSS010000833.1 GCA_020439405.1 Ilumatobacter sp. | reverse complement strand
CAGCGGCGATGCGGGCGCCGCCGCGATCGCGGCCTCGTAGCGTTCGAAGCCGGGCAGCCCGCCGCCGACCGACAGGCGCAGCGCCATGCGCGCGACCGCGTCGCCGGCGCGCGCAACGGCGTCCGCCTTGTACGGGCTCGCGACGAACGCGCGGCTGCCGCTGTCCTCGAGGATGTATGCGAGCTCTTCCGCGGTGAGCCGCGAGCTGATGGCCGTGTAGTCGAGGCCCGCGTAGTGCATGCCCCAGACGACGGCGAGGTACTCGAGGCGGTTCTCCATGCAGAGCGCCGCGTGGTCGCCGGGCGCGAGGCCGGCGTCGGCGAGCAGGCGCGAGAGGCGATTCGCCGCGTCGTCGAGCTCGCCGTACGTGAGCGTCGCGCCCGTCTCGGCCATCACGATCGCGGGCTTGTCGGGCGTGCGCGCCGCCCACGCTCCCGGGTAGAGGCTCGGTGCGTCGCTCATGCCTGGGCTCCTCCGTCGCTCGCGCGCCCCCGTGGCGCGGCGCGCCATCGTACAATGCGGCGATGCCGTTCGATCCCTCGACGATCCGTCTCCTGTCCCCCGCCTTCTACGGCGGCGATCCGTTCCCGGCCTACGCATGGCTGCGCGACCACTCCCCCGT
>JAGQSS010000832.1 GCA_020439405.1 Ilumatobacter sp. | reverse complement strand
CATGGACATGACGCTGATGTTCTCCGGGCTGGTGGCCGCGGCCATCGTCGCCCTGATCTTCAACGGCACGATGAGCATGCTGGGCCAGTGGCTGATGCCCTGGGCGACAAGACATTGAGGTTTGCGACATGACACCGGCTGGAACGGCAGTACAACAGGATGGCGGGCTGCCACGGGTCGAGGAGGGGTCGCATTCGGTTGGCGCCTCCATCCGCGCCACGGGCCTCACCAAGGTTTTCGGCAGCGGACCGAACGCCTTTCACGCGCTCGGTCCGATCGACCTGGACATCAAGCCGGGCGAATTCGTCAGCATCATCGGCCCGTCGGGTTGCGGCAAGAGCACGACGATGCTGCTCGTCACCGGGCTCGAACCGATGAGCGCCGGTACGGTCGAGATCGACGGCAACAGGCTGACATCGCCGATCTCGGAGATCGGCATCGTGTTCCAGGACCATCTGCTGCTCGACTTCCGCACCGCGATCAAGAACGTCATGCTGCAGCAGGAAATACGCGGGCTGGACAAGAGCATGCTGCGGGAGCGGGCGGACGAGCTGTTCGGGCGCCTGGGTCTGAAAGGGGCCGAAAACCGCTATCCCTGGCAGCTCTCCGGAGGCATGCGCCA
>JAGQSS010000831.1 GCA_020439405.1 Ilumatobacter sp. | reverse complement strand
GCCGGTGATTCGTCGTCGGCCACCGCGTGGGTGACGGACGCAGAATGCTTGTCGTCAGAAGATCGACTCTCGGCCAGCGGCGCGCGGGCCAGTTCGGCGACGCAGCGCCGCAGCGCCTGCAGGCCGCCGTCGGCGAGCACCTGCTCGGCGGTCCATGGCGCACCGTAGCGCACCACGATGCGCCGCGGCCGCGGCAACAGGGCGCCCTTGGGCAGCGCGCGGCTGGCGCCGTCGATGCCGACCGGCACCACCGTCGCCTTGCCGCGCCGGGCGAGGAACTCGATGCCGCTGCGAAAGTCCGCCACCGCGCCGTCGCGGCTGCGCGTGCCCTCGGGGAACACCCCGACGGCGTCGCCAGCTCGCAGCCGGTCGCTGACCAGCCGCATCGCGTCCTTGGACGGCGCCGAGCGGTCGATCAGCGTCACGCCGACCGCGGCGAGCCACCACCGCAGCGGCGCGAACTTCGCGAGCCCGGCCTGGGCGAGGAACTTCACGTAGCGCCCCGCCGAGATGCCGACGAGCGGTGGGTCGAGGTAGCTGGCGTGGTTGGCCACGAGCAGCACCGGCCCCTTCGCGGGCACGTTGTCCTGGCCTTCGAAGCGCACGCGGAACCACACCTTGCA
>JAGQSS010000830.1 GCA_020439405.1 Ilumatobacter sp. | reverse complement strand
CATGAACGGCTACGGCAGTCATACCTTCACGTGGGTGAACGAGGACGGCCAGGCCTTCTACGTGAAGTACCACTTCAAGACGGACCAGGGCATCGAGAACTTCACCCGGCGCGACGCGCAGGCGATGACCGCCGAGGATCCCGACTACCATCGCCGCGACCTCTGGAATGCGATGGAGCGGGGTGACGAGGCGTCGTGGACCCTCGAGATGCAGATCATGCCCGTCACCGAGGCGGCGAACTACCGCTTCGACCCCTTCGACCTGACCAAGGTCTGGCCCCACGCCGACTACCCGCCGATCCCGGTCGGACGCCTGGTCCTGAACCGGAACCCCGACGACTACTTCGCCGAGGTCGAGCAATCCGCCTTCGAGCCCTCGAACCTGGTTCCCGGGATCGAGCCCAGCCCTGATCGGATGCTGCTCGGTCGGCTCTTCAGCTATCCCGACGCCCATCGCCATCGCATCGGCACGAACTACCTGCAGCTCCCGATCAACCGGCCGATCGGCGAGGTCCGGAGCTACAACAAGGACGGCGCGATGCGCCTGCGCAATCCCGGCGATCCGGTCTACGCGCCGAACAGCCGAGGCGGCCCGGCGGCCCGACCGGAGCGCTACGCCGAGAC
>JAGQSS010000082.1 GCA_020439405.1 Ilumatobacter sp. | reverse complement strand
CGTGGGGCAGTCCGAAGCGACCGTTCGCGCCGTCGTCGGGTGACGGCTGGGACGAGATCTATCCCGAGCCGTCCGCGGTCGGGGCGGTCCTGCGCCACCCCTCGGTGCGCCGCATCGTCGACAGCCTCGTCGGTCCGGAGGCGGTGTTCGACCACGACTTCGTGCACTTCAAGCCGGCGGGCGACCCGGGCTTCCAGCCGCTCCACGCCGATGCGATCATCGACCTCAACACGGCGTTCGACATCCAGATCTTCTACTTCCCGCACGAGGTCCATCCCGACGGTGGTGGCACCGGGTTCGTCCCGGGCACCCATCTCCGCCGGGTGCACGAGACACAGGTCGGCCGCTACCGGCACCTGCGCGGTGAGCGTCGCTGGACGGGGCCGGCCGGTTCGATCCTGGTCTTCCACCACGGGTTGTGGCACCGCGGTATGGAGAACCCGGGGTCGGTCGATCGGCTGATGTACAAGATCCGTCTGAACCCGACGCAGCCGCAGCTACGTCGGTGGGACACGTCCGATCTGCAGCAGCGTCAGAGTGCGTCGAACGATCACATCTTCGCGACGTTCGACCTGGCCAAGATCGGCATGACGCTGCGTCACCGCGAAGACTGGATGGGCGAGCAGGACCACCGCCTCGAGCTGGTCGCTCGTGCCGACCTCTGGCGCTACCTCACGGGCGATACCGAGTTCGACATCGACTGGTACCACTCGCGACTCGCCCGTCGTGCCCCGCTCGGTGAGGTGGCCTCGTGAACCCGGAGACCGAACGCCAGCAACTGCTCTTCGTCTGGACCGACGAATCGAGCCTCCACGGCCGGATCATCGGCTGGAGCTTCTTCGACGGCAACGACAAGCTGGCCGACCTGACCGAACACGACTATCAGCGCGGCGTCGACGTGCTCGCCGACGGCTGGCGACTCATCCAGGGGTCGCAGCTGGTCAACCGGCCGGCCGGTGACGAGTACCAGCACGGTGTGCTCGAGTTCGAGTGGGTGTTCGAGCGGGTCGTGGCCCGCCGGGTTCACCCGGCCGAGTGACGCCGCACGACGGTTGACGCCCCGGTGACAGGGGTACGACCATGAGGTGAACTCTCCGAACGGGATCTCCGTCGCGGGAACACGCGAACGACGAAGGGGGTTCGTGTCGTCATGCTGACTGCCGATTCGGCACGTGATCGCTATGTGGCGACGCGAGCGCTCACCGAGCAACTCGCCGCGCCCCTCTCGCCCGAGGACCAGACCGTCCAGTCGATGCCCGACGTCAGCCCGACCAAATGGCATCGGGCGCACGTGACCTGGTTCTTCGAGACGTTCGTCCTCGACCGGTACGCGGACGGGTACTCGGCGTACGACGAGGCCTACCGGATGCTGTTCAACAGCTACTACGAGGGCGTCGGCCCCCGGTTCAGTCGGGCCCAGCGTGGTCTGCTCGGGCGCCCGGGGGCGAACGAGGTCGGCAAGTACCGGGCCCACGTCGACGCCGCGATGGAGGATCTGCTCGACGGCCCCGACCTCGACCCCGACCTGCTCGCCCTCGTCGAACTCGGACTCCACCACGAGCAGCAGCACCAGGAGCTGTTGCTGATGGACATCAAGCACGTCCTGTCGGTCGATCCGCAGGGGGCGGTCTACCGCCCCGATCCGGTCGACACCTCGGTCGTCACCGCACCGCTGACCTGGACCGAGTGCGACCCGGGCGGCGTCGTCGAGGTCGGGCACACCGGCGAGGGGTTCCACTTCGACAACGAAGCGCCGCGACACGCCGTGTATCTCGAGCCGTTCCGCATCGCCGACCGACTGGTGACCGCCGGCGAGTGGGCGGCGTTCATCGACGACGGGGGCTACCGCCGCCACGAACTCTGGTTGTCGGACGGCTGGCACATCGTCGGCGAGCAGGGTTGGACGGCGCCGCTCTACTGGGGGCGCGACGGCGACTCCTGGGTAGTCCACACACTCGGCGGTCCGCGCGAAATCCTCGACGGCGAGCCCGTCTGTCACGTCAGTCACTTCGAGGCCGACGCCTACGCCCGCTGGGCCGGCGCCAGGCTCCCGACCGAGTTCGAGTGGGAATACGCGGCGACGGCGTACGGCGCATCGCCCGAGGCGTCGCGGCCGTTCGACCTGGAACGGCTCCAGCCGAGGTCGGCCGGCGCCGCCGCGCTCTCGCAGATGTACGGCGAGTGCTGGCAGTGGACGTCGTCGGCCTACCTGCCGTATCCGAGGTTCCGAACGGCGCCCGGCGCCGTCGGTGAGTACAACGGCAAGTTCATGTCCGGCCAGATGGTGTTGCGCGGCAGTTGCTCGTACACGCCGCCCGGCCACGCCCGGCCCACATATCGCAACTTCTTCCCCGCCCGAAACCGTTGGATGGTGTCCGGTGTCCGGCTCGCCGCCGACGTGACCGACGACTGACCCACCCCGCTCGGAGGCACCGATGAATCCACCCGTTCGCCACGCCGTCCCGCCCACGTTCGACGTCCACCTCCACGACGACTGGCGGATGCGCGCCCTCGTCGACGAGGTCCGGACCGGGCTGACGGCGGCACCGAAACAGCTCACGCCGCGATGGCTGTACGACGACCGCGGCAGCGAGTTGTTCGATCGGATCACGCGCCTGCCCGAGTACTACCCGACGGAGGCGGAGCGCGAGATCCTGCTCGCCCGGTCCGCCGAGATCGCCGAACTCACCGGCGCCGACACACTGATCGAGCTCGGCTCGGGGACCTCCGACAAGACCCGCGCCCTGCTCGACGCTTTCGACGCGACCGGTCGACTCCGACGGTTCGTGCCGTTCGACGTCAGCGAACGGACGCTGCGTGACGCGGCGACGACCTTGTCCGAGCGGCATCCGGGCCTGCACGTCCACGGCGTGGTGGGCGACTTCCACGAGCACCTCCACGCCCTGCCGGACGACGGCGTCCCGGTGTTGGCCTTCCTCGGTTCGACGATCGGCAACTTCTATCCGCACGAGCGGGCGCGCTTCTTCGACGAGGTGGCGAGCTGGATGAGCGACGACGCGTGGTTCCTGCTGGGCGTCGATCTGGTCAAGCCGGTCGATCGCTTGATGGCGGCGTACAACGACCCCGCCGGTGTCACCGCCGAGTTCACCCTCAACCTGCTCGACGTGCTCAATCGTGAGTTGGCGGCCGACTTCGATCCGTCGGGGTTCGAGCACGTCGGGATGTGGGACCCGAACCACACCCGTGTCGACCTGCGGCTGCGTTCGTTGCGCGAGCAGCACGTCTCGATCATCGGCGCCGACGTCGAGGTCGACTTCGGGGAGGGTGAGGAACTCCAGGTCGAGATCTCGACCAAGTTCACCCGCGACCAGATCGCCGGTGAGCTCGCGGATGCGGGCATCGCCGTGACGGAGTGCTGGACCGACACGGCCGGCGACGTCGCCGTCCTGCTCGCGTCGAAGTCGACCGTCGGTACCTGACGCGGAGACGTCCCGTCAGACGTCGTCGAGGTCGTCGCGTTCCAGTTCGCTCACGTCGGCGGCGGTGAGCGCGGCGTCGAACAGTTCGGCCAAGCGGGCGCGATGTTCGTGCTCGGCGACGATCAGCACGTCGTCGCCCGACTCGAGGATCGTGCCGCCCTGGGGCATGAACGAACGGTGGCCGCGCCGCACGAGCACGACGAGCACACCGGCCGGCAACCCGAGGTCGAGCAGTGCGCACCCGGCGACGGCCGACGTCGGCGGCACGGTGACCTCGTGGAGCTGTGGGCCGTCGTCGCCGGTGATCACCGAGTCGAAGCTGATCTCGCGCGGCGGGGGCGGGTCGCCTCCGAGCCGGAGCCACTTCGCGGCGGCGGAGATCGTCGTGCCCTGGATCAGCACCGACGTCAACACGACGAAGAACACCACGTTGAACAACACCGAGGAGTTGTCGAGGCCGGCGGCCACCGGGAACGTCGCCAGGATGATCGGTGTGGCGCCGCGCAGGCCGACCCACGACACGAACGCGACCTGACGGACCGGGAGCCGGTAGGGGAGCAGCGTCGCGAACGCGGCCAGCGGCCGGGCGACGAACATCAGGAGCGCCGTGACGCCGAGTGCGGGCCACACGATGTCGGGGAACTCTCTCGGGAACACGAAGAGCCCGAGCATCACGAACATCCCGATCTGCATCAGCCAGGCGACGGCGTCGTGGAAGCGGATCAGGCTGCGCTTGTGGACGAAGCTCCGGTTCCCGAGGGTCACACCGGCGACGTACAGGGCCAGGAACCCGCTGCCGCCCAGCTGCGTCACGCCTTCGAGCACGATCAGGACGAAGGCGAAGGTGAGCACCGGGTAGAGCCCGTCGAAGTCGAGCGCCACCCGATTGATGATCCAGATCGCGAGCCGCGCCAGCACGTAGCCGGCGACGAGCCCGATCGACATCTGGAGGAAGAACGAGGCGACGATGCCGCCCGCGCTGGCGTCGCCGTCGATGACGTCGATCATCGCGAGCGTCAGGAAGACGGCGGCGGGGTCGTTGCTGCCCGATTCGAGTTCGAGCATCGAGCCGAGCCGCTGCTCCATCGCGACGCCGCGTGAGCGGAGGATCGCGAAGACGGCGGCGGCATCGGTCGACGCGACGACGGCGCCCAGGAGGAATCCCTCCTGGAGGGTGATGTCGAGGAGCCACGACGACAGGCCGCCGAGCGCGAGTGCGGTGACGGCGACGCCCACGGTCGCGAGCGTCAGACCCGGCGCCAGCACCCGACGGATGTCGACGTACTTCGTGCCGAGTCCGCCGCTGAACAGGATGAAGGCGAGGGCGACGATGCCGAGCGAGCGTGCGAGTTCGACGTCGTCGAACTCGATGCCGCCGAGCCCGTCCGACCCGGCGAGCATGCCGAGTCCGAGGAAGAGCAGGAGGCCCGGGACGCCGTACCGCGACGACGGTTTGCTGGCGAGCACCCCGGTGAGGAGCAGCACACCGGCGGCGAGGACCCACGGCTGCGGATCCATCAGCGTCGTCCCGCCCCGTCCATCGCCACAGTGTGGAGGCTCGTGTCGAGAACCGGACACCGAACCCGATCGTGTTACACAGTCACGCGGACGGGGTATGCGGGAAGCATGCGTACGAAGGACGTCGGGTTGGCAGGGTTGCGAGGATGGCGGAGCTCGGTCGCCGGGGCGGTCGCCACGCCGGTGTCGCGACGCTCGTCGTTCGACGAGGACCAGATCAAGTCGGTGATCGGTGCCGTGTTCCTGATCCTGTCGATCCTCTATGTGGTCGGCGCGATCAAGGACCTGGTGTCCGACGCCGACTGACGCGTTCGAGGTTCGAGCCGAGGAGCGGCGGACCGTCGTGCCGTCTCGGTACCGTGGCGGTCATGTGGCATCACGAGTCGCGTCCGGCGCTGGCGACCAACTTCGGCGGTGGTGGTGGGTTCGGGTTCGGGTTCGACATGGGCGTGGCGCACGGGCTCCGGAACGCCGGCATCGACGTGACCGCCTACCCGATGATCGGGACGTCGGCCGGTTCGCACACCGTGGCCGCACTCCGCCTCGGACTCGACTTCGACGAGTTCGCCGAGCAGTGGGCCGAGCAGGTGGGGGAGAAGACCGGTCGGCCGTGGAGCGACGGCTATGCGTTCGCCGACCTGGTCTACCGCGACCTGCACGATCCCGACGTCGCTGCCGTCGCTGTCCGGATGCGTGGCTGGAAGCGTGAGGTGCTGAACAGTGCCGATCACGGCATCGACGACATCGTGGCGGCGAGCTCGGCGGCGTTCCCGGTCATCCGGCCGCATCGGGTCGACGGGCACTGGTTCATCGACGGTGGGGCGGTCAGTCTGGCCTCGGCCGATCTGACGCCCGAGGCGTCGTTCATGTTGCTGGTGACCCCGTTCGCTCGCGACGGGCAGGGCGTCGCCGGACGGGCAGGTGCCTGGCAGGCGACGCGGGAGATCCGTCGCTGGGTCGACCGGTGGGGTGGCGACGTGCTGCACGTCGTCCCGACGGCCGAGATGGTGGCCTGCGGCGGCAAGCGGGTGCGCGACATCGTCGACATCCGGATCGGCCGGGCGGTGTACCCGCTGGCGGTCGAGTACGGCGAGCGGGTCGCTGCCGAGATGCGGTCGATGCGGCCCGATCTGTTCCCCTGACCCGCCGAGGGCGCGGCCTATTGTTCCGACAGTGACCCGCTCGGGGGTCGTCCATCAGGAGCGGACGGATGATCATCGCATCGGAAGTGAAGTACTCGGTCGAGGCCGGGCTGTTGTTGCTCGGCTTCGCCGTGCTGTTGGGGCCGATCCTCGCCGAGCGCCTACGGATCCCCGGGCTGATCGGGCTGATCGCCATGGGCACGATCATGGGGCCGTACGTGCTCGAATGGCTCCGGCCCGGGGGATTCGTCGCCACCGTCGGCGCCGCCGGGCTGCTGTATCTGATGTTCGTCGCCGGCGTCGAGCTCGATCTCAAGGAGTTCATGAACCGGCGAACACAGGCGGTCTCGTTCGGCCTCCTCACTTTCGCCGTCCCGTTCGCGCTGTCGCTCGCCGTCGGCATCTGGTACCTCGACCTCGGCGCGAACTCTGCGGCGCTCGTGGGCGCGATGTGGGCGAGTCACACGCTCGTCGCATACCCGGAGGCGAAGGCGGCCGGACTCGACCGCAATCCGGCCGTCGGGCTCGCGGTCGCGGCGACCGTGATCACCGACGTCCTGTCGCTCGTGGTGCTCGCGGTGGCGTCGTCGTCGGCAACGGTCGACGAGGAGGCCGGCACCGCCTCCGCCGGCGAGTCGAGCACCCTCCCGCTCTGGCTCGGCCTGGGCCTCCTGGTCGTCTTCTGCTTCGTCGTCGTCCCGAAGGCCACGACGTGGATGTTCGCCCACGTCCTGCACGCGCGGACCGAGCGCTTCATGTGGGCGCTCACGATCATGGCCGCGGGTGGCGTCATCAGCCTGCTCGGTGGTGTCGAGGGCCTCGTCGGCGCATTCCTCGCCGGGCTCGGCATCAACCGCAACGTGCCCGGTCGTGGCGAGTTGATGGAACGGATCGAGTTCTTCGGCAGTGCACTGTTCGTGCCCGCGTTCCTCGTCTCGGTCGGACTGTCGATCGACCCGGCCGCGGCGTTCGATCCGGCGACGCTGTGGCTGGCGGTCGTCTTCACGGCGGTGGTGGTCGTCGGCAAGTCGGCCGCTGCCGGGATCGCCGGCCTCGTGTTCGGCCTGCAACGCAACGAGGTCGCCATGATGACGGCCCTCACGATCGGCCAGGCCGCGGCGACGCTCGCCGTCGCCCAGGTCGGGATCTCGACCGGACTGTTCGACGAGAAGATCTTCAACGCCGCCGTCGTCGCCGTCGTCTTCTCGGTGCTGATCACCTCGTTCGGGACGCGCGCCGTGGCCAAGCTGATCGGACCGCCGACGACCGACGCGTCTCGTCTCGGCGATCACGTCGTCGCCGTCGCCCCGGCGACAGCCGGTACCGCCGAGACCGTGGCACGGTTGGCGACCGCAGTGGCGAACGACGACGGTGGTCTCGTGACGCCGCTGGCCGTCGCGACGAAGACGATCCCGAAGGAGCGTGCCGCGGAACAGCTCGAGTCGTTCGAGCACGCGCTGGTCCACATCGGCCACGACACGGATGGGGTCGTTCGTGTGGCCGCCACCGTGCAGTCGGGTGTGACCCAGTTGGCCGAGGAGGCCGGGGCCACTGCCTTGCTGTTGCCGGTGCCGCACGAGCGTCTCGTCCTCGAACTGGGGCTCGGCGACGAGCTCGCCCAGATCGGCGCCACCGCGCAGGTGCCGTGCATCGCGGTCGCCGTGGGCGACATGGCGATCACTCGCGTGGTCACGCTCACCGGCGACACACGAGCGATCACCACCGCAGAAGACACTCGGCTGGCACTCGACGTCGCCCGTCGTGTCGCGCACGGTCTCGTCGTGCCGCTCCACGTGCTCGTCGCCGAGGGGACCGAGCAACCACTCGTCGACGCCGAGGCGACGTTCGGGAGTTACCGAGTCCGGTCGGGCACCACCGTCGACCTGGTCGAGGACGGCGACCTGCTGGTGGTCCCGGCGCACGTCGTCGCCGACGCCGGACTCGTCCCCGCCGAGGTACTCCGAGAGCGTCTCGAGCACCGGTCGGTGATGGTCGTCGCCGACATCGGCCGACTCGCGTCGGTCCGCACGCCGCGATACCCCCTGGCCGGCATGGTCGCCGCCCCACGTTGATCACGAGATGGGGGAGAATCGCGAGATGAACGGTCCCTCACCGGAACTCGTGCCGCTGACAGCCGACGAGCGCGCCGCGACGCGCGCCTTCGTCGCACGATGCGAAGTGCGACTCTCGACCTTGCACCGGATCGCTGTCGGGATGCTGTCAGGGGCGGGACTGTTGGTGGTGCTGCCGGTCGTCGCCCGCGACTCGGTCACTGGGGTGCTGCGGTCGCTCGTCGTCGGCGAGATCGCTCCGGCCGACGTGGCGCTCGGCGTCGGCGTGATCGCGATGCTGGCCGTCCCGGTCGTCGCGCTGTGGTTGTTGTTCGCCGACCTCGCCCGGTTCTACTTCCATGCCCACCACCTGGGCGGTGATCGCGACCTGTTCACGCCGAGGTTCACGCTCACCGGACTCCGCTTGCCGTCCGACGAACTGGGCCCCGACGCGGCGGTGTCGCTGGAGGACAGCCGCCGCGACCCGCGCATCGTCGAACTGCTCGTCCCGACCAACGAGCGATCGCGTGCACGGGTCGATCGGCAGCTGTCGGTGTACGACGGCGTCGTGTCGGGCCACGACGACGTCGCTCGTGCCCAGGGCTTGTTCCAGCTCGCCGCATCGTCGCCGAGAACGCTCCTCGAGGAAGTTGCCAAGATCGAGCACGGCATGGCGCGGCACGTGCTCCGGCTTCGTGGACTCGTGCTTCGCTACGTGAAGGCGTTGCTCGCCCTGCTCACCACGGCGCTCGCGATCTATGTGGCCGACGCCATCGTGGCCGAACTGGGTCGTGGCGACGACCTCGGTCCGACCGGATCGGTCGGGCTCGCCGCGGTCGTGCTGATCTGGTCGCCGGTCGTGGTGCTCGCGGTGACGTCACCAGTTCGATGGATCGAGGATCTGATGCGCTCCGACGGAGCGCCGTCGACCGCCGTCGCCGACGATCCGGATCTCACGCACGTCGAGCGTGTTGCGTTGCGCATCGTGGCGTTCGGCTGGGTCGCCGCGGCGGTTGCCATGTTGCTCGACGTCGCGGCCGACGGGACGAGCGATGCCGCGCAGCGCTGGGGGATCGTCGTCCTCGTCGCCTCGCTCGTCGCGGTGGGAGCAGCAGCGTTCTCGGGCCGATTCCGCAGCCTCGTCCATCTGGACTGAGTCAGTCGGCGTTCGAGCGCGGGATCAGGGACAGTCGCGCACGGCCGCCTCGACGATATCGGCGGTGGCGTGGTGGTCGGCTGGGTCTGGAACGGGTCGTCGGTCAGCGCAGGGCTCCTTCGATCAGGCGTTATCTTGCCAGTCCGCCATGACCGTCCCGGCGATCCGTCGCTGTCGTGGGCTGGTGACCGGCGGACGACTGACGGGTGCCGGCGTGGCCGGTCAGGTCGTGGCGACCAGGAGGCGGTAGGAGCGCGATCGCCAGACGCCGAAGGTGATCGCGATGCCGATGAGGCCGGCGAGGACGAACATCAGCGCCAACCCGCGGTCGATGCCGGTGCCGAACCAGCTCCCGATCGAGTCGGCGCCGGCCCCGTCGGTCATGAACGGGATCACCACCGCCTCGGCGAACGGCGCCATGAGGAACGCGGTGAGCGGCGAGGCGGCGTTCTCGACGAGCTGTGCGAACCCGAAGACCCGGCCCTGACGCTCGAACGGGATCGCCCGCTGCAACACGGTCTGTTCGGCGGCCTCGATGACCGGCATCAGGGTCAGCCACACGGCCATCCCGATCGTGAGCAGGACGATCGACGACCGGAGCGCGAACACCGAACAGGCGATCCAGTTCACGAGGTTGGCGACCACGATCGTGCGGACCGGGACGGGGCCGAGACCGAACTTGGCGACGAGGAGGCCGCCCAGGATGAATGCCAGGCTGAGCCCGCCCCACAGGAAGCCCCACGCCTCGACCGAGACGAGCTCGAGACCGTACGCGTCCATGAGCGCCATGAAGACGCCGCCGAGCAGGTTGTTGAACGCGGCGAGGGCGATGAGCATCTTGAGGCCCGGGACGGCGGCGATCGCCTCGAGCGCGCCGCGGATGTCGATCATCGGCTCGGTATCGCCCGGCTGTCGAACGATGCGCGGCTCGGGGATGTCGAGCACGAACAGATCGGCGAGGGCGGCGAGCGTCAGGGTGAGCGTGATCGCATACGCCCAACCCATCCCGAGCATGCCGATCACGAGTCCGCTGAACACCGACGTGATGGCGAACGACACGCCGCTGACGGTGCCGACCAGTCCGTTGGCACGGTCCCGTCGTTCGACGGGCACGAGCAACGTCACGCAGGTCGACAGCGCGACGCCACGAAGCGCTCCGGCCACCGAACCGAACAGGGTCGACAACACGAGCACCCAGAACCACGGGTTCGTGAGTCGGAGGAGCTCGTCGGACGGGGCGGACACGTAGACGACGGTCGCGGCGGCGTAGCAGGCTGCCGACAGCGCGGTCGTGGCGCGCATGACGTGGATCTTGCGGTGGCGGTCGACGAAGGTGCCGATCACCGGGCCGAGCACGGCGCTGGCCAAGGTGAACGCGCCGCCGATCACGCCGGTGGTGACGACGGACCGGGTCTCGAGGTACACCCAGAAGGTGAGTGCGAACCACAGGAAGGAACTGCTCACCCCGCTGATCAGGGTGTTGGCGAGCAGGTGATGGAACGTCGAGCTCGTGTCGGGAACGGGCGGAGACGCCGGATGGAGATCAGGGGAGGCGGACATGATGAGTCGTTCGTGCGGCGAGCGCTCCGACGCTACGGTCTCGGGCCGGGCGGGCGTCGCGGAGTTTCGCGGTGGGGGAGCAGCCGTTCAGGACCCGTCGCCCGGGTCGATGCCGTTGACCTCGGCGATCACGTCGCGCAACCAGTCGCGCCAGCTCGCCTCGTGGGACGCGATGTATGCGTCGGCACCGTCGCCGAACAGGTAGGTGACGAGGCCCAGGCCGCCCTCGTCGTCGTTGCCGGCGGCGAGGAACGAGAAGAAGCCGGTGACGGGGGTCGACACGCGGAGGAGGACGTGGTGTGGGATCGAGCGTTCGACGACGGCCTCGATGCCGTGACGTTCGGTGTGATCGCCTACGGCGGTGACGCCGAAGCGATCGCGAACCGCCTCGATGGCCGGTCGGGGTGCGACGCTCAGGCCGGGGTCGATCCACATGGTCGACGCGGTCTGCCCGGGGAACCCCTCGACGTAGAGGCGGAGGTTGTCGAGCATCGGGACCCAGCCGGCCGACAGCTCGTCGAAGAACTCGTTCTCCCACTCGGCGCCGGTGCCGAACGCACTCGTGACCACCCGCACGGTGCAGCTGCCACCCGAATGCGCCTCGACCAGGAACTCGGTGACGAGGGGGCCGACGGCGGCTCCGTCGTTGCCGGAGATGGCGGCCCAGTCCTCCTCGTAGACGAAGCGGCGCTCGGCCTCGACGTGGGTGACCTTGCCGACGGAGTCGAAATCGGGACCCATGTGGAACACGACTCGTCCGCCTGGTTCGGGATCGAGGTCGGTCGGCATCATCCACGACGAGATGCCGCCCGCCGTGGCGATCGCCCGCCAGACGTCATGGAGCGTTCCGTCGATGTGGAGTTCGATCTCGACGGAGTGGGCGGTGCGGGGTTCGGTCACGGTGTTTCCTCGGGTTGTGTGGCAGGTGGTGTGGGGTGGGCGGCGACGACGAGCCGGTGCGGTCGTCCGTCGTCGTGGTGGTATCTGGCGGCCAGTTCGGTGACGGCGGCGGTGAGTTCGTCGGCGAACGCCGCACGGTCGGCAGCCGATGCGAAGCCGATCTCCGTGTCGATCGAGAACGTCGGGAGCCGAGTATCGGCGTCGCCCGCGAGGCGACTGAGTCGGGCGAGGTCGCTCACCAGCCGTCCGCCGAGCGCCATCAGGTAGCCGGCCGACAGTCGGTCGCCGACGAGTTCGGGCCTGTCGCCGTCGCTGATGGCGGCGGGTGACACCACGAAACGAGCGGCGGTCGCCCGCATCCGCCGCTCGGTGATGCCGCCGTGTGCCTGGATCTCCGCCAGCTCGACGAGCCCGTGTTCCTCGAGGGTGCGCAGGTGATAGTTCACGCGCTGGCGGGGAAGTTCGAGAGCAGCGGCGATCTCGGCCGCGGACGCCGGTTGCTTGGCGAGTTCGTCGAGGAGCCGGGCGCGCACCGGGTCGAGCGCCACGGTGGCCGATCGGGGATCGTCGATCACCGCAATGTCTCGCACGCCGTCAGTCTGATCCTTGACAGGAACATTTGTCAAGGTCGTCCAGGATCGCTGTGATGAGGCCTGGAGTCACTCGCACC
>JAGQSS010000829.1 GCA_020439405.1 Ilumatobacter sp. | reverse complement strand
CCCCGTGTCGGTTAGCACCACCGCAATTGCCCAGGGGGTTCGTACCCATTGGCGTACCGACCGTACCCCGTTGCTTCGCCTCGGGCTGCTGCTGCTTGCCACGATTGCGACCATTGTGTTCTTCATGACGATCAACACGCGGGGGAATTGGGATTTCGTCCTTCCCTTCCGCGCGCGCAAGGTCGTCGCCATGGCGATCGTGGGCATCGCCATCTCGGTCTCGACGGTCGCATTCCAGACGATTACCGAAAATCGCATTCTGACCCCGGCCATCATGGGGTTCGATGCGCTCTACATGCTGATCCAGACGATGGTCGTCTTCTTCTTTGGAGGCCATACCCTGTTGACGCTCGATCCCAAGATGCAGTTCGGGGTCGAGGTTGCCATCATGACCGTCTTTTCGACTGCGCTCTTCTGGGTGCTCTTTCTCCGGTCGCGCTATAGCCTCTACCTGCTCGTCATGATCGGCATCATCTTCGGCGCGCTCTTTCGAAGTCTGACCAACTTTGCCCAGCGGATGATCGAACCGAGCGATTTCGCCGTCCTTCAGGATGTTGGATTCGCCAGTTTCAACGCAATCGACGAATCGCTGCTGGGGGTTGCCACCGTGCTGGTGCTCGCCTCG
>JAGQSS010000828.1 GCA_020439405.1 Ilumatobacter sp. | reverse complement strand
CAATCTTTTCCCGCACAAGACGGCGCTGCAGAACGTCATGATGGCGCCGATCCATGTGCTGAAGCAGGACCGCAAGGCGGTCGAGGAGCGCGCCTGGGCGCTCCTCAAGAAGGTGCGCCTGGAGGGCAAGGAGGCGAGCTATCCGGGCGAACTGTCCGGCGGGCAGCAGCAACGGGTCGCCATCGCGCGCTCGCTCGCCATGAATCCCGAGCTGATGCTGTTCGACGAGGTGACGGCGGCGCTCGATCCGGAGACGGTGAAGGAGGTACTGGTCACCATCCGCGAACTGGCGGAGGAAGGAATGACCTGCATCCTCGTCACCCACGAGATGGGATTCGCGCGGGAGGTCGGCGACCATATCTACTTCACCGACCGCGGCGTCATCGTCGAGCACGGCCCGCCCAGGACCTTCTTCGTCGAGGCGAAGGACCCGCGGACGCGGCAGTTCCTGGATCAGATCCTGTAGCCCCTGCCTAAGAGTTGGCCGGGAACAGGGGTGATCCCAACGGCCGAGCGGACAGCAGTGTCAGCGGCCGTTCGTCCACCGACCGCCCAGGTCGAGGTGTCAGGCGGCGCGGTCTCGCGTCTCGACGACCAGTTCCTTGCCCAGCGCCGCGAGTGCCGAC
>JAGQSS010000827.1 GCA_020439405.1 Ilumatobacter sp. | reverse complement strand
GCTGGCGCGCCGCGCCCGCTGCAGCTCGGGATCGAGCAGCGGCACCGCGTCCAGCAGCGCCTTCGTGTAGGGGTGCGCGGGCTTCCCGTAGATCCGGTCGGACGGCCCCTCCTCAACGATATGGCCGAGATACATGACGGCTATGCGGTCAGAGATATGATGCACCAGCGCAAGGTCGTGGGCGATCAGCAGATAGGCGATGCCCAGCGCATCGCGGCGCTCGTAGAGCAGATTGATGATCTGGTTCTGCGTCGACACGTCGAGCGCGCTCACCGGCTCGTCGAGCACGATCAGCTTCGGCTGCAGGGCAAGCGCGGAAGCGATTGCGATGCGCTGGCGCTGACCGCCCGAGAACTGGTGCGGGTGGCGCGTCAGATGCTCTTCCTGAAGTGATACCAGTCCGAGCAGTTCGATTGCCCTCTCCCGCCGCTCGACCCTGGTCAACCTTGTGTGCACGCGCAGCGGCTCCGTGATGATGTCCTCGACCGTCATCGACGGATTGAGCGATGAATACGGATCCTGGAACACCGCCTGGATCTGATTACGCACGGCGGGCGGGTAGTGCGTCCTCATGGCGACAAGATCGTGTTCACCAAAGCGCATGAAGCCGGACGAAGCCGGAACGA
>JAGQSS010000826.1 GCA_020439405.1 Ilumatobacter sp. | reverse complement strand
CGAGACCGAGAAACGCCAGCACTTCCAGCGCCCGTTCCCGCAGCTGACTTTCCTGACGTCGCACCCGGCCCCAGGCGAACCAGGTCGTGAACAGATTTTCGCCAGCCTGGCGCGGCGGCACCAGCAGGAGATTATCCAGCACGGTCATCTGGCTGAATTCATGAGGGATTTGAAAAGTGCGCACAATGCCGAGATGAAACAAGCGATGCGCCGGCAACCCGGTAACATCCTGACCGTAATACATAATCTGCCCGGCGCTGGGTGGAAACAGACCGGCGATCATATTGAACAGCGTAGTCTTGCCGGCACCGTTCGGGCCGATCAGGCCGGTAATGCTGCCCTCGGCGATATCGAATGAACAATCATGCACAGCCCGCACGCCCCCAAAGTTACGGCTGAGCTGTCGGATGGATAACGCATTTTGCATAGTTGACGGCTGGGTTGATGATTGGGTTAAGGATTAGGTAATAAAGGTGTATCGCTGGCCTGCAGATAGTCGGTCAGGCTCTGCCGGCGCTCTTCGGCACGCTCCAGGGCCAGCGTGATCAAGCGATCAATCAGGTCAGGGTAGGACAGCCCGCTTGCCGCCCACAGTTTGGGGTACATGCTGATCGAGGTAAATCCCG
>JAGQSS010000825.1 GCA_020439405.1 Ilumatobacter sp. | reverse complement strand
ATCCCGGGCGCGTCAGTGGAAGCGGTAGCTCGACGCCGTTACCCCCCCGCGCAGCATGACGTCGTGATAGACCCGTTCGGCCGCATCGTTTTCGGCCGCGCCCAGCGCGACGAAAAGCGGCACCAGGTGGTCCTCCTGCGCGTGGCAGACGCGGGCGTAGGGGGCGCTTTCCCAGTTCAGCAGGGCGGCGGTGCGGTCTTCGCCCGGCAGCGCAAGGGTCTTGTCGAGCCAGGCGTCGAAGGCCTCGGACGGCACCTTGGCCTGCGGCCCGAACATGCGCAGGTTGTGGAACGACAGGCCCGAGCCGACGATCAGAACGCCCTCCTCGCGCAGCGGGGCAAGCGCGCGGCCGATGGCGAAATGGGTGGCGGGGTCATAGTCCTTGCGGATCGAGAGCTGGTAGGTCGGCATGTCGGCCTCGGGCCAGATCACCGCCATCGGGGCGAAGGTGCCGTGGTCGAAGCCCTGCTGTCCGTCCAGGTTCACCCTGTGCCCCGCCGCCCGCAGCAGGTCGGCCGTGCGCTGCGCCAGCGCGGGCGCGCCGGGGGCTGGATACCGGATCTGGTATGTCTCGGGAGGGAACCCGAAGTAGTCGTAGACCATCGGCGGATTGGGCGAGGTCATCAC
>JAGQSS010000824.1 GCA_020439405.1 Ilumatobacter sp. | reverse complement strand
GTCCCTGTCCGGTACGGATGCGGCGCTGTTCGAGATCATCGGGACCGAACTGTTCCTGAAGGCCGGCACGGTGCTGGATTTCGAAACCGCCGCGGCGCTCGACGTGACCGTTCTGGTCGATGACACCCAGCTGGGCTCCGGCCCCGAGGACAGTGTCGCCCTGACCATCGGCGTGACCGATGTCAACGAGGCCCCGAGCGTTGCGCTGACCGGCGCGGTGACCGAGCTGAGCGAAGACACCGACACCTCGGCGCGGATCAAGATGGCCGATATCGTCATCACCGACGATGCCATCGGCACCAACGTGCTGAGCCTGACCGGCGCGGATGCGGATCTGTTCGAGATCGACGGGGATGAGCTTTACCTCAAGGCGGGTACGGTGCTGGATTTCGAAACCCAGGCTGCGCTCGATGTCTCGGTTGCGGTGGATGATGCCGGGATCGGGGCAGGGGCCGAGGACAGCGCCGCCCTGCCGGTGACCATCCTCAACGTGAACGAGGCACCGACCGTCGCCCTGATCGGCGCAACCGCCTCGATCTTCGAGGGAACCAACACCAGTGCCGCCCTGCAGGTGGCCACCATCCAGATCAGCGACGATGGCACCGGCACCAATGTGCTGGGCCTGAC
>JAGQSS010000823.1 GCA_020439405.1 Ilumatobacter sp. | reverse complement strand
CGACGATGCGCGCGGTGAGCGGCAGCCGCAGGTGGCTGTCCACGACGATACGCACGGGCGAGCGATGGGCCAGCCCCGGCAGCCGGCAGGTCAGCTCCGGGTCGTCGGCGATGGCGGTCAGGCTGCCCACCAGGATGGCATCGGCCTGGGCGCGCAGGCCGTGGCCGAGGCGCCGCGCATCCTCCCCCGTGATCCAGCGGCTGACGCCGGTATGGGTGGCGATGCGGCCATCCAGCGTGGTGGCCAGCTTCAGGGTGACGTGGGGGCGGCCCTGCAGCACGCGGGAGAGGAAACCGGCACTGATTTGCGCCGCCCGCTCGGCATCCCGCCCGACCTCGACCTCGATGCCGGCGGCGCGCATGCGCTCGATGCCGCGGCCGGACACCCGCGGGTCCGGGTCCACCATGGTCACCACGCAGCGGACGATGCCGGCGGCCACCAGGGCATCGGCACACGGCCCCGTCTCGCCGGTATGGCTGCACGGTTCCAGCGTTACATAGGCGGTGGCGCCGCGGGCGCGCTCCCCGGCACGGGCCAGTGCGACGACTTCCGCATGGGGGCGGCCGCCCGGCTGGGTGTGGCCGCGGCCGACGATGCGGCCGTCGGGATCCACCAGCACGCAGCCCAC
>JAGQSS010000822.1 GCA_020439405.1 Ilumatobacter sp. | reverse complement strand
GAGGAGGTCGCCGAGCTCGACCGGCTGGAACGCTCCACCGTTGTTGCACAGGTACACCGCGCCGTCGGGACCGAGCGCCGCACCGTTCGGCCCGCCGGGGATCTCGGCGATCGTCTCGGCGCTGCCGTCGGGCCGGATGCGTGTCAGGCGCGGCCCGAACATCTCGACGAGGATCACCGAGCCGTCGGGCATGGCGATCGGACCCTCCGGGAACCGGAGGCCGGCGGCGACCTCGGTGAGTTGGGGTTGCAGGTCGACGAAGCGCGTCATGGGCGTGATCGTGACATCCGCTCGACGCAACGGGCGACCCGGAGGTCGGTTGATGTCAGACCAGAACCGACCTGGTGTCTGGTCGGTTGATGTCAGACCAGAACCGACCAGGTGCTGTCTGGTCACGGTCTCCGGGGTGGTCGGTTCTGGTCTCACATCAACCGACCACCCCGGCGACTCGAATCAGTCGAGGGAGATGGGTTCGTCGTCGGCGTCGGTGAACTCGTCGTCGGCGCCCGTCAGCGCATCGGGGTCGGCCCGGAGACCGGCGGCGATCATGACCTTGTCGCTGATCTCCATCATCACCTCGAGATGCTCGGTGAGGAAGTTCTTGGCGTTCTCTCGACCCTGGCCGAGC
>JAGQSS010000821.1 GCA_020439405.1 Ilumatobacter sp. | reverse complement strand
CCAATCGACGTAGAAGGACGGATCCAGATCGTGGGCGGGCACCGGCTTCAGGTCGGCCAGCATGGCGCCGATCTCCTTCTTGCCGAGCCGGGCGATCCAGTCCTGGAACGATTCATCGCCGCTCCGGTCCGACGCGAAGCGCGTCGTGAGCGTCTCGACCACGTCCGGGATCCGCTTGCTGGGGATCGCGCCCACCGCCATGCCGTAGGAACCGGCGTTCTCGCGCCAGCGTCCCCCGAGCACCACCTGGAAGTGGGGCACCGAATACCCATCGACCTTCCGGTTGTTACCGAAGAAGCCGATGTCGGCGACGTGGTGCTGACCGCAGCTGTTGAAGCAACCGCTCACCTTGATGCGCAGACCCTCGATGGCGGCATCGGCGACGAAGGACGCTCGCGCCATCCGGTTTCTCAGCTCGGCGGCGAGGCCCCGTGACGAGGCGATGCCGAGCTTGCAGGTGTCGGTTCCCGGGCAGGCGGTGATGTCCATGATCGTCCCGGCACCGGGCTCCGCGAGCTTCGCGGCGGTCAGATCCCGATGCAGCGCCGGGAGGTCGGCGTTGCTGACGTACCGCAGCACGATGTTCTGCTCGACGGTGGTGCGGACGTTGTCACCCACGTAGCGGCGG
>JAGQSS010000820.1 GCA_020439405.1 Ilumatobacter sp. | reverse complement strand
TTCTGCAGGACGCGACGCCGCGCCTGTTCGTCTGTGCGCCGAACGCGCAGTCCGCGATGGCCATGGTAGCGCGCGAGTCCGGCGTGCCCGGGTTGCTCAGTCTCGACGCCAGCGGGCGGGGCAGCCTGACGGATGCGCTGGCGGCGCAAGCCGTGAATGACGGGATCGTCGAGGTCGCTGCCGACGACCTGGCCGCCATCCTTTATACCTCGGGTACCACCGGGCGCTCGAAGGGTGCGATGCTCAGTCACGCCAACCTCGCGTCGAACGCGCAGGTGCTGTACGACACCTGGCACTGGCGACCCGACGATGTGCTGCTGCACGCACTGCCGATCTTCCACGTCCACGGCCTGTTCGTGGCGCTGCACTGCGCCCTGCTCGGCGGCTCGCGGGTGATCTTCATGCCGCGCTTCGACGCCGATGGCGTCATCGACCGTCTCGGAGAGGCCACCGTGATGATGGGCGTACCGACCTTCTACACCCGGTTGCTCGACAACCCCAGGTTCACCCGTGACACTTGCGCCAACATGCGCCTTTTCATCTCAGGCTCGGCGCCGCTGCTGGCCGACACCCACCGCGCGTTCGAGGCACGCACCGGTCACCGCATCCTCGAGCGCTACGGCATGAC
>JAGQSS010000081.1:11072-12495 GCA_020439405.1 Ilumatobacter sp. | reverse complement strand
GGTGTGTGCCTCGTCACGCCGCGACGTCAGGGCGGCGTCGATCGCCAGGCCGGCGACGACGATGCACACGACCGACATCCGGAACATCGGGCCCGCGAGGTGACGACCGACCTCGACCGCGTCGGCGACGAACACGAGATAGAAGTCGACGGTGATCGGCACGAGCAGGAAGGTGGCGAGCGCCCCGAGCCACCGACGCGTCCGCCAGGCTACGACGACCGCGGCGATCGAGACCAGCGTCCACACCACCATCGACCAGCCGGAGTCGGTCGGATCGAGTGGACCGATCGTCGTCTCCGGGAACTGCTCGTGGACACGATGGGCGTCGTAGGCGCCGAACCCGGAGGCGGTGTGGAGCGGGATCTCGTCGACGAACCGATCGACGTACCACGGGCCGCGGATCACGAACGACCACGCGGCGGCGACCCGGCCCGACCCGGCCGCCCAGGCGCGGTACTCGGCGAGCCGCGCGTCGCGCAGGAACGCCTCGCCGTCGGCCCAGGCGTCGGACCCGGTCCGTTCGGCGAGTGCCTCGTCGTACGGCATCCCGTGGTCGATCATCCAGTCGCGCATCGACTCGTCGGGGAGCCAGCGCAACCCGACGTTGTTGTGGAACGAGTACTCGCCGCGCCCGGTCGACACCTGGCCGATCACCGACACCGCCCCCACCAGGACGAGGACGACGGACGCCGTGACCAGTCCACGGAGCCGGGGCGACGGGCGTCGACGCTCCCACCAGAGCCCGGCGACGGCGAGCGGGACGAGGACCGCCGTCATCGTGACGGCGTTCGAGTCGCGCAGCAGCATCCAGGCGCCGGTGAGGGACACGGCCAGCACGAGCCTGCCTCTGCCCGGCACGGCGAACCACCTGATCCACGCCGCGGTCCACGCGAGGACGAGCGAGTTCGACATCGACTCGGTCAGCACCAGCGTCTGCCAGAACATCCATCGGGTCTCGATCAGGACCGCTCCGATCGCCACGATGGTCACCAGGCGGACACGGACGTCGCGGATCTGCTCCCAGAGCGTGGCGAACAAGAAGGCGACGGCGGCGACCCAGATCAGGGTCTGCGCCAGCACGATCGCCCGCGCCGACGGCCCGACGAGCCAGATCAGCAACGGGTAGGTGGGCGGCCGTTCGGCGAACCAGAACCCGGGCGACCACGGCCCGGTGTCGGCGACGGCGAGGTACGAGGACGAATCGGGGAACGGCGACTCGAGCCCGGACGACCAACCGGGTCCGAGCAGGACGACGAGGAGCAGCCCCACGCCGAGGCTGACGAGGTATCGCCAACGCTCCTCGGCTCGCATGCGGCGCGACCCTACCGGTCGAGGCGGTGCCGACGGCCGATCACTCGGCCGGTGGGCGGGCGTCCTTGGCGATCGCCGCCAGGACACCGTTCACGAAGCGACCGGAGTCGTC
>JAGQSS010000081.1:9648-10974 GCA_020439405.1 Ilumatobacter sp. | reverse complement strand
CGGCCGATCACTCGGCCGGTGGGCGGGCGTCCTTGGCGATCGCCGCCAGGACACCGTTCACGAAGCGACCGGAGTCGTCGGTCGAGAAGCGCTTGGCGAGTTCGACCGCCTCGTTGAGCACGACCGCCGTCGGGACGTGCGGTCGTTCGAGCAGCTCGTACGCGCCGAGCCGCATCACGTTGAGGTCGAGCACGGGCATGCGAGCCAGGGTCCACCCCTGGGCGCGTTCGCCGATCATCGCGTCGAGGTGCACCACGTGGTCACCGACACCGCGGACCAGTTCCTGGGTGAGCTGGTCGGGTTCGATCACCTGGAGGTCGATCGTGTCGGCCGGGGCGATGCCCTTCGAGTGGGCTTCGTAGAGCAGATACAGCGCTCGTTCGCGAGCGTCGGACCGCTCGTCGGGACGTTCCATCGGAGCGGCCGATCAGACGCGCGTCATGTAGTCGCCGGTGCGGGTGTCGACCCGGATCTTCTCGCCCTGCTCGATGAACAACGGGACGTTGACGACCTTGCCGGTCTCGAGCGTGGCGGGCTTGGTGGCGCCCGTCTTGCGGTCGCCCTGCACGCCGGGCTCGGTCTCGGTGATGGTCAGCTCGACCGACGCCGGGATCTCGACACTGATGATCTCGCCCTCGTAGAACGCGACCTGGGCGGTCATGCCCTCGATCATGTAGTCGGCGGCGTCGCCGAGCGCGACCGGTGCGACGTTCATCTGCTCGTACGAGTCGTTGTTCATGAACACGTAGTCGTCGCCGTCGCGGTACAGGAACTGCATGTCTTCGCGACGGATGATCGCCTGCTCCACGCGGATACCGGCGTTGAACGTCCGGTCGAACACGTTGCCGGACCGCACGTTGCGCAGCTTGGTGCGCACGAACGCGCCACCCTTGCCGGGCTTGACGTGCTGGAACTCGACGACCTGGAACAGGCCGTTGTCGAGTTCGAGGGTGATCCCGGTCTTCAGATCGTTGGTGGTGATGGCAGGCATGGGGTGTCCTTGGGCGACTGAGTCAATACGCGGTGACCCTCGCTGCGGACCTCGACGAGGTCCTCGATGCGAAAGCCACCGAATCCGACACGATAGAGGCCAGGTTCGACAGTCACGACGTCGCCGGCGACGAGCGTCTGGGTCGACACCGGCGATTCGAACGGGTCTTCGTGGATCTGGAGGCCGACGCCGTGCCCGGTCGAGTGCAGGAACCACTCTCGATAACCCTTCGCGGCGACGAGGTGCCGGCACGCCGTATCGACGTCGGAGGCCTTCACGCCGGCGGCGACGGTGGACAGACCGGCCTCTTGCACGAACAGCAGGAAGTCGTAGAT
>JAGQSS010000081.1:3337-9549 GCA_020439405.1 Ilumatobacter sp. | reverse complement strand
ATCGACGTCGGAGGCCTTCACGCCGGCGGCGACGGTGGACAGACCGGCCTCTTGCACGAACAGCAGGAAGTCGTAGATGTCGCGCTGTTCGGCGGTCGGTTCGCCGATCACGTAGCTGCGGGTCATGTCGGAGTGGTACCCGTCGACCAGTGCGCCGACGTCGATCACCACGGTGTCGCCGTCGACGATCCGGCGCGAGCCCGCCTCGTGGTGCGGCCGGGCGGCGTGGTTCGGGCCGCTCGCGACGATGGTGTCGTAGCTCGGGCCGTCGGCGCCGTGCCGTCGCATGCGGTACTCGAGCTCGGTCCGGACGTCGGCCTCGGTCACGCCGTCGCCGAGCGTCGGCGCCACCTCGGCCAGGGCACGGTCGGCGATGTGGGCGGCGAGTTCGATCCGGGCGATCTCGCCGGCGTCCTTGGCCCGTCGTTCGGCGGCGACGATCGCGCTGATCGGTTCGATCGGGAGACGACCGGCCAGGTCGGTCCACGCGGCGTGGTCGATCGCCGTCGCCGACGCGCCGACCTTCTGGAGCCCGGCGGCGGCGCTGTCGATCAGGGCTCGTTGTTCGGCCTGGGTGAATCCGACCTCGATGTCGGCCTCGGCGCCGGCCGACGTCAGTTCGTCGGCGGCCCGGTCCCGATACCGACCATCGGTGACGAGGACGGCCCGGTCGGGCGCGATCAGCAGGGTGCCCGACGATCCGGTGAACCCGGTGAGCCAACGGACGTCGATCAGATCGGTGACGAGAACCCCGTCGAAGCCGAACTCGGTGGCCCGGTCGCGGATCCGGCCGATCCGATCCGAGTAGCCGATCGGCGGCAGTTCGTCGCGCCGGCTCATCGAGCCGCCAGTGCTGCAGCGACCGCTCGGACGGCGAGATCGTACCCCTGCTTGCCGAACCCGGTGATCGACCCGGTGGCCACGGGGGCGACGACGCTGGTGTGCCGCCACGGTTCTCGGGCGTTCGGGTTCGAGATGTGGACCTCGACGATCGGGCCGTCGAACGCGGCGAGGGCATCGTGGATCGCCCAGGCGTAGTGCGTGAACGCGCCGGGGTTGATCACGATCGCGGCGCATCGACCGCGGGCCGTGTGGATGTGCTGGATCAGCTCGCCCTCGAAGTTCGACTGGTACGCCTCGATTGCGAGGCCGTGCTCGGCCGCGGCCGCGGCGGTGAACGCGACGTAGTCGTCGAGGGTGTCGGTGCCGTAGATGTGCGGCTCGCGCTCCCCCAGCAGGTTCAGGTTCGGACCGTGCAACAACAAGACGGTGTCAGACACACACCCGAGGGTAGCTGCGACAAACGGGTCAGGCGGCGGGTCGGGTGCGGTGGTTGGTGGGGCCGGTCCAGTAGATGGTGCCGTCGGGTCGGGTCCAGGTCGCGATCCGGGCGGGGCTCATCGTCAGGTTCCAGCCGCCTTCGTGGACGAGGTGGTGGTGTGTTTCGCACACGGGCGCGAGATCCGCGAGGTCGGTTCGTCCGCCGTACTGCCAGGGGGTGGTGTGGTGGATCCGGCACTCGTCGACCGTGACCGAACATTGAGGATGCACACACGTCGGGTGCATGGCTTCGATCGCTACGCGTTGCTCGGGTGTGGCGAGTCGTTTGGCTCTGCCTTCGTCGAGCACGACACCGTCACCGTCGAGGACGATCGGGATGATGTCGGCGTCACACGCGATGTGTCGCATCGTCTCGGGTGGGATCGCGATCCCGGTGTCGGTCTCACACAACACGTGTGCACTGTCGGCGACCATGTCGGTCAACTCGGCCAACCCGATGTGCACGACCAGTCGCGAGTCGACGCCATCACCGTTGGTGACGGCATCGACGACCGCGTCGACGGTCAACCGATCCCAGGACACCTTGCGTTCGCCGGTGTGCTGGTTGCGGCGGCGCAGTCGGCCGCGTGCGGATTGGATCGCGGACCAGATGGCTCGGTCGGTGACCGGGTCGCATTCGATCAACGTCTTGTGCATCCCCGTCGTCTGGTCGACCCAGCGGGTCACTTTCGACTGGGCACGCTGCCGCTCCAACTCCTGTTCGGCGGCGTGTGCGTTGTGACGGGCACGGATCGACTTGGCGAGGTCACGGCAGTCCTTCCCGAACCGATCGACACTGCAACCAGTCGCCGAATCGAGCAAGGTGTCGGCCTCGCCGATGAACTCGGCCCGCTCCGCCTCGTCGAGGTTCCGGGTCGCCGCGGCGACGGCATCGACGTGACCAGCCGACACCGAGCCCTCACCCAAAGCTGCTTCGAAGCCCGGCATCGACGTGCACACCTGCTCGCGTTCGGCCGCCGTCTTGGCGTCTTTGGATGATTGGCGGCCGTGGTTCGACAACGCGTGCTCGGCCTGCTCGGCGCGACCCTCGGCAGCGAGTTGACGCTGCCGGCGGGTGGCACGCACCTGGCGTGCATCACACCAAGCCCGGATCTGGCTGATGGCGTCCAAGAACTCGGCGAGCTCGTCGCAATCCAACACGTCGGGGTCGGTGTCGTGCACCGTGGTGATCGCCTGGTCGATCGATCGTGGTGGATCGTTCGCTGGCATCTGGTCCTCCTCTCGAATCGTGGTGAAAGAAGGGGAAGTCGGTCCACACACCTTATCCGAACAGGTATTCGATATGCAACTGATTATCCGGTATTTTATCGATCCAGTCAGAACCGCAGACCGGTCAGAGGAGCCAGGGCAGTCCGTCGACATACCAGCCGTTCGGGAATCCGATCACATGGTCGAGGTGCCGGTGAGCCGGGTCGGTGAGCAGGTCGACGAGGTGAGCTCCGTCCCGGACGTCGGTGCGCGCCACCGGTCCCGACGCGTCGAACCACTGGACGACCATGCGGCGCCCGACCGACTCGCGGATGTACTCGAGCAACTGCACGGACTCCAACGGGATGCGTCGTTCGTGCAATCTGCGGCCCCGGAGCTCCTCCACCGATCTGCCACTCGCCACCGCCAGAGCAGCGTCGAGGCCGCACTGACCAGCCTCAGGCGCCAATGCGACCTCAATGGGGGTCGGAGCGATGCGAACGTCTCCGACCCGACCGAGATCACCCACGGCTCGACCCAAGCACTCGCGGTCGTCGACGCCGGCACCACGCATGCCACGACAGATGCCCTCTCCATCGCCGGGATCTCGATCGGGCGCGTCGACATCCGTACCTCGCTCGGGTCGAGCCTCAGACAGCGGAGCGGATCGATCAGACCCTCGGTGTCGGCCGGATCGGAGACGACGACGAAGTACGTGGCCGACCACGATGGCGGGCAACCGATCGGGACGAGGACCGCACCATCAGCATGCACCAGCACTGTTGGCTGCTCGACATCGCCCCCATCGCGCTGCGACCGAAACATCGCCGGAACGTAGCACCGGCCAGTCGCCCTCCCAGGAGAAACCATGCCCTCGGCTGTAACAACTTCGGCGGACGCATCGATGCCGATCAGACGCAGGCGGTGGTGGATGCCGCGCTCGACGCCGGCATCGACTACTTCGACACCGCCGAGTCGTATGGCTCCGGCGCGTCGGAGGAGCTGCTCGGCCGGGCGCTCGGCTCACGTCGGGGTGAGGTACTGATCGCGACCAAGTGGGGGCACACCGCCTCGCTCACCGACGGCGAACGGGGCGGCGATCCGGCCCAGATCAGGAAGCGTCTCGAGGCGAGCCTCACCCGGCTCGACACCGACTACATCGATCACTTCCAACTCCATCGTCCCGACCCCGACACCCCGATCGCCGAGACGTTGGGCTGCCTGGCCGAACTCCGTGACGAGGGCAAGGTTCGCGAGATCGGCATCACCGCCGCCTCCGCCGACCAGCTCCGCGAGGCACATGCCGTCGGCGCCGAGCTCGGTCTGCGGTCGTGGCCGTCGGTCCAGAATCACTACAGCGTGCTCACCCGCACCCCCGAACACGACGGCGTGTTCGATGCCTGCGCCGAGCTCGGCATCGCCTTCGTCCCCTACTTCCCGCTCGAATCCGGCCTCCTCACCGGCAAGTACCGCGCCGGCAGCGAACGTCCGGAAGGTGCTCGCCTCACCGTGTGGGGCGACCGCGCCGACAACTTCATCGACGACGACAAGCTCGCCGTCGTCGAGCGGTTGATCGCGTGGACGGCCGACCGCGGCCACTCCCTCCTCGATCTGGCGATCAGCTGGCACACCTCGCACCCACTCGTGGCCACGATCATCGCCGGGGCCACCCGGCCCGAACAGATCGAGGCGAACGTCGCCGCCGCCCGCTGGCAGCTCACCGATGCGGAGCGGGCCGAGGTCGACGAGATCGTCGCCCCGGTCGCCTAGGTCCGGTCGGCCCAGTCGGCGGCCGTCATCCGGTAGAGCGCGTGCGGCCGGAGTGGGTTGCCCTCGGCGACGCCCGGGTGGTCGAAGTCGCCGTCCGGGTCTCGGGTGAACCCGAGCTTCTCCATCACGCGTCGTGACTTGGTGTTGGTCACGGCGGTGAACGTGATCACTTCGTCGAAGCCGATGCCGCCGTCGTCGCGTGACCGGAACCCGAGTTCGAGGCAGGCGAGCGCCGCCTCGGGCGCGTAGCCACGCCCCCAGGCATCGGACCGGATGCGCCAGCCGATCTCGATGCCGTCGCGGAACCACGGCTTCATGTAGCCGGTGAACCCGATCGGATCGCCGTCGAGATCGAGACACCAGAGCCCGTATCCCTGCAGATCGAACGCCTCGGTGATGCGGTTCATGAACGCATCCGATTCGCTGCGCCGCATCACCGGGCCGAGCGTCGCCATCACCGCCGGGTCGCTGTTCATGGCGTGGAACGCCGGACGGTCGGCATCGGTCCACCGACGCAGCACCAGCCGCTCGGTCTCGAGCCGGTCCCAGCTCACGGCAGCATGCGGTCGAGCGCCTCGCGCACCGGCGCCTCGTCGACGCCGGCGACGACCTCGACACCGTCGGGTCCGTCGAGCACGAAGGTCAGCCCGTCGAGCGCCTTCTTGTCGCGGTGCATCAGGGCGACGAGCGTGTCGGCGTCGAGCCCCGCCGGCACGTCGGTGGCCAGGCCGTACTCCTCCCCCACGACGGCGAAGTGTTCGTCGACACGTTCGACCGGGATGCGACCCATCACGTTCGCCAGGTGGGCGGCGAAGATCAGTCCGATCGCCACCGCCTCGCCGTGGGCGAGCCGGTGCTCGGTCGAGATCTCGAGCGCATGTGCCAGCGTGTGCCCGTAGTTGAGGATCGCCCGTCGACCACCCTCGCGCTCGTCGCTCGCGACCACGTCGGCCTTGATCTCGACACATCGGGCGATCCGGTCGGTCAGGTCGAGCGCCAACAGGTCATCACCGGTGAGGAAGTGGTACTTCGCCATCTCCCCGAGCCCGCAACGCCGTTCGCGGTCGGGCAGGCTGTCGAGCGCGTCGAGATCGCAAATCACACCGCTGGGCTGCCAGAACGCGCCGACGAGGTTCTTGCCCTCGGGCAGGTTCACACCGGTCTTGCCGCCGATCGCGGCGTCGACCATGCCGAGCAGGGTCGTCGACACGTGGACGACGGGGACGCCCCGGTGGTACGACGCAGCGGCGAATCCGGCGACGTCGGTGACCATCCCGCCGCCGACGCCGATCACGACGTCGTTGCGGGTGAGCCCCATCCGGGCAAAGCCACGGCACAGCTCGCCGATCGTGTTGAGCGACTTGAACTGCTCGCCGACGCCGATGTCGAACCGCTCGTACGGGAGATCGGTCGCGACCTCGAGCGGGATCGACGCCTGCGACACGATCGCCGCCCGCCGGGCCGACTTCGGGAGCACGGTCCCCAGGTACGCCGCGGCGCCCGGGCCGACGACGACCTCGTACGACCGGTCGTCGAGCGGGACCGTCAGATGGCGGAGGCCGGTCATGGCTCCATGTTGTCGCGGAACGACTCGGCGTTCCGCACGAATTCGCCGATCGAGTCGCCGCCGAACTTGCGCTGCGCCTCCTGGGCGAGCACCAACGCGACCATCGTCTCGGCGACGACGCCCATCGCCGGGACCGCCGTGACATCGGTGCGTTCCTTGAACGACACACCCGTCTCCTTGGTCACCACGTCGACGGTCTCGAGCGTCGGACGATTGAGCGTGGCGAGGGGCTTCATCGCCGCCCGGGCGACGACCAGTTCACCGTTCGTGATGCCGCCCTCGAGCCCACCGGCCAGCGTCGACAGACGCGTGTAGCGCTGCTGATCGCTGTCCCAGCGGATCGGAT
>JAGQSS010000081.1:0-3240 GCA_020439405.1 Ilumatobacter sp. | reverse complement strand
TGCCGCCTTGATCTCGTCGACCATGGCGGCACCCGCGGCCTCGTCGAAGCAGCGCACCTCGTTGGCGTCGACGAACTCGAGATCGGCCGGCGTGGGTCGCGGCGAGTCGGCGCCGACCTTGGCCTGTCCCATCTGGATGACGTGCGAGATGATCTCGACGCCGAGGTGCGACAGCAGCTTCTTGGCGACGGCGCCGCCGGCGACGCGGGCCGCCGTCTCGCGCGCCGAGGCCCGTTCGAGCACGTCACGGGCGTCGTTGAACCGGTACTTCTGCATGCCGGCCAGGTCGGCGTGGCCGGGTCGGACCAGCGTGAGCGGGTCCTTCGTCTCGCCCGGCGCCGGCGACATCTCCTCGTGCCACTTGTCGCTGCGGAACCACTCAGTGTTCTTGATCTCGATCGCCAACGGCGAACCGAGCGTGCGTCCGTGGCGGACACCACCGATGAGGGTCAGTTCGTCGACCTCGAACCGCTGGCGCGGGCCGCGGCCGTAGCCGAGGCGACGTCGTGCCATCTCGGCCTGGATCTCCTCGACCGTGATCTCGAGCCCGGCGGGCAGTCCTTCGAGCACCACGACGAGCGCTTGCCCGTGTGATTCACCGGCCGTGAGGAAGCGAAGCATCGGGGCGAGGCTAGCGGCGCGAGCCTCAGAGCTGCAGATGCCGTGCGGCCCCACCGTCGACCAGCACGTTCGTGCCGGTCATGAACGTGGCCCGCCGGCTGGCGACGAACGCCACGACGTCGGCCACTTCCTCGGGTCGTCCGAGTCGACGGAAGGGGTTCTCCTTGAGGATCGCCTCGAACAGCTTCGGGTTCTCGGTCCGTGCCCGTTCCCAGGTGCCGCCCGGGAACTCGATGTCGCCCGGCGACACGGCGTTCACCCGGATCCCTCGCCGCGCCACCTCGAGCGCCATCGACTTCACGAGGCTCACCGTCGCGGCCTTCGCCGCGGCGTAGGCGGGCATCCAGGGCACACCGACGCTCCCGGCCCGCGACCCGATGCAGACGACGTTGGCGTCGTCGTGGTCGGCCATGTGCTCGAGGCTGCGCCGGATCAGCCGGTCGGCGCCGGCGATGTCGACCGCGTACGCCGTCGCGAGGTCGCGTCCGGCGAACCCACTGACGTTCGACACGACGATGTCGATCCCGCCGAACTCGTCGACCGTGGCGTCGACCAACGCGTCGATCTGGTCGAAGTCCCCCAGATCGGCCGTCCGGAACGTCGCTCGCCCGTCGACGTCGATCTCACTCGCCGCCCGTTCGAGATCGTCACGTCCTCGTGCGCACATCATGACCTGCGCCCCTTCGGCCACGAACCGGGCAGCGATCGCCTTCCCGATCCCCCGGCTCGCACCGGTCACCATCACCCGCCGTCCGTCCAACTCCAGATCCACGATGACGCTCCTCTCCTCGGGTCAGGTCACCGTACGTCGCGGCCCGCGTCGACACCGGCCCGGAGCGTCCGTTCGAGGACGCCGGGTGCGAGTCGACCGAGGATCGGCACCCACCGCATCGTCCCGACCGCGATCCGCTCGCGGTCGCGCCGGAGTCCACTGACCAACGCGTCGGCCACGAGCTCGGGGGCGACCTTGTCGTCATCGCGTCCGGCGGTCATCGCCGTGTCGACCACGGGCGGGACCAGCTCGACCACGCCGATGCCCTCGGGCGCGAGTTCCCACCGCAGTCCGGTCGTGACCGACCGAAGGGCTGCCTTGCTCGCCGAGTACACCAGTGCATCGGGCTTGGGTACCCAGGCGGTCCCCGATCCGACCATCACGACCCGCGCGTTCGTCGACTGCCGGAGCAGCGGCAGCGCGGCATGCGTGACGACGACGGGGGCGACGAGATCGAGCTCGATCTCGCTGCGCGCCCGGTCGGCGATCGCCGCCACCTCCGCGAAGCGGTAGTTGTCCTGCAGCCCCGCATTGTTGACGAGGAGGTCGAGCCGACCGTACCGAGCAGCGACGTGGCCCATGAGTGCACCGACCTCGAGCTCGTCGGTGACGTCGCAGCGAACCGTGTCGAGCGACGGCACGAGCGCTCTGGCGTGCCGGAGCCGGTCGTCACTGCGTCCGCAGACCACGACGCGGTACCCGTCGTCCACCAGGGCACGCACGATCGCGAAGCCGATACCGCTCGCGCCACCGGTGACGAGTGCAACGGGCGCGCTCATCGTGCCACCGTCCCCGAGCGGAGGCCACGAGCCACGGCGTCACCGGCCATGACCAAGGCCGTCAGGACGACGAGCGGCTCGAGGACGAACAACCCGCTCCCGACGGTCAGGGCCAGCGGATCGCCGAGCTGCTCCTGCCCGACGAGGAACGGGGCGCCGTCGAACTCCCGACCCCGGATCGTGTGTTCCCACGCCGTGAGCAGCCGCCCGGTCGCCGAGCACCCGATCGATGGCCACCATGGCGGCCATGCCGATCGGGAGGAGTCCGATGATGATGGTGCGTCGCTTCATGACCTCATCGTCCGCCGCATCGTCGTGGCGTGCTTGCGACACGACGCCATCTCGTTGAACAATTGCGCCATCGCGTCCGAACTCGTCCATCCGGCCGTGGCGGCGATCGCACTCGCCGCCGCAGGCAGCGTCCCGTTCGACGACGGGTCCGGCGCGGCGGTCGACCGAGCGACCCAGGAGGCGCTGCTCCGACGGCTGTGCGATGAGGCGGGGCCTGCCGCGGTCCTCCTCGCCGGACGACACCTCGACGCCGTCGCGACCGAACCGATCCTGTTGGCCCTCCTCAACTCCGACACGGTCGAGGTCGTCGTCGACAAGCTCGACCGCCTCAACCGGTTCCTCCACTCGACGCATCGCCATCGTGTGATCGAGTCCGGCGAGCACCAGATCGAGATCGAGCATCGGTCGACGACCGGCGAACCGCCGACCGCTGCAGAAAGTCTCTTCGTCTGCGGGATCTACCTCGAGCTGTTCGCCCGGATCGGATGCCGCGATCTGACGTGCGCCTTCCCCGACGCGCCGACGTCCGATCGGATCGTCTATCGCTCGGGCCTCGCACACGACGTCCCGGCGACCGACACCGGCCGGTGGCGGATCTCGTGGTCGGGGATCGATGCTCGGCGACCCCTCGCCGGCTTGGACGATCTGCTGCTGCGGACGCTGCCGCCCGACCTCACCGCGTCACCGACGGCATCCGCGGTCGACGACGTCGTCGCGACCGACCTCGCCCGCGGATGGCGCCTGGGCGACGTCGCGGCAGCGATGACGATGTCCCCG
>JAGQSS010000819.1 GCA_020439405.1 Ilumatobacter sp. | reverse complement strand
CGCCGAACAGGCTCTGTTCGTGACCGGGCTCGGGCTGCTCTCGGGAGGCATCGCCGTCGGAGCGCCGGCGCCGGCCCGAGCCGGAGCCGTGCTGCTGGTCATCGCCACCCTCGCCGTCGCCGCGGCCGTCGTGGTCACGGCATTCCGTCCGGCCGGAACACGAGTCCAGCGCATCGACACATCCATCCAACCGTCCATGAAAGGAACCTCATGAACCAGCCGTCCGACACGCTCGTCGACGTCCGCGAAATGGTGCCTCGCGACCGCCACCCGACCATCCTCTCGACCTTCGATGGGCTGTCGCCGGGCACTGCGATGGAACTCGTCAACGACCACGACCCCAAACCGCTCCGGTACCAGTTCGAGGCGGAACGGCCCGACACGTTCACCTGGGAATACCTGGAGGAAGGGCCCGACGTCTGGCGCGTGCGCATCGGGAGGGTCTGACGATGCGACATCCTGCCACCGGCTCGCCGCGCCCGGGTTCCGAGGAGGCGGGCCGGGTCGGCCGGATGATCGGAGGCCGTGGCCGTGCCACTCCAGGGTCCGCCACCGGTCTGCGAGTGGACCGATCATGCGTGGACTCCGCGCGGGTGATCGGCTGGAGGCGCGCCGGCACGCCACCAGTC
>JAGQSS010000818.1 GCA_020439405.1 Ilumatobacter sp. | reverse complement strand
GCCAGCGCCCGCTGGATGCGGCCGGCCGCGCCGATAACCGGGTCCTGTGCGCTGCCGCCGCCGTGGAACAGTCGGATCTCGTAGAGGCCGTAGTAGCCGACGTACAGGCCGACCATGATCAGCACCGCCCCGCTGATCCGGTTGAGGTACGGCAGCACCCGGCGGATCCGGTCGATCAGCGCGGAGTTGGCCAGCGCGACCGCGACCGCCAGCACCCCAACGACCAGGGTGATACCGGCCGCGTAGGCGACGTAGACCAGCACCCCGTCCAGCAGCGATCCGGTACGCAGGCTGCTGCCGGTGACCGCCAGGAACGGCCCGATGGTGCACGACAGCGAGGCGACCGCATAGCCGACGCCGTAGCCGAACATCGACCCCAGCCGCGTGGTGGGTGTCCACCGGCTGCCCAGCCGGGCCGAGTTCCAGCTCAGCGCCGTCAGCTCTCGACCGGACAGCAGCCAAAGGCCAAGGGCGACAAGAACAACGCCGACGACCAGCGTCAGGTATGGCGCGTACTGCTGCACCGTCGAGGCGGCCGACACGGTCAGCAGCCCGAACAACCCGAACACGGTCAGGAAGCCCACCGCCATGGCGGCGGTGGCGGTCAGCGCCCGGCCCACCGCCCGCGG
>JAGQSS010000817.1 GCA_020439405.1 Ilumatobacter sp. | reverse complement strand
GTGCTCCCACCCGAGACGGGAGAGGGTGGCGGTGTCGAGGCGCAGGTGCTGGCCGAAGGTGACCGGCTGGCGCAGCCAGCGGGCGGCGAGGGCGCGGAGCGCGTGGCCGTGGCCGAAGACGAGCGTCGAGCCCTCGGCGGCCTGGGTGCGGGCGACCACCCGGTCCAGCCGGAGGGAGACCGACTCGGGGGTCTCGCCGCCGGGCACGGGCGAGTTCCAGACCGTCCAGCCCGGCACCCGCTGCCGGATCTCCTTCGTGGTGACGCCCTCGTAGTCGCCGTAGTCCCACTCGACGAGGTCGTCGTCGACCTCGGCGTCGGGGAACCCGGCGAGCTCGGCGGTCCGGCGCGCCCGCTCGCGGGGACTGGTCAGCACCAGCGCGAGGTCGACCTCGGCGAGGCGCGGTGCCAGCGACCGGGCGACCTCCTCGCCCTCGGGCAGGAGCGGCAGATCGGTCGTCGACGTGTGCCGACCGTTCGCGCTCCACTCGGTCTTGCCGTGCCGGACCAGCCAGAGCTCGTTCACCGGCCCATCAGACCACAGCGGCCGGGCGCGACGTCCGGTCGTCAGTCGTCGGCGAGCACGACCACCCGGTCCCCGGGCAGCACGCGGAAGGTCTCCGCCTTCGCC
>JAGQSS010000816.1 GCA_020439405.1 Ilumatobacter sp. | reverse complement strand
CCGCTTCAAGCTCATCAACGACACGCTGGGCCACAGCGCCGGCGATCGCTTCCTGACCCAGGTGGCCAAGCGCATCCAGGCCCAGGTGCGGCCCTGCGACACCGTCGGCCGGTTGGGGGGCGACGAGTTCGCCGTGCTGGTGGACAACCTGGGCGACGAGTCTGCGTTGCTCGCGATGGCCGAGCGGCTGCAGCAGGTGCTGGCAAAGCCCTATGCGCTGGACGGCACCGAGGTCACCAGCAGCGCCAGCATCGGCATCACCTTCAGCAGCGTCGGCTACGAGACGCCGGGCGACGTGCTGCGCGACGCCGACATCGCGATGTACCGCGCCAAGGCCGCCGGGCGCGCGCGCACGGCGCTGTTCGACGCCAGCCTGCGCGCCCAGCTGGCGTCGCAGGTGAACCTGGAACGCGACCTGCGCCGCGCGCTGGAGCAGCAGCAGCTGAGCCTGGCCTTCCAGCCGATCTACGACCTCGGCTCCGGCCGCGTGGACAGCTTCGAGGCCCTGGTGCGCTGGCAGCATCCGGAGCGCGGCGCCGTGCCGCCGTCCACCTTCATCCCGCTTGCCGAGGAGTCGGCGCTGATCGGCCAGCTCACCGAGTGGGTGCTGCGCCACGCCTGCGCCCAGTT
>JAGQSS010000815.1 GCA_020439405.1 Ilumatobacter sp. | reverse complement strand
GTCCTGGAGCTTGGTGTTGAAGCGGTCGACGGCGGCGAAGACGTCCTGGACGTCGACGCCCTCGGGGATGGCGTTGGTGTCGTCGTGGTGCACGGACAGGAGGTACTGGTGCATCGGAGTGTCCTCTCGATCGGTGTCGTGTCACCTGTGCCACGAACGGGGGTGCCCGCATGCGACAGCCCTGTCGACGAAATCTACGAGGTCTCTCGTGCTCTCCCGTCGGCGCCGCGTCGTCGCAGGGTCAGCGGGCGCGCAGCCAGGCCAGCACGGCCAGCACGCGCCGGTGGTCCTCCGACGACGGCAGGAGCCCGAGCTTGGTGAAGATCGAGCTGACGTGCTTCTCGACGGCCCCGGCGCTGAGCACGAGCTCGTCGCAGATCGCGGTGTTGGAGCGGCCCTCGGCCATCAGCCCCAGCACCTCGCGCTCGCGGGGGCTCAGCCGGGCCAGCGGGTCGCTAGCCCGTCGGGAGAACAGCTGGGCGACCACCTCGGGGTCGAGCACGGTCCCGCCGCCGACCACGGTGTCGAGCGCCCGGGTCACCTCGGCGAGGTCCTGGATCCGGTCCTTGAGGAGATAGCCGACACCGCCGTCGCCCGAGGCGAGCAGCTCGTCGGCGTACGCCACCTCGAC
>JAGQSS010000814.1 GCA_020439405.1 Ilumatobacter sp. | reverse complement strand
TGTACCAGCGGGCCGACGAACCGGGCAGCCTGATCTCGATCCTCCAGGAGTTCGCAGCGCGACGGATCAACCTGTCGAACCTCATCTCGCGCCCGACGAAGGACGGCGGTCTCGGCGACTACTGCTTCATCGTGATCGCCGAGGGACACGTCGCCGACGGTCTGCTCGCCGATGCGATGCGATCGCTGCACGCCAAGCAGGGCGGCGTGAAGTTCTTCGGTTCGTGGCCCCGCGCCGACGCCGACTCGCACGAGGTCCGCGCGACCACCGACCAGCGCTGGCACGACGCCGACGCCTGGCTCGAGGCCATCCGCAACGACATCGAGTGACCCACGGATCTGGTCAGACCAGGTCCGTGCCAGATTGGTGGCATCGGAGAGGTCGCTGGGCACGGACCTGGTCTGACCAGATCCGTGTTCGTCGTCTCTGGCACGATGACCGGATGACTGCAGCACCTGTCACCGTCGTCACCGGGGCGAACTCGGGCATCGGGAGGGCGACGGCGCTCCACCTCGCCGAACAGGGCCACGTCGTGTACGGCACCGTCCGATCGACGGCACGCGCCGGGAAGCTGCTCGACGCCGCCGAGGAGCGTGGGGTCGGTGTCGAGCTGGTCGAACTCGACATCGCC
>JAGQSS010000813.1 GCA_020439405.1 Ilumatobacter sp. | reverse complement strand
CTGCTGGGCACTCCGCTCGACACCGTTCGACCTCCACTCGGGGTGACGGCTGTACACGTGAACTTGATTGTGGTCCATCGAGAATGTCTTCGCGTCGTAGTTGCCGGTGTCGGCAGCACGCCAGATGACACTTCCTCGACAGTTCGCCGCCCCGAAGACCTCATCCATCAGGAGCCGCATCCGGTGCTGCTCGGCGTCGTCGAGGTGCACCCACACCGAGCCGTCCGGCGCGAGCAGGTCACGGATCAGCAGCAGCCGCTCCCGCATGAAGGACAACCAGGTTGAGTGCTCCATCCAGTCGTCGTAGTGCTCGAACGCCTGCCCGGTGTTGAACGGTGGATCGATGTAGACGAGCTTGACCTTGCCGCGGTAGATCGACCGGTATTCCGGCACTTCGCAGAGGATCCGCAGGACGTCCAGGGAGTCGCCGGTGAAGAGCAGGTTCGCGGCATACGGGTCCTCGGGCACGTCCCCCACGACATCCGTGAAGTCCGCTAGGCGCACCTCGGACGCCGCCGGGTGATCCCGCTCGACCCAGACGGGCTTGCCATCGGTGTCCTTCGGGACCAGGAGGAACTTGTCCTTGCCCGGCCAGACGAGCTCGAGTCGGGCCTCAGTCACTTGGGATGCC
>JAGQSS010000812.1 GCA_020439405.1 Ilumatobacter sp. | reverse complement strand
CGTAGGTGCCGCAGCGGCAGATGTTCTCGATGGCGTCGATGTCGGCGTCGCTGGGGTTGTTCGTGCGCTTGAGCAGGTCCACCGCCGCCATGATCTGGCCCGGCTGGCAGAAGCCGCACTGCGCCACGTCGTGATCGAGCCAGGCCTGCTGCACCGGGTGCAGCAGCTCGGTGCCATCGGCCGCGGTGCTGGCCAGGCCTTCGATGGTGGTGATGGGGCGGCCGCCGACAGCCGAGACGGGGATGGCGCAGGTGGTCTGCGCCTTGCCGCCGACCAGGCAGGTGCAGGCCTTGCAGGCGTCGATGCCGCAGCCGTACTTCGGCCCGGTGATGCCGAGCTTGTCGCGCAGCACCCAGAGCAGCGCCATGTCCGCGGGCGCGTCGACGATGTGCTGGTCGCCATTGATGTGCAGTTGGTACTGGGGCATGGGGTCTCCAGAGGTCGGTGTGCCGGTCAGGGTGGGGATCAGGCGCGGTGGGCCGGCACGGGCAGCTGGCCCGGTGGCACCGGTGTGTAGGCGGGTGGCGTGTTGAGCGGGAACTTGCGCGGCTTCTTGCCGGTGGCCCGCGCCCACGCGTTGGCGATGGCGCCGGATGCGGCGGAGAACCCGACCTCGCCCATGCCACCGATG
>JAGQSS010000811.1 GCA_020439405.1 Ilumatobacter sp. | reverse complement strand
GACTTTGGGTTGCCACCGGGGTCGACGACTCCGGCACCCCGAGGGGACAAAGCCCCAGCGGGGAGCGCGTAACTAGCGGAATCCGGGGGGGTGCGCAAGAGGATCGCATCAAAGCGCCACCTTGGTGGTTGACGGGGGCCACAAAAGACCTAATTTCCGCGCCTGATTTAAGCCCGATTCTTCGAGGAGGACCGAGTCCCATGAGCAGCAAGGAAATCGTTTTTCACCGCCAGGCCCGTCTGACCATCCGCCACGGCGTGGACGCATTGGCGGACGTCGTCAAGGTCACCCTCGGCCCCAAGGGCCGCAACGTCGCCATCGAGAAGTCCTGGGGCGCTCCGCTCGTCACCAAAGATGGCGTGACGGTTGCCAAGGAGATCGAGCTCAGCGGCAAGCTCGAGAACATGGGTGCCCAGATGGTGCGTGAGGTGGCGTCGCGTACCAACGACGACACCGGGGACGGCACCACCACGGCCACGGTGCTGGCGCAGGCGATCTACGGCAGCGGTCTTCGTCTGGTGGAAGCCGGCGTGCCCGCGATGGAGCTCAAGCGGGGTATCGACCAGGCCGTCGAGGCAGTGGTCGCAGACCTGAAGAAGCAGGCGCGCAAGATCAAGGACAACAAGGACCTC
>JAGQSS010000810.1 GCA_020439405.1 Ilumatobacter sp. | reverse complement strand
CCGCGGAACCTGAGGATCACGGCGTCGATCATCGACGACGCGAATCGGAAGGATCTCCCCATCCCGCTGGATGCACGCTGCCCCTGACCGGCAATCGACCTCGGCGACACCCGTCACCGCCTTGTGCGGACACGGCGCAAATCGCGCCGCATTCAGTAATAGGCCGTGTTGATCTCCGAGAACGGCTGCCCACCCTCCCACGACCACGCCGATGTCTGCAGGCGTTCGGTCGCGGCGTCGACGGACTGGATCTGGTGTTGCTCCAACAGGGGCTTGAGCAACTTGCGTGCGCGCGAAAGACGGCTCATGACGGTACCGATCGGCACGTCGAGCACCTTGGCGGTGGCTGTATAACTCAGCTCGGAGATGCACACCAGGCCGACGACCTGCCGCAGCGGGGGACTCAGTTTCTGGATAGCCGCCCGGGTGTGGTTGTACAACTCGCAATGTTCAGCGATCTGTTCGGGTGTCGCCATCCGGCTGGGCGCATCGAAATCGAGTTCGGTGTACGGCTCCCGACGCCGGAACCTGTCGTGCACGAGATTCACCAGGATCCGCTTTGTCCACGGCCGCAACCGGTCTTCGTTGCGCAGACTGTCGATCCTGGCCAGCGCCCGCGCCATCGTTTCCTG
>JAGQSS010000080.1:6473-12691 GCA_020439405.1 Ilumatobacter sp. | reverse complement strand
AAGCGGCCCGTTCACCGCTCTGGACGGCCAGGTCGCTCGACCGCCACGTCGAGACCCTGCGGGTTCCGTTCCGACCGGCGAAGGACGCCGCCAAGAAGCTCGGCGGCACCCTGAACACGGCGTTCGTCACCGCCGCGGCCGACGCCGCCGCGAACTACCACCTCCGTCTCGGCACCCCCGTCGAGTACCTCCGCACGTCGATGGCGATCTCGACCCGCACCGCCGAGTCGGGCGGGAACGCGTTCTCGCTCGCCCGCATGCTCGTCCCGACCGGCGAGATGCCGATCGACGAGCGGTTCGTGGCCATCCACGAAGCCAGCCTGGCGGCACGCGAAGCATCGAAGTCGGCGGGTCTCGACGCGCTCGCCGCGATCACGTCGGTCCTCCCGACGTCGCTGATCACCCGACTCGCCCGCCAACAGGCGCACACGGTCGATTTCGCGACGTCGAACGTCAAGGGATCCCCGGTCCCGGTCTACGTGTGCGGGGCGCAACTGCTCGAGGTGTACCCGATCGGGCCGCTCCTCGGCGTCGCCTTCAACCTGACCCTCATGTCGTACCTCGGCAGCCTCGACATGGCGATGCACATCGACACCGCGGCGGTGGCCGAGCCGCCGTTGCTCGCCGAGTGTCTCGGCGACGCCTTCAAGCGGCTCGCGAAGGTCTGATCTGGACGCTGGCCTGCTCGGCGCGCACGACGTTCGCACGTCTCGCGGGGGCTGAACCCGTCGCCGTGGCGTCGGGGTGTGGGGGGTCTCGCCGGCTCAGGCGGTGAGCAGGGTGCGCAGGTCGAGGAGGAGGTCGGCGACCTCCCCGGACGACACCAGGTCACGCTGCATCATCTTGGCCAGCGCACCGTCGATCACCGATACCGCTTCGGCGACGACCTCGTTGTGGTCGGCAGCTTCGTCGGCATCGAGCGTCGGAGTGGAGCTGAACTGATCGGTCATCCCTCTCCACCGTATCGCTGTTCTCCACGTCGCGCGCGCACCGTTGCCCTATCGTCATGCCATGGCCGAGCGGACCTTGAACGCAGTCGGACTGCGTCTCGGCGAGGCGATCCGTTTCCGGCGCCACGACGGGAGCCGATGGCTCGTCGGCAAGGTCGTCCGTGTCGAACCCGACGGCAGCATCACCCTGCACGACCCCGACGGCGCGGCACGCTCGCTGCGCCCCGAGACGGTCATGGTGCGGCGCCCCGGCAGCCGCGGCCGACTCGTGTGGAAGACGGTCAGCGACGTCGCCGTGACCTGGGAGCAGCTCGAACTGTTCTGACGGCCGGCGAGCGGGCGAGGCGTCAGCGTCCGCCGCTGACGTTGACGAGCGTCCCGGTCACGTAGCTCGCTGCGTCGCTCGCCAACCACAGGATCGTCTCGGCGACCCCATCGGCCTCGCCGCCGCGCTGCATCGGGACGTTCGGCGCCAGCCGCTCGACACGGTCGACGATGCCCGACGAGGCGTGGATGTCGGTGTGGATCAGCCCGGGCCGGACCGCATTGACACGGATGCCCTCGGTCGCGACCTCCTTGGCCAACCCGATCGTCATCGTGTCGAGCGCGCCCTTGGTGGCGGCATAGTCGATGAACTCGTTCGGGCTGCCGAGGTACGACGCCGCCGACGAGACGTTGACGATCGCCCCGCCGCGACCTCCGTGGCGTGTCGACATCCGGCGGACGGCCTCGCGCGCGGTGACGAAGGCACCCACGATGTTGACCCGGCACACCTCGTCGAGCCGTTCGACGCCGATCTCGTCGAGCCGGGCGGCGGTGTGCAGGATGCCGGCGTTGTTCACGACGGCGTCGAGCCGGCCGAATCGATCGATCGTCTCGTCGAACAGCGCCACGACGTCGGCCTCCTCACCGACGTCGGCTCGCACGGCCTCGGCGTCGGCACCCGCCGCAGCGCACCGTTCGACGACCTCGGCGGCTGCGTCGGCGTCACGGACGAACGACACGACGACGTCGTACCCCCGCCCGGCGGCGAGCACGGCCGTGGCCGCTCCGATCCCGCGGCTTCCTCCGGTGATGAGCATCACGCGTCCCATCCGCCCAGCCTCCCACGTCGCACCACGCTCGATCGCCCGATCACGGGATCGTGCGTCCTCTTCAAACGAGCTGAATGATCCATGCCGCGATCGGTAGGGTGTCGACCGATGACGAACGCCGACGACCAGCAGCCGCACACCGAGATCGCCCGCCGCTTCCTGCACGAGCGATCCGACGTCCGCGACCCACAGGTGTCCCCGGACGGGCGACGCATCGCCCACGTGGTGACGACCTGCGACCTCGACCAGAACACGACGGTGGCGAGGATCTGGCTCGACGGCACCCCGGTCAGCGCCGGACCGCACGACAGCCAGCCGCGCTGGTCCCCCGACGGCAACTGGCTGGCGTTCACGAGTCGACGCGGCGAGAACAAGGGCGACGCGACCCTGCACGTCCTGCCGGTGACCGGGCCCGGCGAGGTCCGCACGCTGTGCACCTTGCCCGAGGGCATCGCCGACATCACCTGGTCGCCTGACGGCAAGCAGATCGGTTTCATCAGCCGCACCCGCGACGAGCGGTACGACGCCAAGGACGTGAGCTGGCAGTCGCCTCGGAAGGTCGATCGGTACTTCTCCCGGCTGAACGGTGACGACTGGGTGTTCGACCGCCCCTCCCACGTGTACGTCGTCGCGGCCGACGGCACCGGCGCCCCGAAGAACCTGACGCCGGGCGAGTTCCAGCACGACGGCGTCGCGTGGACGTCCGACTCGTCGGCGATCATCACCTCGGCACAGCGTCACGACGACTGGGACATCCAGCTCGCCTCCGATCTGTACCGGGTCGGCCTCGACGAGTCGGTCGAACTGCTCACCGACCACACCGGCACCCATGCCGCACCGTCCGTGTCGCCGGACGGCTCCACGATCGCCTTCCTCGGCACCGACAACCCCGCGCTGTATCCGCAGAACGTCCGCGTCGGTGTGATGTCGATCGACGGGTCGAACCGGCGGTTCGTGAGCGAAGGCCTCGACCGCACCTTCTTCGCCCTGAACTGTCCCCACGCCCCCCTCTGGCTCGACGACCGCACGCTGCTGGCCGCCGCCGAGGATCGCGGAGCGACCCACGTGTACCGGCTGACCGTCGACGGCGACGTCCCGGTCGCCCTGACCGAGGGAGCCGTGACGGTCACGGGGTTCGACCAGCGAGGCGGCACGCTCGCCACGACCCGCTCCGTCGTCACCCGGACCAGCGAGCTGTTCGTCACCCGCGACGGCGCCACCGAGCAGGTCACCGAGATCGGCATGACGGGCAGCGATTGGGAACACTTCCTCGTCCCCTGCACCGACGGCTCCGGCGAGATCGACGCCTGGATCATGCGGCCGGCCGACTTCGACGCCGACCGTCGGTACCCGGTCCTGCTGAACGTGCACGGTGGCCCGTTCACCCAGTACGGCGAGGGGTTCTTCGACGAGGCCCAGATGCAGGCCGCCGCCGGCTTCGTCGTGCTGATGTCGAACCCCCGCGGCGGCAGCGGGCGCGATTCGGCGTGGGGACAGGCGATCAACGGTCCGAAGCACGCCGACGTGCCCGGCAGCGGCTGGGGCAGCGTCGACGTCGACGACGTGATGGCCGTCCTCGACACCGCCCTCGACCGGTACACCTTCTGCGACCCCGACCGGGTCGGCATGCTCGGCGGCAGCTACGGCGGGTTCATGGCGACGACGCTCGCCGCCCGCCACGGCGACCGCTTCGGGGCGATCTGCTCGGAACGTGCGGTCAACAACCTGCTCACCGAGGAGTGGTCGAGCGACATCGGGATGACGTTCCGCGTCGAGCACGGCGTCGACCCGGTGAGCGATCCGGACGAATACCTGCGCATGTCACCGATCGTGCTGGCCCGCGACATCCACGTCCCGATGCTGTTGATCCACAGCGAGGAGGACTGGCGCTGCCCAATCAACCAGGCCGAAGAACTGTGGATGACGCTCAAGTGGCTGGGTCGCGACGTGACCTTCTACCGGTTCCCCGGCGAGAACCACGAACTGTCGCGGAGCGGTTCGCCCGTGCACCGACGCATGCGTGCCGAGATCATCCTCGACTTCTTCGCCGAGAAGCTCACCGCGTCAGACGCCGGCCCCGACGAATCGCCGGATTCGCCCGACACGGCCTGATCCGGCTCACGTAGGCTGGCGACCGATCGACCCCGATCGCGTCACCTCGTGCTCCACCGCTCCACCCTCCTCGTCGCGCTGACCCTGACGACGACCACGACCTGGTCGGTCGCGTCCGGCGCCGCGTCGGCGGACGAGCCGCCGGTCACGGTCGAAGTCCTGGTCGGCGACGGTGTCGACGCGTCGGAGGTCGCCGAACGGGTCACCGACGAGGGCGGCACGGTACTCGGATCGGCTCCGGGCGTCGTCCTCGCCGAACTGCCGAGCAGCGAATCGGCCGCACAGTTCGACGGCAGCGCCGCCGACGGCGTCGTCGTCCGCGAGCCCGTCGTGGTCGATGTCCGACCCGAGACGCTCCCCGAGGCCTCGGCGCCGCTCCTCGAGTACCTCGAGCAGTACGGCCCCACCACCGGCGGCGCCGAGGGCTACATCGGTGCCGACGACTGGCACGCCGCGGGCTACCGGGGCGCCGGGGTCAAGATCGGCGTGATCGACTTCTTCGACACGAAGTACTGGAACGTCGCGGAGCACGGTCCGCTCCCCGTGGCGAACGTGACGGCGAGGTGTGTGTCGCTCGGCGCCGACTGCTCGAGCGAGTTCTTCGACGGCATCGACCGCGGCGGCGAACAGCACGGCGTCGCGATCGTCGAGATCCTCCGCGACGTCGCGCCCGACGCCGAGATCTACCTCGGACAGGCCGCCACCACCGCCGACTACCAGGTCCTGATCGACTGGTTCGCCTCGAAGGGCGTCCAGATCGTCTCGCGATCGCTCGGCACCCGCTACGACGGTCCCGGTGACGGCCGGGGCACCCTCGACGCGATCGCTGCCGCGGCGACCGACCGTGGGATCACGTGGGTCAACTCGGGCGGCAACAACGGCGAGGCCCGCTACTACCGGCAACCGGCGCGACTGAGCGGCACCAACGTGGCGTTCGGCCCGACCGGCACCAGCACGTACCTGCAGTTCCGTGGGTGTGTCCAGCTCGGCGGCATCCGGTGGGCCGGCGACTGGGACCTGCCCGCCGCGCAACGGACCGACTACGACGCGTACCTCATCGAGGCACCGACCGGGGCACCGGGATCCGGCACCGTGATCGCCTCGAGTACGTCCGATCAGCGCAACGGCGCTCCCCCGCTCGAACTGTTCGAGTCCGGATACTGCCCGCGCTCGGGACGGACCCTCTACCTCCAGCTCCGATGGCGCGGTGGCGACATCGCGAACGACGTCATCGAGATCACCGATTACGGCAGCGGCATCGCGCAGTACACCCAGGCCGCCTACTCCGGTTCGGTCCCGATCGTCGACAGCGCCGACGCCGGCGTCCTCGCCGTGGCGGCGATCGATCCGCCGTTCGGCACCACCGTCGCGTCGTATTCGTCGCAGGGCCCGACCAACGACGGGCGCGAGGCGCCCGATCTCGCAGCGGTGTCCGGGTTCTCCAGTTCGGTGTACGGCACGACCTTCTCGGGCACCAGCGCTGCGGCACCGGTCGTCGCCGGAGCGGCCGCCCTCGTCCTCGACGCCGATCTGGCGCTCGCCGGCGATGCACTCGGGCTGTACCTCCGCAACCAGGCGGTCGATCGCGGCGACCCCGGGATCGACCAGCAATACGGGCACGGACAGTTCGTGCTCCCGGCACCCCCGACGTCGACGTCGATCGATGCCTCCCCCGCCACCTTCGTCGGGCTCGACGTCCCGATGCGCGTCCTCGACACGCGGCCCGAGGTGGCGACCGGACCGATCGACCTCGTCGGTCGCCTGTGGGCGGGCGAAACCCTCGAGCTCCCGATCACGAGCGTCGCCGGGCTCCCGTCGACACAAGTGACGGCGGTCGCCGTCAACATCGTGAGCGTCGGTGCCGATCGCGCCAGCCACGTGCAGGCACTGCCGACCGGGCGCGCCCCACTCGGCGCCTTCTCGAATCTGAACATCGACCGCGCCGGCCAGACCCGTGCCAACTTCGCGATCGTGCCAGTCGGCGACGGCGGTTCGATCTCGATCAACTCGATCGCCGAAGGACACATCGTGGTCGACCTGCTCGGCTGGTTCCGAGCGACAC
>JAGQSS010000080.1:2363-6373 GCA_020439405.1 Ilumatobacter sp. | reverse complement strand
GTCCCCGACCTCCGCCGGACGGTTCGTCGAACTCGCCCCGTCGCAGCGCGTCCTCGACTCCCGGAACATCGCCCCCGTCCAGCGACTCGGGTCGGGCGAGCTCCGCACGGTGCCGACCCCGGCCGGGGTCGATGTCGGACAGGTCGGTGCGTGGGTGGTGTCGGTCACGGCGACCGACGCCTCGAGCCCTGGTTGGGTGCAGGCGTTCCCGGCCGGCCGGACCGATGTCGTCGCCGCGACCTCGACGTTGAACGTGGCGGCGGGCGAGACCGTCGCCAACGCCGCGATCGTTCCGGTGGGCGCCGACGGCCGGATCGCGCTGGCCACCTACTTCGCCGACGGCGGTTCGGCCGACGTGATCGTCGATGTCACCGGCTACATCACCTCGACCTCGTCGGCGGTCGGCGCCGACGGACGGTTCGTCGCGCTCGAGCCCGGGCGGGCCTTCGACTCACGGGTCGCGGCCGGCCTGCTCGTCGACGGGCAGTCGGTGAACGTCGACGCGACGCCGATCGGTGTGCCCGCGACCGCCAGCGGCGTCGCCTGGAACGTCACCGTCACGTCGACGCAGCGGGCCGGACATGCGGCCGGCTGGGCGACCGGCACACCGCCACCGGCCACGTCGTTGCTCAACTGGTCGGGGCCGGGGGTCACCACGGCCTCGAGTGCCATCGTCGCCGTCGGGTCGGGCCGGAGCACGTTCGCGGTCGACGACGGTCCGGCCAACGCCGGACCGCTCGGCCACCTGATCCTCGACGTGTTCGGCTACTTCACCTGATCGCGCCGGCCGCCCGGTTCAGGTTCCGCTGCGCACCCAGTCGTCGATGAGGCGTCGGGCGATCGAGATCCCGGGCGGGATCATCGGCAGGTCGTCGCGCCGATACCAGCCGGCGTCGGCGATCTCGGTCGGGTCGCACACGATCTCGCCCGACGCGTACGTTGCCGTGAACCCGATCATCAGACTGTTCGGGAACGGCCACGGCTGGCTGCCGACGTAGCGCGGATCGACGACCTCGATGCCGACCTCCTCGGCGACCTCTCGGACGACCGCCGCCTCCAACGACTCGCCCGGCTCGACGAATCCCGCCAGACACGAGTACATCGGCACCGTCCACTGCACGCCGCGGGCGAGCAACGCTTCCTGGTCGGGCCCGGGTTCGCCGCGGGTGACGAGCGTGATCATCGCCGGTGCGAGCCGCGGGAAGGACAACAGTCCGCAGGCGGGGCATCGTATCGCCCGCTCGCCCGCTGCGAGTTCGGTCGGGGTGCCACACCGCCCACAGAAGCGATGCGTCCGCGCCCACTCGACCACCTGCACGCCGCGCCCGGCGGCGAGCCAGTGGTGTTCGGGCGCACGGCCGAAGAATGCCCGCAGGTCGAGCGCGGCGCCGTAGCTCGGGTCGTCGGCACCGTCGGGGACGTCGACCGCCCACCACGCGTGCCCGTCGACGATCCCGACGAAGTGAGCGTCCCATCCGTCGTCCGCGGGACGGTCGTCCACGAAGACCGATGCGCCGATCACGTGGACGTAGCGGTGTTCGCCGTCGTGGTCGGCCGGGAGCACATTGAGCGGACGGAACGTCATGGCCGCCCAACTTAGGAGCTGCTACTGCACCAGCGGGAGGCCGGCGGCGTCGTAGGCGATCACGCCACCGCCGAGGTCGTACACCTGGTCGATGCCGAGGTCGGCCATGACGGCGACCGCTTGTGCGGAGCGGTTCCCGGATCGGCAGTACACGAGGTACGTCCCGTCCGGATCGAGCTCCGCCGCCCGGTCGGCGAAGTCGGGCTGCGAGAAGTCGATGAGGGTGGCACCGTCGACGTGACCCTCGGCGTACTCCTCGGGCGTCCGGACGTCGATCACGGTGACCGCGTCGGCCTCGATCAACGACATCGCCGTCGCCGGATCGACCACGCCGAACGGAACGGCGTCGGCCTCGACCCCGGCCTCGACCGTGGAGTCGTCGGCGACGGGCGATGAGTCGGTGTCGTCGCCGCCGCATGCGGCGAGCAGCATCGTGGCGCTGAGGGCGACGGCACCGAGCACGGTGGTTCGACGGTTCATGGTTCCTCCGGGAGATCTATTGTCCGGACATTCTACTACTGGATGGTGCCGTGATCGGACAGGGACCTAGGTCATCTGATTTCGTGACCCTTCGGGGCGCCCGATCATGTCCGGATGATCGGCGACCCGTGACAGAATCGACCGCATGGATCCGCTCGGTTTGGCGCGGTGGCAGTTCGGGATCACGACCGTCTACCACTTCTTCATGGTCCCCCTCACCATCGGCCTGTCGATCATGGTGGCCTGGTTCCACACCCGCTGGTACCGGCACCGCGACGAGGCCGACCTGCGGCTCACGAAGTTCTTCGGCAAGTTGTTCCTCATCAACTTCGCCATGGGCGTCGTCACCGGCATCGTCCAGGAGTTCCAGTTCGGGATGGGGTGGGCCGACTACTCGCGATTCGTCGGCGACGTGTTCGGCGCCCCGCTGGCGATGGAGGCGCTCGTCGCGTTCTTCCTCGAATCGACGTTCCTCGGCCTGTGGATCTTCGGCTGGGGACGGATCCCGGAAAAGCTCCATCTCGCCACCATCTGGGCCGCCGCGATCGGCACCTGGCTCTCGGCGTACTTCATCATCGCCGCCAACTCGTGGATGCAGCATCCGGTCGGGGCGATCTACAACCCCGAGACCGGCCGGGCCGAGATGACCGACATCTGGGCGGTCCTCACGAACGTCACGACGCTGGCTGCCTACCCCCACGTCATCGCGGCCTCGGTGATGACGGCCGGCCTGTTCGTCGCCGGCATCGCGGCCTGGTACCTGATCCGCCGCGATCCGCCCGAGACCGACCGGCGCGGCATGCGCTACGCCATGCGGTTCGGCCTGTGGCTCACGCTCGTGTCGGCTGCCGTCGTGGTCATCAGCGGCGACGAGCAGGCCCGCATCATGTTCGAGCAGCAGCCGATGAAGATGGCCGCTGCCGAGGCCTTGTGCGAGACCGAACAAGGTGCCGGGTTCTCGGTGTTCGCCGTCGGCAACGTCGACGCCGAGTGCGACGTCCGCTCGCTCGTCATCCCTGGCCTCACGTCGTTCCTCGCCGACCGCGACTTCGACGCCACGATCCCGGGCGTCCTCGATCTCCAGGACGAGTACAGCGAGATCTTCGGGGAGGGCGACTATCGACCCAACCTGATCGTCACGTACTGGAGTTTCCGAGCGATGATGGGCTTCGGCTTCTTCGGGATGGGTGTCGCTGCGGTGAGCTTGTGGCTCACCCGGAAGAACCGCCCGCTCCCCACGGGCCGGTGGATGACACCGCTGATCGTGTTCACGATCCTGAGCCCGTTCCTCGGGAACGCCTTCGGGTGGATCTTCACCGAGATGGGTCGCCAGCCGTGGGTCGTCGCCCCGAACTTCGACGGCGACCTGCAGATCAGCCTGCTGACCGCCGACGCCGTCTCGCCGTCGCTCAGCACTGCCGAGGTCGCGATCTCGCTCATCGGCTTCGCCGCCGTCTACGGCATCCTCGCGGTCGTCGAGATCTTCCTGTTGACCCGATACGTCAAAGCGGGGCCGGACGCAACGATGTTCGCGCTGCCGGTCGACCACCCCCACGACGGTCCCGACGATCCCGACGCCGGTGGTGGTGGCGGCGACACGTCGCCGGACGACGACTCGAGCACCGACAGCGACGACGAACAGTTCGCGTTCGCCTACTGAGGAGCCACCGATGGAACTCACCGACCTCTGGTTCATCCTGATCGCCGTCCTCTGGACGGGCTACTTCTTCCTCGAGGGCTTCGACTTCGGCGTCGGCATGCTCCTCCATCCCCTGTCGCGCGACGAGATCGACCGGCGCGTCATGATCAACACGATCGGACCGGTGTGGGACGGCAACGAGGTATGGCTCCTCACCGCCGGCGGCGCCACGTTCGCCGCCTTCCCGAACTGGTACGCCTCGCTGTTCTCCGGGTTCTACCTCGCCCTGTTCCTCATCCTGATCGC
>JAGQSS010000080.1:0-2264 GCA_020439405.1 Ilumatobacter sp. | reverse complement strand
GCTGATCGTCCGTGGCGTCGCGTTCGAATACCGCGGCAAGGTCAGCTCACCCCGGTGGAAGTCGAACTGGGATCTGATGATCGCGATCGGCTCGTGGGTGCCGGCCGTGCTGTGGGGCGTGGCGTTCGCCAACATCGTCCACGGGGTCCCGATCGACCAGAACGGCGACTTCACCGGCAACCTGTTCACACTCATCACGCCCTACTCGCTGCTCGGCGGCGCGACGATCGCCGCCCTGTGCGCGTTCCACGGCGCGAACTTCCTCGCGCTCAAGACGACGGGCGACATCCAACAGCGAGCCCGCACCACCTCGACCGTGCTCGGCGGGGTCGCGATCGTGCTCGGCGCGTCGTTCCTGTTGTGGACCCAGCTCGACTCGGGTGAGGGGTGGACGTGGATCCCGCTCCTGCTCGCCGCCATCGGACTCGTCGCATCGGTCGCCGCCGGTCGAGGTGATCGCGACGGGTGGGCGTTCGTCGGCACGGGCGCTGCGATCGCGTTCGCGATCGTGATGTTGTTCGGCAGCCTCTACCCCGACGTGCTGCCGTCGACGACCGACCCGGCGTACAGCCTGACGGTCGAGAACGCCTCGTCGGCCGACTACACCCTCAAGGTCATGACGGTGGTCGCCCTGGTGATGACCCCGGTCGTGCTGATGTATCAGGCGTGGACGTATTGGATCTTCCGCAAGCGCGTCGGCCGCCACCACATCCCCACCTCAGCGGCGCACTGAGCGCCCGATGACGGCCGGTCCGAACGCGCCCCTCGATCCTGCGCTCCTCCGGCGGGCGCCGGCGCTGGCCCGTCACCTCGTCGTCGCGGCGATCGCCGCCGCGACCCTCGCGATCGTCACCGTCGCGCAGGCCGAGATCCTCGCCCGGGCCATCTCGCAACTCGTGGCGCACCGTCGCCACGACGACCTGGGCACCGCCGTCGTCGCGTTGCTCGCGATCGGCGCGGTGCGGGCCGTCTCGGCATGGGTGGTCGAGCGATCCGCCGGCCGGACCATGGCGACGATACGGCTCGAGATGCGTTCGGCGGTGTTGGCGCACGCGGCCGCCGACGCCGACCGAACGACACCCGGTCTCGCTGCCAGAGAGGCGACGGTGGCCACCGCCGGGATCGATCGGCTCGAGCCGTACGTCCGCGACTATCTGCCCGCTCTGTGTGTCGCGGTCACGGTCCCACTCGCCGCCGGCCTCCGGATCCTGTCGGTCGACTGGATCTCGGCGGCGATCGTCGTGGTCACGGTCCCGCTGATCCCGGTCTTCATGGTGCTGATCGGGCTCATGACCGAACAGCGGACGCAGCGCCAGTGGGCGATGCTGCAACGGTTGAGCGGTCACTTCCTCGACGTGATGGAGGGACTCCCGACGCTCCGGCTCTTCGGACGGGCCCGTGCCCAGGCCGAACAGGTGCGATCGGTCGCCGATCGGTACCGGGGCGCCACGATGCGGACACTCCGTGTCGCGTTCCTCTCGGCATTCGCGCTCGAACTGCTCGCCACGCTGTCGGTCGCCGTGATCGCAGTCGAGATCGGCCTCCGGATGGCCAACGGCGCGTTCGGGCTGCACGACGGACTCGTCGTCCTCCTGCTCGCACCCGAGTGCTACCTCCCGCTCCGCCGGGTGGGAGCCGGCTTCCACGCCGCACAGGCGGGCCGTGACGCCGCCGCCGATCTCGACCAACTGCTCGAGCGTCGCTCGTTGACCGGCGGAGACCGACCGATCGAGCGCGTCGACTCGATCACCGTGCGGGCCCTCGACGTCGACCGTGCGGGCCGCCCGGGTCTGCTGGGCGAACTCGAACTCGACCTGCGACCGGGCGAGGTGACCGCCGTCGTCGGCCCGAGCGGCACGGGCAAGTCGACGACGATCGCGGCCCTGCGCGGGCGGCTCGCCGACCGCCGCGGCGACGTCGTCGTGCACGACGGCACGACGACGGTCGACGTGGAGATGCTCGATCCCGACGCGTGGGCCGACCTGCTCGCGGTCGTCGACCAGCGCCACGACCACGTCGCCGACATCGTCGCCGACGACGTCCGCGCCGGATCGGGCGCCGACGCGACGCTGGTGAGCGGCGCGCTGCACGAGCTCGGCCTGGGCGACTACGAGGGCGCGACCACGGCCCGGCTCTCGGGCGGCCAACGCCGTCGCGTCCAGGTCGCCCGCGCGCTCGTCGCCGTACGATGCGGCCGCGCGCAGGTCGTACTCGCCGACGAACCGACCGCACACCTCGACGACCGACATGCCCGAGCGGTGGTC
>JAGQSS010000809.1 GCA_020439405.1 Ilumatobacter sp. | reverse complement strand
CCCCCGAAGCCCTTTTGCTGACGCGCGGCGATATCGTGACCGGGATGCGAGGCGAGGCCCGGATAATAGACCTTCTCCACCGCCGGATGGGTCGTGAGCGCTTCGGCGATGAGGCGCGCATTTTCCTGCTGGGCGGCGACGCGCAAATGCAATGTCCGAATGCCGCGCAGAGTGAGCCAGGAATCGAACGCGCTCGCCGTCGAGCCGATGCAGTTCGCCCACCAGGCAAGCTCTTCGACCAACTCAGGTGTTTTGCCGATGACGGCGCCGCCGACAATGTCGGAATGGCCGTTGAGATACTTCGTCGTCGAATGGATGACGATGTCGGCGCCGAGGTCGAGCGGGCGCTGGAGCACGGGCGACAGGAAGGTGTTGTCCGCAGCAACGAGCGCGCCGGCCGCGTGCGCCTTGCGCGCGACTTCCTCGATGTCCGTAATCCTGAGCAGCGGGTTCGACGGCGTTTCGACGAGCACGAGCTTCGGGCCCATGGCGAGCGCTTCATCAAATGAAGCCGGATCGCTGAAGTTCGCGTATTTCACATAGAGGTCGCCGCGCTTGGCGCGCGCGTTGAGCAGACGGCGCGTGCCGCCGTAACAATCGTGCGGGGCGACGACGAGATCGTCCGCAGTCAGA
>JAGQSS010000808.1 GCA_020439405.1 Ilumatobacter sp. | reverse complement strand
CGCGAGAGGAAGCTCTGCACGAAGAGCGTGCGGCCGTCGGGCGATGGCGCGAGCCCCTGCGGCGCGAACCCGACTTCCGTGATCGCGCCCGCCTGCAGCCCCGAGTACGTGTCGCGGATGTCGATCTCTGCGGAGCCCTGCAGCGCCACGAACGCGTAGTCGCCGAGCGGCGAGAAGGCGACCGCGCTCGCGGAGTCGCGGTTGTCGAAGTCGATCTGCTCGGCGCGCACCTCCGCGCCCGTCGCGGGGTCGATGCGGCTCGCGATCGTGCGCACGGTGGTCTCGAAGGTGAGCTCTCGGCCGTCGCGGAAGAGGCCGCGCAGCACGTTGTCCTTCTTCGACGGCACCCACACGCGTGCGCCGTCCGGTGCCAGCACCGCCTGGCGCAGGTAGTTCGGCAGGCCGCGCGCGCGATCGTCTCCGTCGACGGTGGTGGTGTCGAGGGCGAGCGGGATCACGTCGCGGACCGCGAAGCTCGCGAGGTCGACCTCGCGCACCTCGCCTCCGCTCTCGCCGGAGCGGAAGCGCGCCACCCACGCGCGCGAGCCGTCGCCGTCGATGGCGAGGCCACGCGGCTCCGGGCCGACGTCCAGGGTATCGGTGATGGCACCGCTGGGGTCGAGCCGCACGAGCT
>JAGQSS010000807.1 GCA_020439405.1 Ilumatobacter sp. | reverse complement strand
GCTCCGGCTTCAGGCCGCGTCCGACGATTTCCGGACCGGCGATCAGATCGCCCGTTTCCTTGCTGACGGCGATGGTGACGATCACCACCCCCTCTTCGGTCATCGTCTGCGGGTTCCGGAGCTTGACCGGACCGCGTCCTTGCTCGCCGATGCGGTCGACCAGCACCGAACCGGCCGGCACGCGGCCACGGGCGCGAGCGCCGTCCTTGGTGAACTCGATCACGCCGCCGATTTCGGGATAGAAGACGCGATCGTGCGTGATTCCCGCCTCGCCGCAGAGGTCGCGATAGAGCGCCATGTGGCGGTACTCGCCGTGAATCGGCACCGCGTACTTCGGCTTGAGCAGATCGATCATCTTCCGCAGTTCGTCACGTCCGGCGTGGCCGGAAACGTGCACGCCCTTGTCCTTCGCGCTGTAGATCACGGTCGCGCCACGGCGGAAGAGGTTGTCGATGGTGCGGGTCACGGTTTCTTCGTTACCGGGCACCGGGGTCGCCGAAACGAGGACGGTATCACCGACCCCGAGCCGCAGCTTGGGATGCTCAGCGGCCGCGATGCGCGCGAGCGCGGCGGCAGCTTCGCCCTGGCTGCCGGTGAGCACGATCACGCGCTTCTCTTTCGGCAGTTTCAGCAC
>JAGQSS010000806.1 GCA_020439405.1 Ilumatobacter sp. | reverse complement strand
TCGGGGTGGCCGGCTGGGTGAAGATGGCGTTGCCGCCCGTAAACTCCTTGAGCGTTTTGTACGTGTACTTCGGATCGACATAGACGCTGCTTACGCCGTTCTGGCCGAAGGTTTCCTTCAGGCCCTCGATGCCGTCGAGATCGATCTGTATGCCGGGACATGCCACCAGATAATCGTATCCGATCTCACCGCCCTCGCGGGTAACCACGACGTTCCGCTCCGGGTGGATCTCTTCGACATAATCCTTGATCCAGGTAGCACCCTTGGGGATCACGCTCGACATCGGCCGTACGGTCTTGCCGTAGTTGAAAGTTCCGGCGCCTACTAAGGTCCAGGCCGGTTGGTAGTAATGCTTGTCGGAAGGGTCGATCAGCGCTACGTCCATTTGATGATCTTTGCGCAACAATTGCGCGGCGACCGTAATACCGGCAGTTCCGGCGCCTATGATGAGGATCTTATGATGCTTCTGGCTCATGTTGGATGGTTTATAGATTGGTTGAAAAATCTTTCCTTGTCAATGCGGCAGCCGCTTGCGCAACAAGCCGTACAAGAAGGTGCCGAACATGGCAGATGCCAGGAACACGATCAACACGGTGTAGCCGCTGCCGAGCAGGATGAACATCGGACCGGGGCAA
>JAGQSS010000805.1 GCA_020439405.1 Ilumatobacter sp. | reverse complement strand
CGACGCTACGTGTCGCCCGGCAAGGCGGGATCACCCACCCTGGACGATTCGTCACCGGCCTCGAGCTTGGCCAACCGGCGTTGCACGGTGACGCACATCGCGACGACCGGTGTCGACAGCGCGGCGCCGAGCAACCCGAGGGTCGCCCCGCCGGCGATGGTCGACCCGAAGATCACGATCGGATGCAGCGACAAGCGGCCCTCCGACATCTTCGTCTGGACGATGGTCTGGACGACGTTCTGCGCCACGAGGATGACGACCAGCATGATCAGCGCGTCCTCGAATCCGCCCGATCCGAGCGCGATCAAGACGGCGAACGCACCCGAGAACAATGCGCCGAGGTACGGGATGTAGGCGGTGAGCATCGTCACCATCGCAATCGTGAACGCGAGCGGAACATCGAGGATCGCCGCCGCGACGCCTACCATCACGGCCACGACGACGCTGGCGACCGTCAACGCGGCGAAGTACTGCCGCATCGACCAGGTGGCGTCGTCGACGATGCCCCGGCCGACCTCCGAGGCGACGCCCAGGTGGTCACCCACCCAGTTCGCCAGTCGGTCCCAGTCGGCGAGGATGAAGTACAGCATGAACACGCCGACGAACGTGCCGGCGAGGAACGCCGTCGCCGTCGA
>JAGQSS010000804.1 GCA_020439405.1 Ilumatobacter sp. | reverse complement strand
CGCGGGTGCGGGTGGCGACGGGCACCCTCAAGGGCGGGACCCTGCTCGTCGTCGCGGTCCCGACCCAGCGGGCCGATGCCGCGATGGGGCGGCTCGCCCTGACCCTGGCGCTCGCGGGCGCGGCGGTGCTGCTCGTGGTCGGCGCCATCGTCGTATGGGTGCGCCGCCTCGGGCTGGCGCCGATCCGGGAGATGACGCAGGCGGCGGACGCGATCACGGCGGGGGAGCGGGACCGGCGCATCCCCGACGCGCCCGAGGGCAGCGAGGCTGCCCACCTCGGCGACGCGCTCAACGCCATGCTCGACGCGACGCATGACTCCGAGGACCGGATGCGCCAGTTCGTCGCGGACGCCTCGCACGAGCTGCGCACCCCACTGACCACCCTGCGTGGCTATGCCGAGCTCCACGCCGGCCGGGTCGAGGACCCCGACACCGCCGATGCGCTGCGACGGATTCGCGCCGAGGCAACCCGGATGCACCGGCTCGTCGAGGACCTGCTCACCCTCACCTCCCTCGACCGGGCCACCCTCCACCTCGGGCCCGTCGACGTGCGCCGGATGCTCGACGACGTCGCCTCCGACCTGCAGGTGGCCCAACCCGAGCGGCTGGTGACCGTCGAGGCCGCGGCCGGTGTG
>JAGQSS010000803.1 GCA_020439405.1 Ilumatobacter sp. | reverse complement strand
GATCGCTCCTGGCCCGGCAGCAGCCATCGGCCGGATTGGTCCGTCAGGCGCGCACCTACAGGGCAGTACTTCACTTCTCCGCCGAAACCTGTGCTGGTGAACACCCACGCGACGCTCGCTATTTTTGGCGTATGGCAACCGCGTCCAGTATTCAGAAATGCCCGTCCTGTGGGACGAAGAACCGGGTTCCCGCTTCCGCGTCGGGCAAGCCCGCCTGCGCAGCGTGTAAGGCGCCCCTGCCGTGGCTGACCGAGGCTACAGACTCCACCTTCGATGCAGTGGTGCTGCGCGCCACCACCCCGGTGCTGGTCGACCTGTGGGCGCCGTGGTGCGGCCCGTGCCGGATGGTCTCGCCTGCCGTCGAGCGGATGGCTGCGAAGAATCCCGGGCGTTTGAAAGTGACCAAAGTGAACGTGGACGACTCGCCGGGGGTGGCACGCAAGTATGACGCCATGAGCATTCCCACCCTGCTACTGATCCGCGATGGGGCAGTAGTGGACCGGCTCGTAGGCGCGGTTCCCGAGACGCAACTCGAGGCGTTCGTCCAGCGCGGATTGGATTGATCCCGCGCCGCGGGGATCGAGGTTGCACCCGTGCAGTTCACTGGCCCATCGGACTTCAGGGGGGAGTCGAACG
>JAGQSS010000802.1 GCA_020439405.1 Ilumatobacter sp. | reverse complement strand
GGCGGGTCCGCTGTCCATCCGCGCCTCTCCAGCGCCTTCAAACGTTACCGACAGATGCATGATACCGCCCGCTCCAAACTCGCCCACATCGTTTTCGGGCTCGACTGTGCCGTAATGCGGGCAGCGTTGCAATCGGCGTTGAGCTTGCCTGCGGTGCGGGATGCCCTACACGAAATCGCTTCCGTCGATTGTTCCGGCATTGACACTGATGAGCGTGATGTAGTGGCCTGGATCGCTGATAAGCGTGATGCGGGTGTCGGCGCCGACCTGCCCGATGGTGAAGTCCGTCTCGTCGAGACCGAGCGCCGTGAAGTCCAGCATGTCGAGACCGTCCTCCCAGCCGCTGATCGTGTCCTGGCCGAAAGTGAGCGTGTCGAAGGCATAGACGTCATTGCCCGTCCCGCCATAGAGCCGGTCATCACCTGTCCCGCCATTCAGCGTGTCGTTGCCGTCGCCGCCGTAAAGCCAATCATTGTCCTCGTCGCCGAACAGGATGTCGTTGGCATCGCCACCATAAAGCGAATCCAGCCCCGTCCCGCCATACAGCGTATCGGCGCCAGTCTGCCCGTTCAGCGTGTCGTTGTCAGCCCCGCCATAGAGTTCGTCACGGCTCGTCCCACCGCTCAGAACGTCGTTG
>JAGQSS010000801.1 GCA_020439405.1 Ilumatobacter sp. | reverse complement strand
CGCCCGACAAGCTGCTCAGCGAAAAGCAGCTGATCGAGCAGTTCATCGACCACGTGCCGGAGAACATACGGCTTTACTGGAAGCGCGCCCGGCCGATCGAGTTCAAGCCGGTGAACCTGCAGCACTATTTCTCGCGCGAGAAGCAGCCTCCGCACCAGGACGTCTATTTCCGCGCGACCGGACCTGTTCCCGACGAGCGCACAATCCAGACGGCGCTGCTGGCCTATTTCTCCGACATGATGCTGCTCGACACGGCCACCTTCCCGCACGGGCGCATGGTGTTCGACCCGGAGCTGCAGATGGCGAGCCTCGACCACGCCATGTGGTTCCACGCGCCGTGCAAGCTGGACGGCTGGCTGCTCTATTCCATGGACACCCCGTTCTCCGGCGGATCCCGCGGCCTGGCACGCGGTTCCATCTACGATGCCGACGGCCGGCTCATCGCCTCGGTCGCGCAGGAAGGGCTGATGCGGCTGCGCGACGCGTAAAGCTGCTTCAAGTTTATGCAAAACGCCTATTTTGCCTAATTATTATGCAAAAGTGGTGCGCAGCGGGTTAACGAACCCCAAAAGCCGGCTACGAATCAAAAGAGAATCAATCGCTTAGACTTAGGCGGGTGTTCTGGCACGCAGCTTGA
>JAGQSS010000800.1 GCA_020439405.1 Ilumatobacter sp. | reverse complement strand
ACGCCAGAAGTGTCAGGAGGTCACCGGAACGATTGGCCGTCCATCGGTGAACGCCGGGCGAACAGCCGCGCCTGCTTTGGCCAACAAGCCGCCGCAGCGGGTTTGCGGTAGTCAGAACGGGTCATGCTGGGCCGCCCATCCGTGGTCCACCCGGAGCAGGAGGCGGTGCCCGACCGTCGTCCACCTGTTGTTCGCCGAGTCGGCGCGTCGTGCTCGCTCCAGGACGCCGAGCCGGCGCGTCTCGCACGCCCAGGGACCCCGCGTCGGCTCAGGAGGAGGCGAGCTCCGCCTCGGAGCGGAGGATGCAGAACTCGTTGCCCTCCGGGTCGGCGAGGGTGACCCAGCCCGAGCCGGGACCCCGGATACCGCGGTGGTCGCCGACGAGGGTCGCGCCGTGGGCGAGGAGCCCCTCGACCTCCTCGTCGCGCGAGACCGAGCGGGGGCGCATGTCGAGGTGCACCCGGTTCTTGACGGTCTTGGCGTCCGGCACCTCGATGAAGAGCAGCTGGTGCCCGGTCTCGGGGTCCCGGATCATGCACTCCTCGTGGCCCGGCAGGTTCGGGTCGCCGTCGAGGTCGACGTAACCGAGGACGGGCTTCCACCACTCCGACAGCTCGTAGGCGTTGGCGCAGTCGATG
>JAGQSS010000007.1 GCA_020439405.1 Ilumatobacter sp. | reverse complement strand
CGACGACAGACCGGCGAAGTCGGAGCCGGAGCCGGGCTCGGAGAACAGCTGGCACCAGATGTCCTCGCACGTGAAGAGCGGGCGGAGGTAGCGCTGCTTCTGGTCGTCGCTCCCCCACACGTGCACGGTCGGACCGCACATGCCGTACCCGATCGGGTTGCGCAGGCCGCAGAACGGGCCGCCGGCGTCGCGGATCTTCTCGTTCACGATCCGCTGCAACTTCGGGTTCAGGCCGAGACCGCCGTACCCCTCGTCGAAGTGGATCCAGGCGAGACCCAGGTCGTACTGGGCGCCCAGGAACTCGGTGGCCGACGTGGTGGCCGGGGGGTGCGACTCGAGCAGGTGCTCGACCAGGTCAGTGACGCGCGCTTCGTCGGAGCTCATGGCCCGGCACCGTACCGACGCGCCGGCTGCAACGCCGAACCGGACGCCCTCGGAGTTCTCGGCGCCTGTGGTGGCGGTTTCGGGCACGGCAGCCACCGAGATCGTGGGTCGTCCGGGCGCGTGCGAGGTTCTCGGTGGCTGTGGTCGCGGTTTCGGGCACCGGAGCCGCCGAGATCGTGGATGCCCGGGTGGGTGCGGGGTTCTCGGTGGCTGTGGTTGCGGTTTCGGGCACAGGAGCCGCCGAGATCGTGGATGCCCGGGTGGGTGCGGGGTTCTCGGTGAACCGGGTCCAATATGGTGGACTGGATTCACCGAGATCGGTGCCACGCCGTCGCTCGCTGCTTCCAGAGCACATGACCTCGAGCACGACGGCCTCGGAGTCAGCATCTCGGTGGATTCCGGCGCGCTGCCGTGGCCTGAAGCCGCCGAGATCGTGGGTGTCTGGGCAGTGTGGGGTTCTCGGTGGCTGTGGGTGCAGTTGGTGGGACAGGCGCCGCCGAGAACCAGCGTGAGCCGGGGTCGTGCGGTGGCGTGGGGCGTCGGGCCTGCCACACTCCTACGGGTGCGTGCGCTGCCTTTGCTCCTGCTGACCGTGGCGACGGCTGCGGCGTGCACGCCCACCGGGGCGAGCGAGACGACCGACACGACCGAGCCCGAGGTCGTCGTCCCCGAGGTCACCGAGCCCGCGATCCGCCTCACCCCGTTCTGCCAGCAGATGATCGCCCTCGACGAGTCGCTGCCCGACGATCCGGCGATCGACACGCGCGACCAGGTCCTCGAGGCGTACCAGGCGGCGCTGCCCGACGTGCCGCCCGAGATCGAGGTCGAGTTCCGCGCCGTCATCGTCGCCCTCGAGACCGGCACCCGCGCCACGGTGCCCGGCGAAGAGGTCGAGACGACACTCGCCCCCGACCAGATCGAGCCCACCGACACCGTGCCGCTCGACGCCACCGTGCCGCCCTCGCCGTCCGGGTCGACCACCCTGCCGTCGGAGGAACAGCTCGCCGCGGAGGAGGGCTGGCTCCCCGACGACGATCCGGCCGCCCGAGTCAACGCCTACATCGACTTCGCCTGCCGGGGCACGGCGAACAACCCCGGGCCACCGGCGACCCAGCCGGGGGCCGTCGTGACGACCACCGAAGCCGCCTGAACCAGCAGGTTCGAGCCGGTTCGATTCGGCACACCGGGAGGGTCCCGAACTACGTTCGGCGCCATGTTCCCCGGGACCCATCTCGCCACCCAGCCCGACAAGCCGGCCGTCATCATGGCCGACACCGGCTGGACCCAGACCTTCGCCGAACTCGACGCCGCCGCGAACCGTCTGAGCAGGGTGTTCCGGACTGCCGGTTTCCAGCCCGGCGACCACGTGGCGCTCTGCATGGAGAACCATCCCCGCTACCTCGAGATCCTGTGGGGCTGTGAGTACGCCGGCCTGATCTACACGGCGGCGTCCTCGCGGCTGAACGACGAGGAACTGGCGTACATCATCAACGACTGTGGCGCCCGGGGCTACATCACCTCGAAGTACAAGTCGGAGCAGGCCGAAGCGCTGATCCCCACGTGCCCGAACCTCGAACTGCGCCTCATGCTCGACGACACGATCGAGGGGTACGACAGCTACGAGGCGACGGTCGAGGCGCAGTCGGCCGAACCGCTCGAGGGCCGGATCGCCGGCACCGACATGCTCTACTCGTCGGGCACGACCGGCCGTCCGAAGGGTGTCATGCCGGCACTCGACCCGCAGCCGATCGAAGAGCGCGTTACCGGCGTGGCCGGCATGCTCAGCGTCCTGTTCGGGATGGACTCGACGAAGACCTATCTGTCGCCTGCTCCGCTGTACCACGCCGCTCCGCTGCGCTTCTGCATGTCGACCATCGCGATCGGCGCCACCGTCGTCGTCATGACGAAGTTCGACGCCGAGGAGTACCTGCAGCTGATCGAGAAGTTCCAGGTCACCCACAGCCAGGTCGTGCCGACGATGTTCGTCCGCATGCTGAAGCTGCCCGAGGAGACCCGCTCGCAGTACGACGTCTCGTCGCTCGAGTGCGTCATCCACGCCGCCGCACCCTGCCCGATCCCCGTGAAGAAGCAGATGATCGACTGGTGGGGTCCGGTGCTCCACGAGTACTACGCCGGCACCGAGGGCAACGGCTTCTGCTACTGCAACAGCGAGATGTGGCTCGGCCACCAGGGCACGGTCGGCATGCCGATCAACTGCGTGGTCCACATCGTCGGCGAAGACGGCGAAGAAGTGCCGCCGGGCGAATCGGGCACCGTCTACTTCGAGGGCGGCGCCCAGTTCGAGTACCACAACGACGCCGAGAAGACCGCCGGTTCGCGCCACCCGAAGGGCTGGTCGACGCTCGGCGACGTCGGCTACCTCGACGAGGACAACTACCTCTACCTCACCGACCGCAAGGCGTACATGATCATCTCGGGCGGCGTGAACATCTATCCGCAGGAGGCGGAGAACGTGCTCACGATGCACCCCGACGTGGTCGACGTCGCCGTGTTCGGTGTGCCGAACGACGACTTCGGCGAAGAGGTCAAGGCTGTCGTCCAGCCGGTCGAGATGCCCGCCGACGACGAAGCTGCTGCTGCCCTGTCGGCCAGCCTCATCAAGTACTGCCGTGAGCACCTCGCCGACGTGAAGTGCCCCCGCAGCGTCGACTTCCGCGAGGAGCTCCCCCGTCACCCGACCGGCAAGCTCTACAAGCGCCTCCTGAAGGACGAGTACTGGAAGGCCGCCGGCCGCGCCATCTGATCGGCCTGCTGTCGCCGGCCGCCTAGGCTGCCCTCATCGACCGGCCGATTCGAGGGGGCACCGATGGAAGGTTCGATCACACACGTCGACGACGTGGACGACCTCGGGGTGCACGGCGAGCATCTCCGGCCGCTGCTCACCCATGCCATGGGCTCTCCGATCGAGGTCGTCGATCACCGTGGCGAGGTCGGCGCCGGGCCTCCGCCGCACCACCACCCGTGGCACGAGATCTTCGTCGTCGTCGCCGGTGAGCTCGACGTCTCCATCGGCGATCAGGAGGTGCGACGGCTCGGACCCGGTTCGCTGGCGCACGTGCCCCCCGGCACGACCCACAGTTTCCGGTACGTCGACCCGCACACCCACGTGATCGGCATCACCTCGGAAGGCCGGGCCTCCGACCTGTTCCGTGCCGCATCGCGAGCGACACCCGAGCAGTTGCCGGGAGTCGGACCGCTGTTCGGGTTGCAGCGCGATCCCACGCCGCACCCGCACACGCGCTGACCCTCCGCCTACTCTGCTCGGCATGCATCCGTATCTGGATTGGCCGGGGCCGCTGGCGTTCGCGCATCGGGGTGGGGCGAGCGACAACCCGGAGAACACGCTGCCCGCGTTCCGGCACGCCGTCGACCTCGGGTACACCTATCTCGAGACCGACGTCCACGCCACGTCCGACGGGGTATTGGTCGCCTTCCACGACAACGACCTGAGCCGCACCTGCGGACGCGACGGCAGGATCGACGAACTCCCGTGGAGCGAGGTGTCGCAGGCCCGCGTCGACGGATCCGAACCGATCCCGCTGTTCGAGGACCTCATGGAGGAGTTCCCGAACGCTCGCGTCAACATCGACTGCAAGGCCGACTCCGGCGTCGACGCACTCGTCGCCTCCTTGCAGCGGCTCGACTGTCTCGACCGGGTGTGCGTCGGCGGATTCAGCGACCGTCGCCTCCGCCGGATCCGCAAGACACTCGGCGACCGGTTGTGCACCAGCTTCGGGCCAGCGCAGGTGACCGCGCTCGTGACCGGCGCGAAGGTCCCCTTCGGCGGTCAGTGCGCCCAGGTCCCGGTCAAACAGGGGCCGATCGAGATCGTCACCGCACGCACGGTCGAACGAGCGCACCGTCGTGGCTATCAGGTCCACGTCTGGACCATCGACGAGCCCGACGAGATGCACCGTCTGCTCGACCTGGAGGTCGACGGATTGATGACCGACCGCCCGGCCGTCCTCAAGCAGGTGCTGACCGATCGGGGTCAGTGGGTCGACCCCGTCTGACGCTGCGTCGGACCCCGACGGCGTCGAGTGCGGCGCCGAGCAGCATGGTGACCGCTCCGACCAGGGTGACCCAGGGTCCCGACCGCAGGCGGAACAACCCGACCTCGGGTGCACCGAGCACGGCGACCGCCGTCGCTCCCACGTAGCACCCGACCAGGCCGGCTACGGCGACGGCGCCCCAACTCGCCCACCGTCCCTGCCAGCCGCGCCACGGCCACTGTGCGACGACGCACAGCACGAGACCGAGCGGGGCGAGCGGCCAGATCGTGAGCGCCACCCCGACCAGGCCGTCGGGCGAGAACCCCAGCCGCTCGACGATGTCGAGGAGCTCGAAGCTGGTGCGCTCGACCGTGCCCGACACGAGCCACGGCAGGAACGTACCGACGAGCGCGATCACGGCGCCGACGGCGGCGACGATCCGCCCGGCGAGGCGCACTACTCGACCTCTTGCAAGTTCCGTCTCCGCGTCGCCCGCGACGGGCGCGGGCCGATGTACGAGCGGCCGGGGTCGACGAGGATCGAACCCCGCAGCGCCTCGCGGCCGACCAGCATTCGAAAGCCCATCTCGTCGCGGTTGGTGAGGGTGAGATCGGCGGTCAGATCGAGGTCGAGCACTCGGATCGTCGTCCGGACCACGTAGCGCTCCTCCTCGTGCCCGGTCGAACTCCGGATCGTCCGCCGATCGACGACCGGGAGTTCGACGTCGACGGCGTCGAGATCGGACATCTGCCAGGGATGGAGCTGGAACCGGACCCACTCCGCGCCATCGCGATCGAACCCTTCGATGTCCCAGGCGTGGATCGCCGACGATCGTGCACCGGTGTCGAGTTTCGCCTTGACCCAGCTCACGTCGAGGTCGGGCAGCCCGATCCATTCGCGCCACCCGGCGATCGACAACTGCGACGACGTCTCGCTCATCACCCGCTAGCTTGCCAAGTCTCGGCTATGAAACTCGCCATCCTCTCTCGCGCACCCCGTTCGTACAGCACCCAACGTCTCCGGACGGCCGCCCTCGACCGCGGCCACCAAGTGAAGGTGCTCAACACGCTGCGGTTCGGCATCGACCTGAGCGAGGACGAGCCCGATCTCCAGTTCCGCGGCAAGCCCCTGTCCGACTACGACGCCATTCTCCCTCGCATCGGCAACTCGATCACCTACTTCGGCACCGCCGTCGTGCGCCAGTTCGAGCAGATGGACGTGTACACGCCGAACACGGCGAACGGCATCGCGAACTCCCGCGACAAACTGCGCGCCATCCAGATCCTCAGCCGCCACAACATCGGCATGCCGGCGACCACGTTCGTCCGCGACCGTGCCGACGTGATCCCGGCGATCGAGCGGGTCGGCGGCGCTCCGGTCGTCATCAAGTTGCTCGAGGGCACCCAGGGCATCGGTGTGATCCTGGCTCCCGACAACAAGGTCGCCGAGGCGATCATCGAGACGATGCAGAGCACGAAGCAGAACGTGCTCATCCAGGCCTTCGTCAAGGAGAGCAAGGGACGCGACATCCGAGCCCTCGTCGTCGGCGACCGTGTCGTCGCGGCGATGCGGCGCGTCGCCCAGGGTGACGAGTTCCGGTCGAACGTCCACCGCGGCGGCTCGGTCGAGCCGGTCGAGCTCGACCCCGAGTACGAGCAGACCGCCGTGCGCTCCGCCCAGATCATGGGTCTGCGCGTGGCCGGCGTCGACATGCTCGAGGGCAAGGACGGGCCGATGGTCATGGAGGTCAACTCCTCCCCCGGTCTCGAAGGCATCGAGACGGCGACCAAGCTCGACGTCGCCGGTGCGATCATCGACTACATCGACAACCAGGTCGCGTTCCCCGACATCGACGTCCGCCAGCGCCTCACCGTCTCCACCGGCTACGGCGTCGCCGAGCTCGTCGTCCACGAGGGTGCCGATCTGGTCGGCAAGACGATCGGCGACTCCGGGCTGGGCGACCGCGACATCACGGTCCTCACCCTGCACCGCGGTCACACCGTCATCCCGAACCCGCGACGCGCTCGCGAGCTCGAGGCGGGCGACCGTCTCCTGTGCTTCGGCAAGTTGGAGGAGATGCGGTCGATGATCCCGGAGCGTCGGAAGCGGCGCCAGCGGGTGAAGAAGCTGCCGAAGGTGCCGATCCACGACGAGCGGCCCGACGACACGCTCGACACCCCGTCGTAATCGGACCACGCCGGTCGGGCGTCCTAGGTTGGGCGTCATGAACCCGCTCCCCCAGTCGTCCGTCCGCGGGACACGACACCTCGTGGCCGCCGCCGACCAGCTCGCGAGCCGAGCCGGTGACACGATCTTCACCCTGGGCGGCAACGCCGTCGACGCGGCGATTGCGACCAACGCGGCCATCGCGGTGACGGGTCCGCACCTGTGCGGAATGGGAGGAGACCTGTTCGCACTGATCCACACCAGCGATGGTGTGGTGGCACTCAACAGCAGCGGACGGGCCGGATCGCGCGCTGACGCCGAGGCGGTGCGCGCCGACGGACACACCGAGATGCCGTTCCACCACGACATCCGCACGGTGACGGTGCCCGGGTGTGTCGACGGGTGGGTGGCACTGCACGAGCGTTTCGGTTCGCTCCCGCTGTCGCTGATCCTCGCCCCGGCGATCGACCTCGCCGAGCACGGCTTCCCGGCGAGCCCGTTGCTGGTCGGATCGGCGAGTCGCCTCGATGCGGTCGGGCGAACCCAGCTCCACGAACTGTCGAGCCAGGCGACGCGCACCGGTGCGCTGGTTCGCCGACCCGGAGCCGGCCGGGCCCTCAGGGCGATCGCCGAACGTGGTCGCGGCGGGTTCTACGGCGGCGAGTTCGGCGAGGGCCTGCTCGCACTCGGCGACGGATGGTTCACCGCCGACGACCTGTCGACGCCCGGCGCCGACTGGGTCACGCCGCTCTCGGCGCCGATGTTCGGTGTCGACGTCCACACGATCGGCCCCAACTCCCAGGGGTACCTGACCCTCGCCGGTGGCATCGCCGCGGAACCGCTCGACCTCCCCGACCCCGACGACGAACGTTGGGCGCACCTCCTCGTCGAGGCCTCGAAGATCGCCGGGTACGACCGACCCGAGGTCCTCCACGAGGGTGCTGACGGCGCAGCGCTGTTGGACGCGGTTCGCTCCCGTCGGCATCTCCTCGACCTCGAGCGTGCGAGCACGTACCGGGCACCGGCATCCGACGGCGACACGACCTACCTCTGCACCGCCGAGGCCGACGGCCTCGCCGTGTCGCTGATCCAGTCGAACGCGGCGGGATTCGGTTCGTGGCTGGCCGAGCCGAACACCGGCATCAACCTGCACAACCGCGGCATCGGCTTCTCGCTCGAACCGGGGCACCCGGCCGAACTGGGCCCGGGTCGGCGTCCGCCCCACACCTTGTCGCCGGCGCTCGCCACGCGCGACGGCGAGTTGGTGTCGGTGTTCGGGACGATGGGTGGCGACGCCCAACCCCAGATCCTGCTCCAGGTGGCGGCCCGCCTGTTCCTACACGGCCAGTCGCCGGCCGAGGCGATCAACTCGGCCCGGTGGGCGCTCGCCGGGCCCGAGACCGGGTTCGACACGTGGAGCGATCTCGACCGACAGGGCGTCGAGATCGAGGGACACGCGCCAGCGTCGTGGGAGCCGGGTCTGGTCGCCCGCGGTCACCGGGTGAGCCGGTTGCCCGAGTACGACTCCGGCTTCGGCCACGCCCACGCCATCGTCCGCGACGACGCCGGCCTGTCGGGCGCCGCCGACCCCCGGTGCCGCATCGGTGCCGTGATCGGCCGCTGACAGTCGACCAGATGGGGTCAGGCACCATCTGGCCGCGACCCGTTCGCTGTCATCCTCGTCCGCTCGCCAGATGGTGCCTGACCCCATCTGGTCGTGGTCCCGTCAGGACAGGAGGGGGACGACTTCTTCCTGGAAGCGGGTCATCTGTTCGTTGGCCTTGGCGTAGCTGTCGCCGAGGAGATGGGGGAAGATCGTGAGGTGCTCGACGCCGAGCAGGTCGCGGTAGAACTGCACGCCCTCGGCGACCTGTTCGGGTGTGCCGATCAGGATCGTCTTGTTCTCGAGTGACTCCTCGAGCGTCGGGATGAGCCCCGGCTGCGCCGGCTTGCCGTCGTCGCCCATGTAGCCACGGCTCCATCCGTACGGGCCGAGGAACTTCCAGAACTCGTCGTGGCCGGGCGTCGCCGACTCGACCGCCGCCTCGTAGCTGTCCTCGATCCGCACGGCGATCACCAGCATCCGCTTCTCGCTCCGTGCGAGCGTCGTCCCGTGGGTCTGCTCGTACGTCTCGCCGTACTTGTTCCAGAAGCGCTCGATGAAGGAGTAGTGCTGGTTCCAGAACACGGCGCCGTGGCCGACGACCGGCACGTAGTCGAGCGTCGGCGGGCTCGTGACCGCCTGCCAGATCTCGTACGGGTACAGCGGCCGCGGCACCAGCGTGAGTTCTTGCACCGTCGATCCGCGGTCGGGGATGCCCGGCACCGGGATCTGGAAGTGCTCACCCTGGAAGGAGAACGACTCGTTGGCGAGCGCCCGTCGCACGATCTCCATCGACTCCTCGAACACCTCGCGGTTCAGCACGTCGGCGGCCTTCTGGTCGGGGTTGTCCATCGACCCGATCGACACGCCCTTGTCGTTGAGGTGGAGCACCTCGCGCGGCACGGTGCCGCGACCGACGCCGAGGATGCCGCGGCCGCCCGACAGGTTGTGGAGCGTGGCGAAGTCCTCCGCCAGCCGGAGCGGATTCCACTGCGGCACCACGTTGAACATCGCACCGAGGCGAATGCGCTCGGTACGCGCCGCGATCCAGGTCGAGATCTGCAACCCGTTCGGGATGACCTCGTAGCCCTCGTACTGGAAGTGGTGCTCGGTCGTCCAGAACGAGTCGTACCCGAGCCGATCGGCGACCACGGCCGAGTCGATGTAGTCGAGCGTCGCCTTCCAGCACTCCTCGTTCGTGAAGCGGCGATCCATCGGATCGGGCGGACCACCGCCGGCGTCGGACATCTCGACACCACCGAAGAAGAACGCACCCAGCTTGAGATCGGCCATGGTCGTATCGTCGCAGGTTCGATCGCCACGACGGAAACCTCGACGATGAACGCAGGATCAGCAGATCGTGCGCGTCGTCGACGTCGTCGCCACCACCCGGCCGGCGTGCACCACGAGTCGATCTGCGGGAGCGTCGGCGATCGCCGCCCGCACCGACGGCGCGTCGATCGCGACGAATTCGGCGGGGTCACCGACCGCGAAGTGCACCGGCTCGAGGCCCATCAGGGTGCGGGGCGCGTTGCTCACCATCTCGTACGCATCGTCGGGCAGGACGTGCGCCGCCATCACGAGCAGTGCGGCCGTCTCGAGCGGATCGGAACGTCCGACCAGGTTGAACGGGTCTTGTACGTTGTCGGCGCCCGCCGCGACGACGACCCCGGCGTCGCGAAGCGCCGCGACCGCCGTGAGACCCCGCGGCGTGGCCGTCGCCTGTTCCCGGCCCTGCAGGAACAAGTTGGTCTGGGGCAGGGTGATGATCCCGATGCCCGCCTCCGCCACCAGCCTCGCCACCTCGGCCTGGACGTCGGGTGGCTGCATCCCGAGGCTGACGCAGTGGCTGGCGGCGACCCGCCCCGTGAACCCGGTGTCGATCACGCGGCGTGCCAGGACCGGCAGGGTGAGCATGGACGGGTCGAGCGTCTCGTCGGTGTGGAGATCGATCGGTACCCCGAACTCGCCGGCGAGTGCGAGTGCCAGGTCGATCGCAGCGGCCCCGTCGGGCTCGAGGTGCGGACACCCGCCGACCAGGGCACCGCCCTCGGCGCACGCGCGGAGCGCAGCGACGTTGTCGTCCGAGCCGGGTCCGACGATCGGGGTGTGCACCAGCCCCACGAATTCGGCGTCGACCCGGTCGGACCAGTTCGACATCGCGTCCCTGGTGGCATCGAGGTGCCACGTGCCGGCACCGCCTCCGGCGTTGACGTGTGTTCGGATCGCGGTGACGCCGTTCAGCACGAGTTTGCGCACGGCCTCGTCGACGCGGGCCACCATGTCGTCGTAGGTGAACACCCCGCGTTCGTCGGCGGCGATCCACGCGTCGATCGCTCCGGCGAGGTCGCCGGTCGGATTCGGCACCGCCTCGCTCGTCAGCGCCTTGTCGAGGTGGGCGTGCGGCTCGGCCATCGGCGGCAGCAGCAACCGACCGCCGAGGTCGGTCGCCCCGAGGGCGTCTCGCCCGGGACCGTGATCGTCGACCGCGACGATCCGCCCGTGATCGACCGTGAGGTCGACCGACCGTCCGTCTCGCAGCCGACCGTTCGTGAAGACGCTCACCATCGTGACCAGCGTACGGAACCGGGGCGGGCACGTGGTGGTCCCGGCTCGTAGCATCGGCGTCATGAGCCGTCGCTACGAAGACCTCGCCGGGCCCGACATCGCCGAGCGGATCCTGCCGTCGTCGACGTTGCTCCTCCCGATCGGTGCGGTCGAGCAGCACGGACCGCACCTCCCGCTCGCCGTTGACCACGTGATCGCGCACGAGACGGCGACCGCCCTCGTCGACCGGGTCGGCGACGAGCTCGACGTGTGGCAGCTGCCCACCCTGTCGATCAGCAAGTCGAACGAACACGCCTGGTCACCCGGGACGCTCTGGTACTCGGCCGAGACGATGCTGGCCATGTTGCGCGACCTCGGCCGCAGCATCGCGACCACCGGCTGCGAACGACTCGTCCTGCTCAACGGGCACGGTGGCAACACCACCCTCCTCGCCACCGCACTCCGCGAGCTCCGGCTCGAGTTCGGTCTCAAGACGTTCCTCGTGCACCCGTCGGTGCCACCGGCCTACGGCGGCGCATCGACCGCCGACGAGCTGGGGATGGGCATCCACGGCGGACTCCACGAGACATCGGTGTACTTGCACCTGCGCCCGGAGCACGTCGACATGTCGAAAGCCGAACGGAAGGTGCCCGAGGCGCTCGACCGGAACGAGTACGTCAAGTTCGGTGGGCCCGTCATGTTCGGTTGGTTGTCCAACGACTTCGACCCCGACGGCTACATCGGCGACCCGACCGGGGCGACCGCCGCACTCGGCGCCGAACTCTTCGAGGCGAACGTCGACCACCTCGCCCGGCAGATGGCCGAGATCGCGACCTTCGACTTCGGCCGCTGATGTTGATCGCCCAGATCTCCGACTGCCACATCACCGAGCCGGGTGACTTGATGGCCGACCGCGTCGACCCGACCGTCGGCCTGCGTCTCGCGGTCGAGCATCTCGTCGGCCTCGGCGACGCCGTCGACCTGGTGCTCGCCACAGGCGACCTCGTCAACGACGGCGGTGCCGGGGAATACGACGTGCTCGAGGCGCTCCTGGCACCGCTCCCCCAACGTCTCGTCGTCGTCCCGGGGAACCACGACGACCGGACCGAACTGCGTCGTCGATTCGGACTCCCCGCGGGCGAACCCACCAAACCGATCCGGCAGGTCGTCGATCTCGACGAGGCTCGGATCATCTGCCTCGACACGAACGTCCCCGGACATCACCACGGGTCGGTCGACGACGAACAGTTGGCGTGGCTCGACCAGGCACTCGCGTCACGCGTCGACGTCCCCGCCCTGATCGTGCAGCACCACCCACCGTTCGAGTCGGGCATCGATCAGATGGATCGGTACCGGCTCGCCGGTGCCGCTCGCGAAGCCGACGTCGTCGGGCGTCACGACCACGCCGTCGGCGTCCTCGCCGGCCACTTCCACCGGCCGATCGTGCGTGGATTCGCCGGCACGGTGGCCTTCGCGTGTCCCAGCACCGCGGCCCAGTTGCTCGGACGACTCGGATCCGGCCCGACCACCTACTGCGACGACCCGCCGGCACTCGCGCTGCACGATCTCACCGACGGTTCGCTCACCACCCACGTGGTGCAGTTGCGCGACACCACTGCGTGGACACCGTCCTGGGCGACGTGACGGTCGGTGTGAACGGTGCGTGAACGGGTGCCCCGACCGGGGGTGGCCACGGTGGGAACGACGCCGTACCGGCTAACTTCGGGGACCATGCCCTGCGCCGAGTCGACGTGTCAGCGCCCATGCCCCCCGACGGAGCCGTCGTGACCGAGGCGAGCACCGGGACGCCCACGGGCATCCGCACCGAGTCGTTGGCGTTCGAGCACACCGGGATGGTGTTCCCCGACGGCACCGAAGCGGTGCGCGACGTGTCGTTCACCGTGCGCAAGGGCGAGTTCGTGACGATCGTCGGCCCGTCGGGCTGCGGCAAGTCGACGCTGCTCAAGATCGCCTCGGGTCTCCTCGAACCAACCTCCGGCGCCGTGAAGGTCGACCGCGACCGGCTCGGGTACGTGTTCCAGGACGCGACCCTGCTGCCGTGGCGGACGGTCAAGAAGAACGTCGAGCTCCTCGCGGAGCTGCACGACTTCCCGAAGTCGGAACGGGCGCAGCTCGCCCAGGAGGCGATCGAACTCGTCGGCCTGAAGGGCTTCGAGAACCACTACCCGAAGTCGCTGTCGGGCGGCATGAAGATGCGCGCCTCGCTGGCGCGCACCCTGACCCTGAAGCCGCCGGTGTTCCTGTTCGACGAGCCGTTCGGTGCCGTCGACGAGATCACCCGCGAGCACCTGAACGAGGAGACGCAGCAGCTGTTCCAGCGCGAGGGCTTCGCCGGGCTGTTCATCACCCACTCCATCTCCGAAGCCGTGTTCATGTCGACGCGCGTGCTCGTCATGTCGGCGCGGCCCGGCCGGATCGTGAGCGAGTACGAGGTCCCCTTCGACTACCCGCGCGACCCCGATCTGCGCTTCGACCCCGAGTTCGCCCGCCTCAGCGGCGAGATCTCCCACGCCCTCCGCGGCAGCCACTCGTAACCGCACGGTGGTCCGAGGTCGGTTGATGGTCGGTTGATGTCAGACCAGAACCGACCAGGTCGCCGGTCGCCCGAGTTCGCTGTGTGGTCGGTTCTGGTCTGACATCAACCGACCGTGCAGACCGTCAGGGGTTGAGGACGGCGTCGGCGGCGTTGCGGCCGCTGGCACCGAAGACGCCGGCGCCGGGGAACGTTCCCGCTCCCGACAGGAACAGTCCGTCGATCGGGGTGGCGTACCGGGTGAGCTCGCGCCGGCGCCCCAGGAACGCAACCAGCGGCGCCTCGCCGTAGGCGGGCGTGTGACCTCGGTGCATCGAGAACTCGGCCTCGTACCGGTCGGGCGTCATCGCTCGCCAGCGGTCGACCTGCAGCGTGCCCGGCTCCATGAAGCCGTCGAGCACCTCGAGCCACCGCGCCGGCTCGCCCGAATCGGGCCAGCCACCCCGCAGCTCGTACGGCGTGAAGAGCACCTCGACGCTGAGGACGTGCTCGTCGGCCGATGGCCGCATCGTCTCGTCGAGCGCCGACGGGAGGTTGACCATCAGCGACGGACGAGGGTGTACCTCGCCGCGCTCGCGCATCCGATGTGCCTCGGCGACGTCGTCGGGGCTGGGGCTGATGAGCGTCGTCGGCCCGAGGAGGTCGGCGCCGCCCACGACGGCGGACAGATCGTCGGCGCCGCGCCAGCGCGGCGTACCACGGACCACCCCGTCGACCTTCGACTCGTACCCGTCCGACACGGGACGTGATCGCCACCGTTCGACGAGGCGCTTCGCGGCCGGCGGCGTCCCGTCGATCCAGTCGACGAACACCCGCTGCGGGTCGACCGCTGCGACGATCGTCGGGGCACGCAGTGTCGTGCTGTCGTCGAGCACGACGCCGATCGCCTTGCCGTCCGCGACCAGGACCCGCTCGACCCGAGCGCCGAGCCGCGTCCGGCCGCCCGCCGCCTCGAACGAGGCCCGCACGGCGTCGGGCAAGGCGCCACTGCCGCCCACCGGTCTGCCGGTCTTCACGAGGTGACGCGTCGCGTACAACGCCGCGGCGGTGCCCGTGCCCGGAGCGGTGTGGGAGACGCCCCACACGCTCGGGCCGCTGGTGACCGCTGGCATGATCATGTGCCAGTCGTCGAAGTACTGCCCGAGCACGTCGGCCTGACTCGCCCGAGCCCAGCGCAGCAGTCGGAGTGCACCGGCGGCGCGCCGTCGCAGCACCGTCGAGGTCATCGCCCGCATCGACGGCTTGGTCCGCGCGACGTCGAGCGCCAACTCGGCCACCGGGATCGCGTCGGCGAGGTACCGGCGGTAGCCGTCGACGGCGTGGGGGTGGGTCGCCCGGAGCGCGTCGAGGTGGGCGTCGGTGTCGTGGAGGAACAGCCATGGGTCGGCGCCGTCGTGGAACCGGTGGACACCGGTGACGGCCGGCTCCACGTACGACAGTCCGAACGATGCAAGGTCGAGTTCGTCGGCGATCGGCATCGCCCGCACCATCGTGTGGTCGCAGTTGCAGATGTTGAACCGGGCGCCGAGGTCGCTCACCGTCGACGCGCAACCGCCGACGTCGCTGCGTGCATCGAGGAGCAGCACGTCGCGGCCCGCACGTGCGAGATACGCCGCGCAGATCAGCCCGTTATGGCCACCGCCCACGACGATGACGTCGGCATCGTTCGCTCGGTCGGCGGTGGTCATGGCGCGGACGGTAGCGCGCCCGGCGGCCGACCCCCGAAACCGCGCTCCGCTGAAACAAGATGTACACGCGACGACACGGAGTGGAGGACGACGCGCCACCGCGCGGGGACTATCGTCGCGGCTGTCATGGCAGCGTTGACCAGCCCCGAGGCCGCGCCACGGCGAGTCGTCGTGACCGGAGCCGCACGCGGCATCGGCGCGTCGATCGCCCGTGCGTTCGTCGACGCGGGCGATCAGGTGGTGCTGATCGACCGAGCCGACGGCGTCGCCGACACCGCTGCCGATCTCGGCGCCAAGTCGGTCACCTGCGACCTCGCCGACCCCACCGACGCCCGTCGCGGGATCGCCGAGGCGATCGACACCCTCGGTGGCATCGACGTGCTCGTCAACAATGCCGGGATCTTCGAGATCGTGCCGCTGCTCGAGATCGACGCCGAGCAGTGGAGCCGGATGTTCGACATCAACACCCGCTCGATGCTGATCACCACCCAGGTCGCCGCCCGACGGATGATCGACCAGGGCACCGGGGGCCGCATCGTCAACATGGCGAGCATGGGCGGCAAGGATCCGGCCGCCGGCCAGTCGCACTACGCGGCGTCGAAGGCCGCCGTGATCGCGCTCACCCAGGCCGCGGCCAAGGAACTCGGCGAGTACGGCATCACCGTCAACGCCCTGTGTCCCGGCTACGTCCTCACCGAAATGGGCGCCGACACCCGCACCCCCGAGATGGTGGCCGGCTGGTCGGCGTTGTCGCCGCTCGGTCGGTGTGCCGACCCCGACGACGTCGCCGGCGTCGCCGTCTTCCTGGCCTCACCGGCCGCCTCCTACCTCACCGGACAGGCGTTCAACGTCACCGGTGGGATGATCATGCACTGAACCGACCACCGAGACCCGACCACACGAACCATGACGACCGACATTCCCGCTCACATCGACGACGCCACCGAGGTCGGTGCCGTCCCGGCCGGTGCCGGACAGCCCATGCTCACCCCGAAGGCCTCGAGCCGCGGTTCGAAGGCGATGTCGAAGGTGGCCGGACCCGTGATCGGCCTCGCCGTGTTCGTGGCGATCTGGTACGCGATGCACTACTGGGTGCTCGAGAACGTGTTCGACAAGCCACGGTTCCTCATCACCCAGCCCCATCGCGTCATCGCCGACTCGTTCTTCGATTCGGTGCCTCGTGGCCAGATGCTCACCGGCCTCTGGTGGACCACGATGATCGCCCTGATCGGGCTGGCGATCTCGATCGTGCTCGGCATGACGATCGCCGTGCTGATGGCGCAGTCGACGATGCTCGAAGGAGCGTTCTGGCCCTACTTGATCGCCGCGCAGGCGGTGCCGATCCTGGCGATCGTGCCGATCATCGGCAGCATCTTCGGGTTCGGCTACGGCTCGCGCGTCCTCGTGTGCGTCATCATTTCGATCTTCCCGATCGTGTCGAACACCCTGTTCGGCCTGCTCTCGGCCGAGAAGGGGATGCACGATCTGTTCACCCTGCACCACGCCAGTCGGACGACCCGGTTGTTCAAGCTGCAGTTCCCGGCCGCGCTCCCAGCCATCTTCGCGGGGTTCCGCATCGCCGCCGGCCTGTCGGTCATCGGCGCCGTCGTCGGTGAGCTGTTCTTCCGACGCGGCAGCAAGGGCATCGGCATCCTCATGGACCAGTACCGGTCCCGCAATCTCTACCCGCTCACGTACGGCGCGCTGATCCTCTCGTCGCTGCTCGGCATCGCCGTGTTCGTGTTCTTCGGCTGGCTGAGCAAGCTCGCCATCGGCAAGTGGCACGAAACCAGCCGGAGCGGCCGATGACCTCGTGCCGGCCCACCGGCACCACCACCGTTCTTCCTACCCATCGAGCCTTCGGGCTCCCGACCCCAGCGTGAACACCCCAGAACAGGAGACCCACATGACCCGTCGAACCCGACGTTTCGCAGCGATGTCCGTGGTCGCCGCCCTCGCCTTGGCGGCGTGCGGCGACGATGACGACACCGCCGACGAGCCGGCTGACGAGCCGACCGAAGAGCCGGCAGAAGAGCCCGCCGAGGAACCGGCAGAAGAGCCCGCCGAAGAGCCGGCAGAAGAGCCCGCCGAGGAGCCGGCAGAAGAGCCCGCCGAGGAGCCGGCGGAGGAACCCGCCGAGGGCGTGTCGCTCGCCGACATCTGCCCGTCGCCCGTCGTCATCCAGACCGACTGGAACCCCGAGGCCGAGCACGGCTGGATCTACGAGATGATCGGCGACGACTACGAGATCGACACCGGTGCGGTCGCGGTCCGTGGTCCGCTCGTGGCCGGCGGCGAGGAGACCGGCGTCGACATCGAGATCCGCTCGGGTGGCCCGGCCATCGGTTTCCAGACGGTGACGTCGCAGCTGTACTCCGACGACTCGATCCTGCTCGGCTACGTCTACACCGACGAGGCGATCCAGAACTCGGCCGAGTTCCCGACCGTCGCCGTCATGGCCGGCATGGAGAAGAACCCGCAGATCCTCTTCTGGGACCCGGAGACCTACCCCGACATCGAGTCGATCGAAGACCTCGGTGAAGCAGGTGTGCTCATCCGCTACTTCGGTGGCGCCGCGTACATGGACTACTTCACCCAGACCGGCATCCTGTCGGCCGACCAGGTCGACGGCTCGTACGACGGCACCCCGGCGTTGTTCATCGCCGACCAGGGCGAGTCGGCGCAGCAGGGCTTCGGCTCGGCCGAGCCGTACATCTACGCGAACGAGGTTCCGGACTGGAACAAGCCGATCGAGTACGCGTACATCAACGACGCCGGCTGGGAGAACTACGCCGAGTCGATCGCGATCAAGGCCGACCGCCTCGAGGAGAACCGGGCCTGCCTCGAGCAACTCGTCCCGATCATCCAGCAGAGCTCGATCGACTACGTGACCGATCCCGCCGAGACCAACTCGCTGATCATCGAGGCCGTCGAGGCCTTCGACAACGGCTGGGTCTACACCGAAGGTGTGGCCGAGTACGCCGTCCAGACGATGCTCGACGACGGTCTCCTCTCGAACGGCCCCGACAGCACCCTCGGCAACTTCGACATGGAGCGAGTCCAGGGCCTGATCGACATCGCCATCCCGGTCTACGAGTCGCTCGGCCAGGCGCCGAAGGAGGGCCTGGTGCCCGAGGACATCGTGACCAACGAGTTCATCGACGAGAGCATCGGTCTCTGACCGACTGACTCGCCGAAACCGGCACCGGTGACGGGTGCGGCGCCTTCGGGTGCCGCACCCGTTCAGCGTCCACGGACGGAAGGTGTCGGATCCGTTGCGTCGTCAGGTGATGGTCGCGGCAGGTGCCGGGTCCGACGCAACGGATCCGACACCGTCCGTCAGCTGTTGGCGCAGGCCAGCAGGACGTGGAGCAGGGTGTCGGCGCCGGCGGCCACGTCGGCCGGGTGGGTGTCCTCGGCGATGTTGTGGCTCAGCCCGTCGATCGACGGGGTGAAGATCATCGCCGTCGGGCAGACCCGAGCGAGCATCTGGGCGTCGTGCCCGGCCCCGCTCGCCATGCGTCGGGTGCTGTGACCCAACGCCCGGGCAGCCGCCTCGACGCGGTCGACCATCGACGGGTCGAACTCGACGGGTTCGAAGCGGGCCAGGGTCCGGCGTTCGGCCGTGACCCCCTCCCCCGCACAGACGGCGCCGACCAGGTCGGCGAACCGGCGCTCGGCCTCCTGCAGCACCGTCTCGTCGGTGTTGCGCAGGTCGATCGTCAGGGTGACCGACTGCGCGACGACGTTCACGAGATTCGGGTGCGGCTCGAACCGACCGACCGTGGCGACCTGGTCGCCGCCGATCTCGTCGGCGATCGCCCGTACCCCGTCGACGATCCGCGACGCGGCGAGCAGCGGATCGCGTCGCAGCCGCATCGGCGTCGTGCCGGCGTGAGCCGACCGACCGGTCAGGATGAGCTCGGTCCACGAGATCCCCTGGACCCCCTCGACCACCCCGATCGTCACACCCTCGTCCTCCAGGATCGGTCCCTGCTCGATGTGGAGTTCGACGAACGCGTGGGGAAAGAGAGCTCCGACCGGACGTGCGCCGGCGTAGCCGATCCGTTGCAGCTCGTCGCCGACACGGGCGCCGTCGTCGACGGCGGCGATGTCGAGCGCCTCCTCGAGCGGCAGGCCGCCCACGTACACGAGGCTGCCGAGCATGTCGGGTGGGAATCGGGCACCTTCCTCGTCGGTGAAGAACGCCACCGTGACGCCGCGCCGGGTCTCGACCCCGGCGGCGAGCAGCGTCTCGACCGCTTCGAGCCCGGCGAGCACGCCGAGGTTCCCGTCGAAGCGGCCACCGGTGGGCACCGTGTCGATGTGCGAGCCGGTCATGACCGGTGCCAGATCGGGTTCGGTACCGGGGCGGGTCGCGAACACGTTGCCGATCTCGTCGATCTCGACGACGAGACCCAGATCGCGCATCCAGGCCACCACGAGATCGCGCCCCGCGCGGTCGGCGTCGGTGAGCGCGAGCCGCGCGCATCCTCGTTCGCCGTTGGGGCCGAGCACCGCGCCGATGCGACCGAGTTCGTCGATCCGGTTCATCAAACGGTCGACGTCGACGTGCAAGGTCATGCGCCGACGATATCCACGCGGCCCCGGCCGGAATACCACGTGGCAGACTGGCGGTTGCACCCGGACATCGAGGGCATCCGTCCGCCCTCAGGAGCGCACATGCAACGAGGATCTCTGCCGTTGGGCACCTGGCTCGGCATCCGGGTCAAGGTGCACTGGAGCGTCGCTGTCATCGGCGTGCTTCTCGGCTCGATGCTCGCCGATCACGTCGGCTGGGGCATCGCGCTGGTCGGCGTGGCGGGCTTCTTGTTCTCGATCCTCGGCCACGAGTTCGCACACGCCCTGACGGCCCGTCACTACGGGGTCGACACGGAGTCGATCCAGCTGTGGGCGCTCGGGGGCATCGCACGCCTGCGCGGTGAGTCGCCGACGGCACGGGCCGAGGGTTGGATCGCCGCCGCCGGCCCGCTCGCGAGTCTCGGGCTCGGCGTCGGATTCGGCGCGATCTGGCTGTTGGGCGGTGCCCGCGAGTTCGACAGTCCGCTCGGCGCGATGGTCGTGTGGCTGGCCGTCATCAACGCCTTGCTCGCACTGTTCAACCTGCTGCCCGGCGCACCGCTCGACGGTGGCCGGATCGTCAAGGCGGTCCGTTGGGCCCAGCACGGCAGCCGCTACCGGGCGGCCCGTGAGGCCGGTCGGGCCGGCACCGTGCTGGCGTGGCTGCTCACCGGCGCCGGATTCCTCCTGCTGGTCCGCGACGACGGCGGCCTGTGGCTGATGATCACGGGCCTGTTCGTCCTCGTCAACGCCCAGGTCGAGATCCGTGCCGCCGACATCGGCGAGCGTCTCGACGGCCTGACGGTCGGTGATCTGGCCTGGTACGGCCTGGCGCACGCCGGCCCCGACATGGACGCCGACTCGATGCTGTGGCAGCGCGGCCGGCTCGGCAACGTCGGCGGCGTGCTCGTCACCGACGACGCGGGTGGTCCGCAGGGTCTGGTGCTCGAGGATCAGCTGTGGAACGTCCCCGCCGAGGATCGGCCGTGGGTGCTCCTGACACAACTGATGGTGCCCCTCGACGGGACGACGCGCGCGGCGCCCGACGAACCGCTGTCGAGCGTGCTGCCGAGGGTCGATCCCCGTCGCCCTGCCGTCACGGTGTGGCGTGACGACCGGCTGGTCGGCCTGATCACGCCCGAGCGGTTGCTCGACCGGGTGCGACCGGGGCGCTGAGGCGACGAGTCAGGCGTCGGCGACCGACCAGTCGCGCTTCGTGACCGGCGGCTTGTCGCTCCACGGGAAGTTGATCCAGAGGTTGGTGCGCTTCCAGACGTAGTCGCACTTCACGACGGAGTGCGACTTCTCGTAGATGACCGCCGTGCGGACCTCCCCCACCTTGCCGCCGCAGAACTCCTCGACGCTCTTCAGGGTGTGGCCCGTGTCGGCGACGTCGTCGACGATGAGGATCTTCGCGTTGTGGAGGTCGACGAAATCGGGGGCCGGCGGGAGGATCCGCGGCACCTCGAGTCGTTCGTCGACGCCGGTGTAGAACTCGACGTTCATGGTGTACGTGTTCTTGACCGAGAGTGCGTATCCCATGGCGCCGCCGATCAGCAGGCCACCCCGGGCGATGGAGAGCACCATGTCGGGCTCGTAGCCGTCGTCGGCCACCATCTGGGCGAGCGTCCGTGACGCCTCGCCGAACTTCTCCCAGGTCAGGATCTCGCGCTCTTCCGACATGACCGCTGACGCTACCGGATCGGCGGGGCGTGTCCGTGAGGGACGCCCGTCACGTCGACTCGGCTCGGTCACTCGACGACGAGCCCGGCGATGTCGTCCTCGGCGGGCGGGTACTCGGGGCCGATCGCGGTGAGATGGTGCCGCAGCGCCAACGCGACGACCAGGTTCCGGACCCATTTGCGGTCGCCGGGCACGACGTACCACGGGGCGGCGTCGGTCGAGGTCTCGCGCAGCGCCGCCTCGAAGGCGGTCTGGTACTCGTCCCACAGTGCCCGATCGTCGAGATCGCCCTTGCGGAACTTCCAGCGCTCCTCGGGGTCGTCGATGCGGTCCTGGAGCCGCTCACGCTGTTCGTCTCGCGAGACGTTCAGGAAGAACTTCACGACCGTCGTGCCCTCGTCGTCGAGGAGTCGCTCGAAGTTGCGGATGTGCTCGTACCGGCGCCGCCAGACCGGCTCCGGGGCGAGCCCCTTCACCCGCACGACCAGGACGTCTTCGTAATGGCTGCGGTCGAACACGGCGATCGTGCCGGCCTCGGGGGTGTGGGCGTGGATGCGCCAGAGGAAGTCGTGGGCCCGCTCCTCTTCGGACGGGACGCCGAAACCGTGGACCGAAACGCCCGACGGGTTCAGCTGGTTCATCACCGACCGGATCGTGCCGCCCTTGCCGCCGGCGTCGATCCCCTGGAGCACCATCAGCACGGCCCGCTCGCCCTCGGCGTAGAGACGCTGTTGCAGATGGTCGACGTCGGCGATGACGTCGTCGAAGCGGTCCTTGGCGACGTCTTTGTCCCATCCGAAGGTCGTACGCGGGTCGTGGGCGGCCAGGTCAGTCGCCGACGTGGCCCGGCAAGCGATCAGGACGTCGTCGTCGGTGAGCACGTGGTCCGGAGCGTGGTCGGTGTCGTGGTCCATGCCGGGGACGGTACTCGCGGGCGCCGGGGCGGACGCCCGATTCGCGTGCACGATGCGACGAGCGCCTGAACACGCGCGTAGGGTGAGCGCCATGGCTCGGGGCGGCGGAGGCTCGCCACGGTCATGGCAACCCCCCAGGTCGCCACGTCGTGGTTTTGTCTCGCCCAACCGGAGCTGTTGTAACGTCCGTCACATGCGCCGCCCGATCGGGTCGGCGTGACTCCCAGGGGGTTCTTTCTCACGATGACTACTCAGCACCGACCGGCGGTCCGACGCCGCCTCGCGGCGCTCGCCGTGGTCGCCGGCCTCGCCGTCTCGGCGTGCGGCGGCGACTCCGACGACGACACGGCCACCGACGACGCGCCGGCGCAGGACGACTCGAGCGACGACGGCGCCGACGACGAGAGCGCCGACGACTCGGGCGACGACGGCGCCGACGAGCCCGCCGACGCGATCGAACAGTCCGGCGAAGACCGTGAGGAGGCGATCGACGTCACGATCGCCGAGTCCGAGAACACCGACCCCGTGATGGGCGGCACCCTGCGCTACGGCCTCGAGGCCGACGGGAACGGCCTGAACCCGACGGCGTCGAGCCTGTCGGCACCCGGTCTGACGATGGCGAACGCCGTGTTCGACACCCTGACCGCGATCACGACCGACGGCACGGCCGTGCCCTATCTCGCCGAGTCGGTCACGCCGAACGACGACTACACCCAGTGGACGCTCACCCTGCGCCCCGGCATCACGTTCCACGACGGCACGCCGCTCGACGCGGAGGCGGTCGTGGTCAACTTCGAGGCCCAGCGCGCCCACCCGCTCGTCGGGCTGGCCGTCAAGCCGTTCTATCCCGAGTCGGGCGCCGTCGAGGCCGTCGACGAGCTGACCGTCGTCTACACCCTGCTCGAGCCCAACGCCGGGTTCCCGTCGTCGCTGTCGACCCAGCTCGGCTTCGTCGCCTCGCCGACGTGGCTCCAGGCATCGCTCGCCGACGGCACCCTCAACCAGGCGCCGGTCGGCACCGGGCCGTTCATGTTCGAGAGCCGCAGCGAAGACTCGGTGACCCGCTTCGTGAAGAACCCCGACTGGTGGAACGGCGAGCCGTACCTCGACGCCGTCGAGTTCCTGCCCGTCACCGACTCCGATGCTCGCGTTGAGTTGCTGTTCGGTGGCGAGCTCGACGCTCTGCAGACGACGAACCAGACGTCGATCCTCGACCTCACCGAAGACGACTCGGTGCAGAACGTGCTCAACGACGCGAGCGAGGAGTCGTTCGCGATGATCAACTCGAGCGTGCCGCCGTTCGACGACATCCGTGCCCGCCAGGCGCTCACACTCGCCACGCCGGTCGACCTCTACAACGAACTGATCGCGCTCGGCGTCAACCGCCCGGCCGACCAGATGTTCACCCCCGACAACCCGTTCTACAACCCCGACGTCGTCCAGGAACACGACGACGTGCCGGGCGCCCAGGCACTCGTGGCCGAGTACTGCGCCGAGCGCGGCGGCGACGAGAACACGGTGCTCGGCACCACCACGTGCACCGACGGGCGGATCAACATCGAGCTGCAGTGGTCGGGTCCGTCGGTCGACCAGACCCGCATCGCCGACCTGCTCAACGAGCAGTGGACCGAGGCGGGCTTCAACGTCACGTTCGACGAGTTGCTCCAGGACGAACACATCAGCCAGACGGCGTTCGGTCAGTACAACGTGAACACGTGGCGTCAGTTCGGCGCCGAGAACCCGAGCGACGACCGGGTGTGGCTCATGTGCCGCAACATCGGTGGTATCTCGCTCAACTGGCCCCGTTTCTGCGACGAGGAACGCGACGCGATCCTCCTCGAGATCGCGGCGACGCCCGACCCGGCCGACCAGGTCGAGCTCTGGCAGCAGCTGACCGAGAAGATCAACCAGGACTACCTGTACATCTTCTTCAACCACACCCTGTGGGACAACGCCTTCACCGACAACGTCCACGGGGTCTGCGACCACAAGGCACCCGGCGACGACTCGATCACGTTGAAGTGCTCGTCGAACGGTCGCACCTGGTTCAGCGCCGTCTGGATGGAGTGACCGAGGCCCGGACCGACGACGGAGAACGACGCCGGTGCGGGCCCGATCGGGCCCGCACCGGACGAATGAGGTGAGATGAATTACTGGCTGCAACGAGCGGGCATGGCCGTCCTGCTGCTGCTGGCCGTCAGCATGCTGACGTTCGGCGCGATGAACGTCCTCGGCGATCCGCTGTTCAACATCCTCGGGCCGGTGTCCGGGGCCAAGGATCTCGAGGGTACGGCGCAGGCCGACGGGTACGCGCTCCGCACCCAGGGCGACATCCCGTCGGGGTCGTACACGATCGTCGAGGGTGTCGACACGCTCGATCACGGCCAGGCCGTGCTCGTCGTCACGGGCGACACACTCCCCCGCCGTGCGGACACCATCGCCGGCCTCGACGTGGTGTCGGCGACCGGTACCGACGTCACCATCGTCGGCGGCGTCGTGCCGGGCCAGTTCGTCCAGAACGGCCCCGAGCCGAGCCAGCTCGCCGACGTCGAGGCCGCCGAGGAGGAGTTCTATCTCGACCGACCACTCCCGGTCCGGTACGTCCTGTGGCTCACCGACTTCGTGCAGGGCGACATGGGTCCCCAGTTCTCCAAGACCGGTGAACCGCCGGTCACCGATCTCATCAAGGAACGGCTCCCCCGCTCGTTCGCCCTGCTCGTCATGGCTCAGATCCTCGCCACCGTCATCGCCATCCCGTGGGCGTTGTGGTCGGCGTCGAAGGCCAACAAGCCGGTCGACCGGGTCTCGACCGTCACGACGTTCCTGATCATCGCCCTGCCCAACTTCGCGCTGGGGATCCTCCTCAAATACGTCTTCGCGATCGAACTCGGCTGGTTCCCCCAGACCTTCAACGCCGGCGACCCGTTCCTGGAGCGGATGTACCAGCTCTTCCTGCCGGCGCTCACGATCGCGTTGCCGGCGGCGGCCGTCTATCAGCGTCTGCTGCGTACCGATCTGATCACGACGCTCCAGGAGGACTTCATCCTCATGGCCCGTGCGAAGGGTGTCAGCCGACGCGACATCCTCATGAAGCACGCCTTGCGTCCGTCGCTGTTCTCGTTCATCACCGTGTTCGGGATCAACACGGGCGCCCTCATCGGCGGCGCCCTCGTCGTCGAGAACATCTTCCGGGTGCCCGGCCTCGGCTCGGCGATCGTCGAAGCCGTGCTCGTCGAGGACTTCCCGGTGGTGTTGGCGATCGTGATGATCGTGGCGTTCGCGTTCGTGCTGGTGAACATCGTCATCGATGTCGTGTACACCCTGATCGACCCGAGGGTGCGGGCATGAGCGACCTCCCCGAATCGCCCGCGCTGCTCGCCGCCGACGTCATCTTGGAGGACGCGCCGAGCGAGTCGATGGCCAGCCGTCGCACGCTCGGCATCGGCTTCTGGATCGCGGTCGGCTGGATCGTGCTGATCGTCCTCGCCGCGCTCCTCGCTCCCTACCTCGGCCTGAAGGACCCCGACGAGAACTACATCAACCGCGATCTCGGACGGCCGCCCTACCCGCCGAGCGGCGAGTTCTGGTTCGGCAGCGACCAGGACGCACGCGACGTGTTCTCGCGCACGATCTACGGGGCTCGTGTCTCCCTCGTCGTCGGGTTCGCCGCGATGGGGTGCGGCATGTTGTTCGGCGGCACCCTCGGCATGCTCGCCGGCTTCCTGCGCGGCTGGTTCGACCGGGTGATCTCGTTCGTGTTCCTCGTGCTGCTGTCGTTCCCGGCGCTCGTGCTGGCGATCCTCATCACGTCGCTGCTCGACCGCAACCTCCGCACCGTCGCCGGCACCCTCGGCTTCTTGTCGATCGCACCGGTCGGCCGGTTGGCGCGTGCGACCACCATCCAGTACTCCGAGCGCGAGTTCGTGCTCGCGGCCCGCACCCTCGGCGCCAAGAACGGCCGCCTGATGATCCGGGAGCTGTTGCCCAATGTCGTCATCCCGATGGGGGCGCTGGCGTTGCTCGGCGTCGCCGTCGCGATCGTGGCCGAGGGCGCCCTGGCGTTCCTCGGCCTGTCGGTCGAACAGGAGCTGTCGTGGGGCAAGCTGATCCTCCTCGGCTCCGGCACGAACATCCTGCAGGACGCACCGTGGGTCTCGATGGGGCCGATCTTCGTCCTGTTCCTCACCGTGCTGGCGCTCAACTTCGCCGGCGACCGGGTCCGTGAGTACTTCGACGTCCGGGAGAACATGCTGTGAGCACCCATCTGCAATCCGAGGGTCGCGTTCCCGAGGGCGTCCTGCTCGAGGTCGACGACCTGAAGACCCACTTCCGGACCGAGCGGGGGCTCGTGCGTGCCGTCGACGGGGTCAGCTTCAGCCTCCAGCGCGGCAAGGCACTCGGCGTCGTCGGCGAGTCGGGCTCGGGCAAGACCGTGCTGAGCCGCACGATCATGGGCCTGCTGCCGTCGAACGCCGTCCGCAGCGGTTCGGTGCGCTTCGCCGGGCAGGAGATCCTCGACCTCGACGCCAAGCAGATGCGACACATCTGGGGTCGCGAGATGTCGATGGTCTTCCAGAACCCGATGGTCTCGCTCAACCCGCTCATGAAGATCGGCAAGCAGATCGCCGAACCGCTCCAGATCCACCTCGGCCTCGACAACCGGGCGGCGGCCGAGACCGCCGAGCGGCTGCTGCGCGACGTGCACATCCCCGAGGCCCGCAAACGACTCGACCAGTACCCGCACGAACTGTCGGGCGGGATGCGCCAGCGGGTGATGATCGCGATCGCGATGGCGTGCGGCCCGACCCTGCTGTTCGCCGACGAACCGACGACCGCACTCGATGTCACCGTGCAGGCCCAGATCCTCGAACTGATCGGCGAACAGCGCCGCGAGCGCAACATGTCGGTCATCCTGGTCACTCACGACCTCGGCGTCGTCGCCGGTCACACCGACGAGATCGCCGTCATGTACGGAGGCCGGCTCGTCGAGAAGGCCCCGACCCGCGAACTGTTCGCCAACATGCGGATGCCGTACACGAAGTCGCTGATGCGGTCGATCCCGAAACTCGACGACCCCAGCCACACGCGCCTCCTCACGATCCCCGGCCGCCCGCCCGACCTCGTCAACCCGCCTCGCGGCTGTCGGTTCGCACCCCGCTGCGCGTACGCCCGCGACCGATGCCACCAGGAGGATCCGCCCCTCGTGACCGCCGACACCTCCCCCGACCACGTGTACGCGTGCTGGTACCCGGTCGGATCCCCCGAGTTCGAAGCCCGCGACGCCGAGATCATGGAACAGATCACCACCGGGGTCGAGGTCGGAGGACGTCGCTGATGGCCGGCACCGGAACCGCCCACCTGCGCGGCGGAGACGCCGTGTTGCGCGTCGAGGACCTCGTCGTCGAGTTCCCGATCGACCGGCACACCAAGGTGAGTGCCGTCGCCGGGATCAGTTTCGACGTGATGCGCGGCGAGACGCTCGGCATCGTGGGCGAATCGGGCTGCGGCAAGTCGACCACCGGACGGGCGATCATGCAGATCAACCAACCCACGTCCGGGTCGGTCGTGTTCGAGGGGCGCGACCTGACCTCATTGTCGTCGGAGGAGCTGCGGGCCGCACGGACGAAGATCCAGATGATCTTCCAGGACCCGATCTCGAGCCTGAATCCCCGCCGCAAGGTCCGCGACAGCGTCAAGGACCCGCTCGACATCTGGTCGCGGGGCACGGAGCAGGAACGACTCGAGCTCGTCGACGCCCTCCTCGAACACGTCGGTATCGACCCGGCGCGTGCCGCCGAGAGCCGTCCGCACGAGTTCTCGGGCGGTCAGTGCCAGCGCATCTCGATCGCCCGATCGCTGGTGCTCGACCCGACGATGATCATCTGCGACGAGCCGGTTTCGGCGCTCGACGTCAGCGTCCAGGCCCAGGTGCTCAACCTGCTCGAAGACCTGAAGGCCGAGTACGGCCTGACCCTCATCTTCATCGCCCACGACCTCGCCGTCGTCAAGAACATCTCCGACCGGGTCGCCGTCATGTATCTCGGCAAGCTGTGTGAGATCGCCGACAGCGACGACCTGTACGCCCGACCGGCGCACCCGTACACGAACGTCCTCGTCGAGTCGATCCCGGTCCCCGATCCCGACGTCGCCGTCACCCGAGCCGCCGTCCAGGGCGAACCGCCCTCCCCCGTGGCGCCGCCGAGTGGTTGCCGGTTCCATCCGCGTTGTCCGAACGCCGACGACCTGTGCGCCACCACCGAGCCGGAGATCCGATCGATCGGTGACGGCCACTACGTTGCCTGTCATCACCCGAACGTCACCCCCGTCTCGATCGGCGCCTGAGCCGGTCTGGCGCACGGTCGTCGCGCCGCGTTCGCTGCGCCGCACGCTCGGCGTCTACCGGGTCGGCTTCCACGACCCGACGACCCGGATCGAGCCCGGACGCTTCCGTCGCGCCACGCTCACGCCGGACGGACCGGCCACGCTCCAGCTGACCTGGACCGCCGACCCGGCACCCGTCGGCGCCGACGGGCTCGACGCCGAGGCGTGGGGCCCCGGCGCGACCTGGCTGCTCGACCGGGTCGGCGCACTCACCGGGGCCGACGACGAGCCCGTCGAGCTGGTCGCACCGGCCGAGCACGACCAGCCGGTCGACGCTGCGCTGCGGGCGACCCGCACTCATCGGCTCGGTCGATCGGGCACGCTCTACCACGAGCTGCTCCCGACGATCATCGGCCAACGCATCACCGGCGGCGAGGCGCTGCGGCAGTGGCATCGGCTGACCCTCGAACTGGGCGAGACGGCTCCCGGTCCATCCGACGTCGCCGACGAACTCCGGCTCCCGCCGGCACCCGAGACGCTGTACCGGCGGCCCACGTGGTGGTTCCATCCGCTCGGGATCGAGGACAAGCGGGCGCGTGCGCTGACCGAGGTCGCCCGCCACCCGCGCAAGCTCTTCGAATGGGCCGACCTCACGTCGGCCGACGTCGCGGCGAAGCTCGCACTGATCCCGGGCGTCGGGCCGTGGACGATCGGCACCGTGCAGGTGAGCGCCCTCGGTGACGTCGATGCCGTCATCGTCGGCGACTACCACTTTCCCAACACTGTCGCCTGGGCACTCGCCGGCGAAGCCCGAGGTGACGACGACCGGATGCTCGCGCTCCTCGAGCCGTACCGCGGGCAGCGGGGCCGGGTGCTCCAAGCACTCGTCCGCACGGTGGGCGCGGCGCCCAAGTTCGGGCCACGCCAGCGAATCCTGCCGATGTCCAAGTGGTGAACGGCGACGCTCGTTAGCATGCTGCCTTCGTGCGCACCGCTCTCGATCCCGACGGCCCGTTCGGCCGGTTCGCCGAGCGGCTCCTGATGCTCGAACTGCCCGATCTGCCCGACGACCGACGGGCCTCGACCGTGGCATTCGTCAGCCATCGAGCCCACCAGGTGCCCGGTCCGCTTCGCGCCGGCGTCACCCTGTTGTCGGTCGCGACCGGTGTCGCCGAGCGTGTCGTCGAGCCCGACCGGGTGGTCGCGTTCCTGCGTTCGACCGAGCTGCCCCTCGTCGGTGAACTGGCACGGATGGTGCGATCGCTCGCGTTCGCCTACGTGTGGGAGACCTGGCCGTCCACGACGCCCACCGGAGGGGCCGGCTGATGGGCACACATCACGATTGTGACGTGCTGATCGTGGGGAGCGGTGCCGGCGGAGCGCCGACGGCCGCGGTGCTCGCCGAGGCCGGACTCGACGTGCTCGTCGTCGAGGAGGGCCCGTGGGTCGACCAGGGCGCCGTCACACCGTTCTCGCTCGAACAGATGGAGCGTCAGTACCGCAACGGCGGGCTGACGGTCGCGCTCGGTCGTCCGTCGATCGCCTACACCGAGGGACGCTGCGCCGGCGGCGGCACCGAGGTGAACAGCGGTCTCTACCGTCGACCGTCCGAGCAGACACTCGAGCGTTGGCGAGAGGGTTGGGCGATCCGCGACTTCGCGACCGGCGACTTCATGGCTCTCTGCGACGAGGTCGAGTCGGCGTTGTCGGTCCAGACCGTCCCCGGTCGACACACGCCGGCCAGCGAGCGGTTGCGTGCCGGCGCTGCCGCGCTGGGGTGGGCACACGACGAGATCCCACGGTGGATGACCTACCCCGAGGGCGACGACGCCGAGTCCGGACAACGCCAGTCGATGACGCGTACCTACCTGCCGCGCGCGATCGCCGCCGGCGCACGGGTCCTCACCGACACGCGGGTCGACCGTCTGATCGTCGATCGGGGCCACGCATTCCGTGCCGAGCTCACCGACGCCGAGGGCGGCCCCGTGACGGTCGACTTCGCCGACGTCATCGTGTGCGCCGGTGCGATCCACTCCCCTGCGCTCCTGCAGCGATCGGGCCTCCGGGGCCTGATCGGACGCGGCCTCGCCGTGCACCCGACGGTGAAGCTCGCGGCTCGCTTCGGTGAGGCCGTCAACGTCAGCGACGACGTCCCGGTGCACCAGGTGAAGGAGTTCGCGCCCGAGCTGTCGTTCGGCGGCTCGGCGAGCCACCCCGGGTTGATCGCGCTGGCGCTCACCGACGCCTGGTCGACGATGCGCGACGCCATCACCGCGTGGCCCGAGATCGCGGTCTACTACGCGGCGATCACGAGCCAGGGCCGCGGTCGGGTGCAGGCGCTGCCGGGGTTTCGCGATCCGCTCGTGACGTATCGGCTCACCCGGCGCGATCGCGACGTCCTCGGACGCGGCCTCGCCCGGCTCACCCAGGTGATGCTCGCCGCCGGCGCACGCGAGGTGTACCCGTCGTTCCGGCATGCGCCGATCGTGCGGAACCGTGCCGACCTCGCGACCCTGTCCGACCGGTTCAGTGCCACCGCTGCCAGCGTGATGACCGTGCACCTCTGTTCGACGGTCCCGATGGGTGACGACCCCGAGGTCGCCGCCGCCGACAGCCACGGCCGAGTCTTCGGGACCGACAACGTCCACGTCAACGACGCGTCGTTGCTCCCCGACGCCCCCGGCGTCAACCCGCAGGCGTCCGTCATGGCGGTCGCACTGCGCAATGCCCGTCGATTCGTGGAGGCCCGACGATGACGATCCCCCGCCGTCCGACGCCCGACACCACGGTGGTCACCGGCGCCGCCGGTTGGCTCGGCACCGCCCTCGTCCACCATCTGGTCGGCACGCGGGACGGTGCGATCGTCGCGTTGGTGACCGACCCGTCCGAAGCCGACCGCGTTCGGGCCGTCGACGAACGCGTCACCCCGGTCATCGGCGACGTCCGCGATCGTGCTTCGCTCGATGCGCTCTTCGACGACGACCACGGCGTCACCGACGTGCTGCACACTGCCGGCGTGATCCATCCGGCGACCTTCGACGACTTCGAGGCGGTGAACCACGTCGGAACGCGCCACGTGCTCGACGCCGCCCGGACGCACGGCGTCCGCCGCTTCGTCCACGTGTCGTCGAACAGCCCGTTCGGCACCAACCCGCACCCGACCGATCGGTTCCGCAACGACGAGCCGTATGCGCCCTACCTCGGCTACGGCCGATCGAAGATGCAGGGCGAGCTCGCGGTGTTCGAAGCCGTCGAGGCCGGTCTCGACGCGGTGATCGTGCGACCACCGTGGTTCTACGGCCCGCATCAACCACCCCGTCAGACGACGTTCTTCCGGATGGTCCGCACCGGTCGCTTCCCGGTGTTCGCCGGTGGCCATCAGCGCCGGTCGATGGCCTACGTCGACAATCTGGTCCAGGGCGTCGAGCTGGCCGAACTGGTCGAGACCGAGCCGGGGCGGGCATGGTGGATCGCCGACGAGCGTCCGTACGAGGTGCGCGAGATCGTCGAGACGGTCGGTCGGGCACTCACCGACGAGGGCTTCGACGTGGCGCCCAACCGATTCCGTGTCCCCGACGTGGTGGGCCGACTCGCCGAACGTGCCGACTCGCTCCTGCAGTCGCGCGGCATCTACCACCAGCAGGTCCACGTGCTCGGCGAGATGAACAAGAACATCGCCTGCGACATCTCCGCCGCCCGGGACGAACTCGGGTACGAACCGGCGATCGAGCTGTACGAGGGCATGCGTCGTAGTATCCGCTGGTGCATCGACCAGGGGCTCGAACTGTGATCGCCGGGTGGTGCGCGTGAGGTGCCTCGTCACCGGTGGGAGCGGCTACTTCGGTTCGCTCCTCGTCGAACGGCTCGTCGCCGACGGCCACGAGGTCCGCAACCTCGATCTGCTGGCTGCCGACCACCCCGATGGTGTCGAGTTCGTCCGGGGCGACGTGCGCGACCGCGCCGTGGTGCACGAGGCGGTGTCGGGGTGCGACGCCGTGTTCCACAACGTCGCCCAGGTGCCGCTCGCGAACGACGAGTACCTGCTGCGCAGTGTCAACGTCGACGGCACTCGCGTCCTGCTCGAGGCGTGCAGTGATCTCGGCGTCGGCAAGGTCGTCCACACCTCGTCGAGTGCGGTGTTCGGCGTCCCCGACACCAACCCGGTGTTGCCCACCACCGTGCCGAAGCCGGAGGAGGCCTACGGGCACGCCAAGCTGGCTGCCGAGTGGGCGTGTCTCGACGCCGCGCGCGACGGGCTCGACGTGTCGATCGTGCGTCCTCGAACGATCCTCGGCCACGGCCGACTCGGGATCTTCGGCATCCTGTTCGACTGGATCGCCGACGGCGCCGACCCGGTCGTGCTGGGCGACGGCGCGAACCGCTACCAGTTCGTGCACGCCGACGACCTCGCCGACGCGATCGTCCGCGCCGGCTCGTCGGCGGGCCCGGCGATCTTCAACATCGGCACCGACCGCTTCGGGACGATGGCCGAGGCGCTCCTCCACGTCTGCGAACACGCCGGGACCGGTTCGCGGGTGAGACGCGTGCCCGCCGGCCCGACGTCGGCGCTGATGCATCTGACCGCCCGGCTCGGACTCACGCCGTTCGCGCCGTACCACTGGCTGATGTACTCGAAGTCGATGTGGTTCGACGTCGACCACGCTCGTGACGCACTCGAATGGACTCCCCGCTGGTCGACCGACGAGATGTTCGCCCAGTCGTACGACTGGTACCTCGCGAACCGCGCCTCGACCGAACGAGCCGACGCCAGCCATCATCGCCGTACGACGCCCCAGGGCGCCCTCCGACTCGCGAAGCGCGCCACCCGGATCTTCCCGCTCGCCGAATCGACCTCATGACCACCGAACCGATCCTGATCGACGACACGACCGCGACGGGCGTACGCCCCACCGGATGGGCCCGCCTCGATCCGCGCCGGCACGGCTGGTGGGACATCTTCGTGTACGCGGTGCCGGTGTACATCGTGTCACGACTGTGCGTGCTGGCCGGCGCCGCCGTGGTCGCCGCCGAACTCCGGGTCGACACCAACATCGCGGACGACATACTGCTCGAGGTGCCCGATCCGCACGGCGCCGCCCGTGGCAACGCCGTCAAGCCGATCGTCGACGTCCTGACGTCGTGGGACGGCATGTGGTACATGGAGATCGTCCGCAACGGCTACCCGCGGTCGATCCCGCCGAACGTGACCTACCACGTCGACGAGGCCCGTGCGGCGTTCTTCCCGCTGTACCCGCTGCTCGCCCGCTGGACCGACGCCGTCCTCCCCGGCGGTGACGTCCT
>JAGQSS010000079.1 GCA_020439405.1 Ilumatobacter sp. | reverse complement strand
GCGGCGCGAACGCTGCGATCATCGTCGGCGACGCGATACCGAGCGCCTTCGACGACCAGAACGCTCCTTGCACGTGCCGCTATGCGCTACTCCGACCCCCAACTGAGCCGCGCGTTCTCGCGCTGCTTCAGCCATTCCGAGTCGGACCGGGGCTGAGCGGCTTCATCGCGAGCGACCAGACGATGATTGAGGCATCAGCACAGTCGATCGCGCCCTTCCCCCAGGCATCGCCTGGCTCGTTCGCAAGGTCAGGGTTCGTCCACGTCATCTCGAAGTCGAAGTTCAGGTTCCCGCTCTGGATCGGACCGTTCCAGTTGAACACCACCAACTCGAACTGCTCGCCATCGCGAAAACGCTGCCGAAACCTGTCCTCGAGAACCGCTGGATCGTATGTCACGTAGTGGTCGACCGATGAGGTCGCCGAGAACCACTCAAAGTTGTCACCATCCGCGAAGAGCGCAGCCGCTGCGGTGGCATCACCCTGCTGGGTCGCCACGGCCAAGCTGTTGATCAACGACTGGCTTCCGGACGGCGAGCAAGGGTCGGCATTCATCGCCGCCGTCGTTGCGGCCGTCTCGGGTGTGGTGCGCACGGCCGTCGCAGATGTGACCGGCCCCTCGGTGGAATCGGTCGTGGTGGTCGAGCACCCCGGCAATCCAACCACGGCAAGCAAGACGATCGCTGGCAGCATCCGGAACCCAGCGAGATGGTCCTTCCGACTCACGAACGCATATTCGCGCATCGTCTCCGCCGGGCGACCCGCTCAGGAACCGGCATTATTCGCACCTCCACCCGCGCGATAATCGCGCTGCCCGCCCCACACGGTCGGTAGCGCGTTGGCCTCTCGCGAGCGCCGTCGAACTAGCCTCCCCGCTTCGGCCGATCGGGCTGGCTCGGTTGCGTAAACTAAACGTGACGTTTAGTTTGGTTACTCATGGCCAATGCAGTCGCCGCCACGCCCGAGGCACCACGTGACCTCGCGGACTGGCTGTTGGCGCGCGGTCGGCACTGGGTGACCACTGCTCAGGCAGCCGAGATCCTCCGCATCCCGGAGGCTCACGTGTCGCCGACTCTGGCGCGCTGGCAGCATCAGGGGCGCCTGTTCAGCCCGGCGCGGGGGCTCTACGTGGCGATCCCGGCCGAGTACCGGTTGTGGGGCGCGGTGCCGGCGGCGCACTTCATCGACGCCATGATGCGCCACCTCGGGCATCCGTACTACGTGTGTCTGCTCTCGGCTGCCGAGGTGCACGGGTTCGCCCATCAGCGGCCCCAGGTGTTCCAGGTGATGACGAGCGCTCACGTGCGTGACCGATCGTTCGAGCGCGTGCGTCTTCACTTCTTGACCTCGCGGCACACGGCCGACCGACCGACGGTCGAGGTGAACACGCCGACCGGCGTCATGCGCGTGTCCACGCCAGAGGTGACCGTGCTCGACTTGGTGTCACGGCCAAACGAGAGCGGCTCGCTGTACAACGTCGGGACCATCATCGGCGACATGCTCGAGGAGACGACGCTCGACATCGATCGACTCGCGGAGGTCGCCGACACCTACCCAACAGCGGTCGTTCAGCGGGCGGGATGGATGATCGACGACGCGGCCGAGACGCTCGGGGTGGACGTCGACACCGAACCTCTGCGCGCGTTGGTGAGCAGCGCATCGTCCGTGCTACTCGATCCGTCAGGGCCGCGCGATGAGCGCCCGGACCCGCGTTGGAACGTCATCGTCAACGCGGAGATCGAGCTCGAGTCGTGATCCCACAAGCGGCGATCACCGAGTGGGCGGCGCGGGTGCCGTGGCCGACTCCCGAGCAGATCGAGCAGGATCTGCTCCTGTCGCGGCTCATCGTCGAGATCGCGCGCGACGACTACCTCGGCAACGAGCTGATCTTCAGGGGCGGCACCTGTCTCCACAAGCTGCACGTCGATCGGCCGTGGCGCTACAGCGAAGACCTCGACTACGTCCGTCGCACCGGCGGCGGGATCGCCGACCTCACTCGGGCAGCGACACGCATCGGCGAGGCACTGGGGATGGAGGTGCGCACCCGGATCACGGAGCAGCCGAAGATCTACCTGCGCGCCCCGTTCGAGTCCGGAGGCCGCATGCGCGTGAAGATCGAGGTCAACACCTTCGAGCGCTCGCCGGCGATCGAGCCCGTCCGCGTCGGGTACGAGGTCCGTTCGTCGTGGTTCGAGGGAGCGGCCGAGGTCTCGACGTTCACGCTGCCGGAACTGGTCGCCACGAAGTTGCGGGCCTTGTACCAGCGGCTGAAGGGACGCGATCTTTTCGACCTGTGGCTCGCGATGAGCCAGCTCGGCGTCGACCCCGCCGAGATCGTCGCCGCCTTCGCGCCGTACCGCCCGGACGGCTACACGCCCGGTCTCGCGGAGCGCAACCTTCGAGAGAAGCTCCCTCGCGCGATCTTCCGCGACGATCTGCGGGCGCTCGTCAGCGACTGGCCGGATGGCTACGACATCGACGGCGCCGCCGAGCTTGTCATCTCCGAGCTGATCGACCGCTTGCGCAACGCGTGAACGCAGTAGCTCGATCCGAGCGATCGACACCTATCGGACCGGATCAGGCGCTGCCGCGGTGGAGAGCGTCGAGGCGATCGGCGACTTGCTCGCTCCGACCGGGCAGCAGCTTGCCGTACTGGTCGAGTGTCATGGCGGCCGAGGCGTGGCCGAGCATGTCTTGGAGCACCTTGACGTCTGCGCCGGCCGCGATCGCGAGCGACGCACAGGTGTGTCGCAGGTCGTGCATGCGGAGGCCGGAGAACCCGGCCTTGCGCACCGCCGGCTGCCACACCCGGTGCCGGAAGTTGTGGACCTGCAACGGTGTGCCCTCGGGCGAAGCGAAGACGAACGCGCCGCGCTCGCTCGGTGACTGCGTCGCGCCAAACCGGGCATGCGCACCGAGCGCGTCGGTGACGAACCGCGGCATCACGATCGTCCGATAGCTCGCCGCCGTCTTGAGCGGTGCGAGCTGCTGCTCGTCGACGCCGAGTTGATTCTCGATCGTGATACGGCGCTGCTGCATGTCGACGTCGCTCCACCGCAGCCCGGCCATCTCGCCGAGTCGGAGCCCGCAGTACGCGCCAACCAACACGAACGCGCGGTAGCTCGGGTTGATCGCGTCTGCCAGGTCGTCGACCTCGGCCTGGGTGAGGAACCGCATCGGGACCTTCAACGGCTTGGGCGGCTTGACAGGTCCGAGCGGATTCTTGGCGAGCCGTTCGTCCTCGACCGCTGCGCGCAGTATCGCGTTGAGCGTGCGGTACACCTGGTTCACCGTCGTCGGCGACAGGTTGCGCTCCGCGTCGACCGACAGCTCGGCGATCCAGTGACGCAGTGTCTCGGTGGTGATGGCGCCGAGCGGCATCGGGCCGAGTTCAATGTCGCCGACCTTCGCCAGGACGTGAAGCCGTAGGTTGCCTTCGTAGATGCGGCGGGTGCTCTTGCGGAGGTCGACGCGCGTGCGAAGCCAGTGCTGTGCGTACTCGGCCAAGGTGATGCGGCCGGCCGACGGATCGAACCACTGCCCTTTCGTCCGGTCGGCGAGCTGGTTCGTGCGCCAACTCTTCGCGGCGGTCAGGGTCGGGAAGTACTTGGCATGCTCCTTGCCGTCGTCTCCGTAGCAGCGCGCCTTGTACGTGACCTTCGGCGCGCCGCGCGGTTCGCCGCGCTCATCGAAGCGCACGACGGTGCGCTTCCAGATACCTGGATGGGCCGTCGCCTCCAGCGACGTCTCAGCCGGCTTCGCCATCATCGTCCTCCTCGAGCTTGAAGGCGATCGGGTCGCCATCGATGCGGGCTCGGGACGTCAGGAACCCGCGGGTGCCGTGCTCGAGGATGTCGTTGCCAAGCTCTTGGAGCAGTCGTGCGAGCGGGTTGAGTCGATCGTCGTACTTCGTCTCGAGTTGATAGAGACGTTGCAGCCGCCACTCGCGGAACCGTTTGAACCACCCCGCCGGCCCGGCGACGAACCCAGGCGCGAGATCGCCGTCCTCGGAGCCGGTCAACTCGCCGATCGCCTCGTCGAACGCCGCGACCTGATCGTCGGTGCCGATCAACCGCAGAGGTAATGCATTGACCTCGTACCGGCTGTCGCGCATCAGCTCCGTGTTCATGCCGGGCGGTGGGATGAAGAAGTAGGCGATCGGCACGTCGAGCACCAGGGACAGCAGGTAGAGCTCATGAGCATCGAACATCCGCTGCTTGTCGCCCTCCCAGCGTTCCATCGCGCCGATCGACGACTGAGGCAGGACGTGGCCGGTGAGCTTGCCGAGCTCCTGCGCGAACTCCTGCTGCGTGTAGCCCTTGCGCTCGCGCGCCGACCGGATGCGGTACGACACGACCGAGTTGGCATTCAGCCCCTTCTCCGCGTCCGGGTGGCGGGGCACGGTGTTCGACTTGCGCGATCTGGCCATCTGGCGATCATCTCCACAGAAGTATGGTTGACATCAATCCGATGATATACGTAGCATCGTACCTGTGTTGGGTAACCCTCTCGGAATAGTATCCGACTGGAACGAGATGCCGGTCACGATGTCCGTTCCTCAGGCGGGCAAGCTCCTGTTCGGCTACGAGAAGTCGAAGTCGTACGCCTTGGCGAAGACCGGCGAGATTCCCACTCGCCGGCTTGCCGGCAGCAGCAAGCAGATCGTGTTCCGAGACGACTTGCGCGCCAAGCACGACCCGAACTTCCCCGGCGTGGCCGCGGCGTAGGGGGAGAGCCGCCGTGGACCGGCGCCATCTGCCGTCCTCCGGCGGGCGCCGTCGACAGCGCCCGTCGTGCCTACCGTCGGCGGCAGAGCTGAGCGCCGCGACGCCCGGCTACTCGATCGACGAGCTGGCGGACACGTACCCGGACGTGATCTTCCGGACGGCCGCAGAGGCGGCTGCCGACGCGGACATGCGGTTCTACGACGCAGCGATCGTGTGGCGTCTGCCGTGTGGTGCGTACGTCTGGACGCCCGCCGATGACTCGCGGGTCGTGTCGGTTGCCGGTCTCATCCCGCTGTCGGAGCTGTGGATTGCCGACGCGTACGACAACGTCGAGCGCGAGTCCGCAGCCGACGCAATCGGCCCGCAGGAAGTGCTGTCGCGCGACTGCGGCGACGGGGAGTGGGAACGTGCCGAGTGACCTGACCGTTGTCGAATCGGCGCTCGGCGTCGCGCATCCCGTTGCCGGCGCCGGTGCTCGTCGTTCCGTTCGTCCGGGTTGGTCGCGTGCGTCGGCCGTCGTGGTTGCGCCTGCCCGGTTCGGCCCCGCTCCAGTTCGACTCCGGGCGCTGTAGGTCGGTCATCATGTGTAGTCAGGCTCGTGATCACCACCCTATTTCTGGTCACACACTGGCACTATCAGTGCGGGGGCGGCGGTTGCGCCGCCGTTCGGTGCGGTCGACCCGCACCGGTGCCGGTTCCCGAGAGGCGCCGACGTGGTCGCCTCGGTAGGCCGGATCACCGCCGGGACGGGCTACGAGTACCTCACCCGTGAGGTCGCCACGTCGAAGCACGACTACTACACCGGCGCCGGCGAGACGCCGGGCATCTGGACCGGGCGAGGCGCCGCGCTGCTCGGTCTCGCGGGCGAGGTGGACGCCGACGACATGGCCGCGCTGTACGGCCGATTCGTCGTGCCATCGACCGCCGGCGGTACGCGGCTGCCATCGGGACGATGGCTGCACGAGCAAGTTCTGGGGCGCAAGGTGTCGCCACGCACGCGTCCCGACGGGACCGTTGCCGAGCCGATCGCCGCGTTCGACGTGACGTTCTCGCCTGCGAAGTCGGTGTCGCTGCTCTGGGCGCTCACGTCGCATCACGTGGTCCAAGCAGCCGTTCTCGCCGCCCACGACGAATCCGTAGCGGTCGCGTTGGAGTACCTCGACCACCACGCCGGGCACACCCGCTCGGGCGCTGGCGGCGTGCGCAAGGTGCACGGGGACGGGTTCGTGATCGCCCAGTTCCGTCATCGCACGGCGCGCTCGACCACACCCGGCGAGCGTGTCGGCGACCCGCAACTGCACTCGCATTGCGCGATCCTGAACCGGGTTCGTGGTGTCGACGGGAAGTGGCGCACGCTCGACTCCAAGGCGATCTACCGGCACGCTCACGCCGCGGGCGCTGTCTATGGCGCGCACCTCGAACGGCTCCTGACCGAACGGCTCGGCGTGACCTGGGAGACCCCGAACGGTCGCGTTCCGATGCGCGAGATCGCGGGCATGCCCGCCGACTTGCGGATTCGGTTCTCCACCCGACGCGCCGATGTGCTCGCCACCTACGACCGGCTCGAAGCAGAGTGGCGTGACGTCCACGGCCGTAGCCCGACCACTGCCGAACGGGCCGACATGCATCAGCAGGCGACGCTGCGGTCGCGCAATCCCAAGTCCGGAGGCGTCTCCGAGCTGCACAGCCGATGGCGCGCCGAGTGCACCAGTTCGGAGCTGGTGGACGTGGACCGCGCCGTTGCTCAAGTACCCAACGTCGAGCGGGTAGCAGTGGACGGAGGTCGCATCCCGGCGGCGAGCGACGAGCTGACCAGCGCAGTGTTCGACCGCCTCCATCAGCAGCGTTCGTGGTGGACGCGGGCACACATCGCGCACGAGGTCGCCGACCTGGTCGCCGGACCGACGCTCGAAGCGATCGAGCTCGAGACGGAACGGATCGCTCAACTGTGCGTCCCGCTCGAGCGCGATGACGATTTCGAGTACGCCGACCACGACGCCGCCAAGCTCACCTCGAAGACGATCCTCGACGCCGAGCGTCGAGTGCTGACCGCCGCCGACGACTCCACGACCGTCGTGGTTCCCGCGAGAACGGCGGCCGAACTCGGCGACGATCAGGCTGCTGCCGTGCGCGCGCTCTGCACCGGTGACCGCCAGGTGCAGACGGTGGTCGGACCGGCCGGCGCCGGCAAGACGACGATGCTGCGCTCCGTCGCCGACTCGTGGGTCGCCGCCAACCGCGAGGTGACCGTGCTCGCACTGTCGGCCGCGGCTGGCCGGGTGGTCACGAACGACACCGGCCTCCCAGCCCACACGATCGCCGCATGGCGCGTCGGACAAGTCGACCTGCCGCGAGGCGGCCTGGTCATCGTCGACGAAGCATCGATGGTGCCGACCCTGACACTCGACCACCTCGTCCGGGTCGCGAACGCCTCGAACACGCGCGTGGCGCTGCTCGGCGACTACGCCCAGATGGGCTCGCCCGAAGCGGGAGGCCTGCTGCGCGACCTGGCAGCCAAGCCGAGCGCCGTCGAACTCGTCGCCGTGCGCCGCTTCCGCGAGGAATGGGAGCGCGCGGCATCGAAGCGACTCCGGGCTCACGACCCCGAGGTCGCAGCCGAGTACGAGCGGCGCGGGCGAATCGTCGGAACGCTCGCGAAGCAGGCCACTGTGTCGGTGTGCGACGCCTGGTTCGCCGACGACGTGAACGATCTCGAGAGCGTGATCGTCGTCGAGACCGAAGCTGCCGCGGCAGCACTGTCAGGTCGCTGCCAGGAGCTGCTGCGGGTCGGCGATCGGCTCGGCGAACGCGTCACCGACAGCTGCAGCGACGGCAACCCCCTCCACGTCGGCGACGTGATCCAGACCCGCCGCAACACCCGCGAGCTCGCGACCAGCGACCGCACTCGAGTGCTCAACCGCGACGTCTGGCGCATCACCGGACGCTCCGCGAACGGCGAGATCCAAGCGGTCAGCCTGACCCGCCGAGCCACCGTGGACCTCACGCCCGAGTACGTCGCCGCCGACGTCGTACTCGCCTACGCCACCACGATCGCCGGCGCCCAGGGGCGGACCACTGACACCGGCCACGTCGTCGTCACGCCGCGCACGTCGAGCGCCGCCACCTACGTCGGCATGACCCGCGGCCGGCAATGCAACACCGCCCACGTCATCACCGACGGCCACGACCACGCCGAACTCGACCTCGGCGATCGACCCGCGGCACAGGCGTTCGCCGACGCGGTCACCCGCACTGGCGACGGCCAGCGATCTGCCCACGCCGTCCGCGCCGACTGGAAGTCGGGCGCACCCGTCCGCCAGGCCGCTCGAACAGACGACCGCCGCACCCGAGCAGCCGTCGAGTGGTGGGAGCGAGTCCGACCCCAACTCCCTCCAGCGGTCGTGACAGCTCTCGACGGCCACGAGCACGAAGTCATCGACGCCCTCGCTCGCACGACAAGCGACCAACAACGGCGCCAAGCCGTGCGCCTCGCGATTCGCTCAACCCGTTGGGACCAGCCGACCGCTGGACGCACCTTCGCCCGGGCGCTTGCGACGACACTGCGTCCGTCCACACAAGGTGCGTCGCCGAACCCGTCGTACCACCGGTACAGCGGCCGCGAGTTCGGTCGATAGCCAGGTGCCGGACAGCCTGCAGACGGCCGACCGCTTACGACTGGGTCGGGGCATCGTCGCACCGCCACCGCCGACTCCGTGGGACACCCCCTCCGTAAGGTGACGGATGTGGTCGATCCGACGCGCACCGTTGACAACGACGAGTTCCGTGACCTGTTGCGTCCGTTCACGAGTGCCTTGTCCGACTACGCGGTCGCCATGTCGCGTCACCCCGACAGCCACGGTCACCTCCCGTCGGCAACGTCGAACGCAATGCGCGAACTCGCTGCTGAGCGGCGCTGGGGGACACCGAAGTGGAGCGAGCCTGCACGCAACGCCCACAGCTACGGCACGATGCTCAGCTACGTGTGCGCCGAGCATCTGTCCGCGATCGCCGCCATCATCGCCGAAAGCCGGGTCGGACCGCGGTTCGCGTTCCTCCCATCAGTGCGCGCGCTCATGGAGACCGCACCAATCGCCCGCTGGCTGCTCGAACCTTCAATCGGTATTGACCGCAGAATTCGACGGAGCATCGCTTACCGCCTCGAGTCGGCGAACCAGCAGGGTCGTCTGCGGGAGGTTCCCGACGCCGCCGAGGCCAAAAGGCGAGCCCGCGCTGCCTGCCTCGACTACGCCGCCAGTCAGGGCTGGGCGATCAGCGGCACCCCCACCGGAAGGCCCGTGGTGGGCGGCGAGGCACTGCCGCACCCGGCCGACAGTTTCTCGCAGGTCGCGTTCGGCAACGACAGCGACGGGCTCGACCCGACCCTATGGGGCGTCCTGTCCGCGACCAGCCACGGAACCTGGTACGCGGTCAGCGCTGGATTGGGCGAGCGCATGCAGCGCATCGATCCCTTCGACCCGAACGGAGGCATGGCACCGATCGTGGTCGAATCGCAGCAGCTCCACCTCTACGGACTGATGGCCTACTACGCGTGCGACGCGGTGACGGCCGCCCGGGCGGACCTGATGAGCTGGCCCGACACCGGCGAACTCACCGACGCCCGGCAACGGCTTCGCGACATCACCAAGGGCTTCTCCAACCAACTCCGCGATGCCGGAGTCGATCCCCGATGAATCTGGGCGATCGGTCACCATCAACGAGGAGCACTGCCGCGGATAGCTGCAACCATTCGTGACCGGCTCCCGACGATGCACCTGCTCGATCCGGCGGGCGTCGTTATGCGCTGGATCGCCGTGCGCAGTTTGCCGGTACTGCTCGGGCAGATGGCTCCTCCGTGCGGTGGCGTTATCGCGCACCTGGGTTGAAGGGTCGTCAGTCTCGGTAGGGCTGCTCAGCTCGGCCGATTGCGACGGCGGTGCCGGATGATCCGGTGTCAATGAACCAGAACGTGCCCTCCTGGTCGTAGCTGCCGCCCTGCCCGGGGTTCGGCAACTCGCTGACCCATGACTCGGTTCCGGTCGCGATGTTTATGGCGTGAACGTCGGTGCCGACGGGAACGGCGATCACGCCGTCGGAGATCTCGGCGATCAGGTGGGGCGCGCCAGGAAGCGCGTGTTGCCACAGCTGGTCGCCACTCGTCGCGGCGTATGCGGCGAGCATCGTGTCAGCACTCCCAACGAGCTCGCCGGTGCCGGCGGTCTGGTCCAGCACAACAACGATCGGCTCGACCGGGCCGGAAACGAGCGCGGCGACGAACCCAGGGACGGTGTCTTGCCAGATGACCGAGTCGTCGCGGGACACCGACACCTCGATCACTTGTCGAGCATGTCCACCGCTCGCGGTGGACAGCTCCAGACCGTCGGCCTGCGTCGGCGGGATGCCGATGCCGAACGACACCGCGTCCGATGTGATCTCATCAGCGTCGGAGGCGTCCTCGCCCGTGATCGGATCGAGCGCCATGATCGGTGTGTCATCAACGGACCCATCGAGCACCCACAACAAGTCGCCGCCGCGCAGCGTCGCCTCCGGTGCGTTCAGCTGCCGCCGCCAGCGCTCCTCACCAGTCGCTGCGTCCAACCCCACGATGGCGTCGCCAGTCAACGCACCGACCACCGGTCCCGCCGCCGCGACCCCACCGAGGTACTCGACGGCGCCGCCATCGAACTCGGTGCACCACATGAGTTCGCCCGTGGCGATCGCGATACCGCGCACCACGTGGTCGACGGAGCTGACGACCGCAACGTCGTCGAAGACAGCCGCTCCATCCGGCCAGCCGACAGGCATGGACCATCGTGATTCGCCCGAGTCGACGTCGAAGCCGACCACACCGCCCGGACCAGTCGCGCCATCGTCGCAGCCACGATCGGCGACTTCGTCGCCCCCGCAGCCGGCTAATGCCAGAGCCGCAATCGAGGCCAACATGGCCGGTCGAGCAACCACCCGAAGAGCCTGCCACAGCGTCAGACCGTCCGCCTGACGTCACGGCTCCGCCCCCCACACAATGCGAGACTGAAGATCGTGATTCCCACGGACCGGCCGTTTCCCGAGCAGGATCTGGTCCCGTCCCCTGGAGGCTGGGACCCGCCACCGGGACAGCGACCCGGATGGGACTGGGTGCCTCCGGGCGGCGCGCGGCCGACACCCGAGGCGATGCCATGGTGGATCCGGATGCTCTACCAGACCCCAATCCTCGATCGCCGCGCCCACGAACTCATGTGGAACCGTGGCGGCTTCCTCGTCTTGCCCCCCGGCCACTCTTGGCTGGCCAAGGACCGATCTCCGTAGATCGCAAGATCCGCACACGATCGCCTCGGGCACGCACATTGCCGACGCACGTCGCAGCGTCCGGCCGTTCAGGAACGGCAGTACATCGGAGCGTTCTGCCTGGGATGGGCGCTCGGTATCGCGATCACCGACGGTGGCCGGCCGTCGACGCGGTCATACCGCTCACCGTGCCGGCTATGTGCGAGCCACGGACCCAGGCGGGCGTGTTGTTCTGATCGCCCCTGCACGTTCGCCGAGCCCGTTCGCGGCGGTGCGTCACTGCCTGCGGTCTACCCGCGACGTCCGTGGCGAGCCGTTCGCGACGTTCATGACTTGCCGCTCGGCCGTAGGGTGAACGACGACGTCGTTGCTCGTCGTCGTCGTTCAGGATTGCCCCCGGACTCGACTCGTCGAAGTCGCCGCGCGCCATGGGCGACGGTGAAGTCCGGCGTGGCTCGCTGACAGAGCCGAACCGGGCGGGATCCGATCGCTTGAGGTGCCGAACACAGCGAAAGGTGGTGCTGACCCTCGCTCACGATCTGGGCGATGACCTCTCATCGCCTCTTGGGTCGGTCTGCGCCTTCAACAGCTCGTTCGCCCGCCTCGTCAGCGCCAGCTCGGTCTCGAGCTCGCGGATGCGTTTGCGGGCCGCCGTCAGCTCCGCAGACTCGGCCGTCGCGACGCCTGCGGCAAGACCATGATCGATTCGGTCCTGCTTCCGCCAGTTGTAGATCGTCTGGTCCGACACTCCGAGTGAACGGCAATCTCAGCGATTGGCCGGCCCGCATCGACCAGATCAAGCACCTCGCGACGGAACTCCGCCGGATACCTTCTCGGCACCTCAACCTCCCGATGGTCAGAGCCCGAGATTCAAACACCTCCAACCGCGCGGACCACAGGGCAGACCAGCCTCTATGAAACCCGGGGCGCTTCACGAACGCTTGACGTTCGTCGTCGCCCAAAGGCATCACCGCCGGCGCATCGGAGGTCTCCGCCGCCTCGAGGAGGTCGTTGGAATCGGTCACTGTCTGTCCTTTCCGGCCAGACTCCACCCAGGAGTCAGCCTGTCAGATCAGCAACCACTTCCACCGATATCCGCACAGTCCCGAAACCGGGGCATCACAACCAGCCGAAGTGGGTCCAGATCAGAGTGTCAAACCCAATTGCTCCTCGGTGAAGCGCACGTTGTGGACTCGTCGCCGAGAACAAGGGGTCGTAGCCGGTGCGGCTGTTATCGTCTCCGCGTGTGTGCTGGGGTACTCGGGTGGTGGCATTGGCTGCGATGGTCTGTTTGGTTGGGTGTGGGTCGGGCGGTGACGGCGACGCTGGAGCCAAGCCTGATAGCTCAGCGGTTCTTGGTGAGTTGCCCGACGCTCGCCCGGACGTACGTGACGTTGCGTTGACAGCGGGCGTCGGCGACCCCAACGAGGTTGACATGCCGACGCCCGAAGCAGATCTTGCGCCGTGGCTTTTGGCCGAGGGATCTCCGGCGGTCGATTTCGTTGCTGCCGTCGACGGACTCTGGTCAGCCGAGCCTGACTGTGAAGCGGTGGCGGCGGTCTTGGATACGTTGGGAACCCCGGAGGAGCTGCTAGCCACAATCAGCGCTGCTCCCGACGAGCCAACTCGTGATGTGCTTGTCGGTACGTACTACGGGGCGCTGCGCGCACTCGCTGCGTGCGGCACCCCCGATTTCCACAAGGAACAGGCCGACTTCGCGTGGCAGTGGGCCGTGGCTGATAGCCGGCTTAGGCAG
>JAGQSS010000799.1 GCA_020439405.1 Ilumatobacter sp. | reverse complement strand
CTGGCTCAGCTGCCAGACCCGGCCGCCGCGGACCATGTACATGCGGCTGTCGCCGACGTGGCCCATGAAGCCCTTGCCGCCGACGACGATCAGCGCGATGCAGGTCGTGCCCATGCCGTGGCGCCCCTGGCCGCTGCGCGCGAGATCGAAGACCTCGGCCGAGGCCGCCTGGATCGCGGCGCGCAGCACCCCCTCGACGGCCTCGCACGCGCTCGGGCTGCCGTCGAACTCGGCGATCACGTGGCTGTTGCTGGCGACGTGGCGGTGGACCGCCTTGCCCGCGGTCTCCGACGCGACCTCGCCCGCGGCGTGGCCGCCCATGCCGTCGCAGACCAGGAACAAGCCGAGGTCCGGCTCGACCAGGATGAAGTCCTCGTTGTGCGTGCGACTGCGGCCGACGTCGGTCTCGCCGTATCCGTGGATCTGCATGGCCCGGCCAGGCTATCGCACAACCGGCGACCCAGTCAGACCAACTCGGCGACCGGCCCCCCGAACAGCTTCTCGAGGGCCAGGAACAGGGCGTCGTCAGCCGAGACCCGAAACTCGTCGCCGAACGCGACCTTGGTCGCGTAGCGGCCCGGGACCGTGACCTCGAGCTCCATCGAGCAGCCCCCGCGGTGATCGGCGACGATGTGCTT
>JAGQSS010000798.1 GCA_020439405.1 Ilumatobacter sp. | reverse complement strand
ATGATCGCGCCGACGGCGAGTGCGACGACGACCGCGCACAAGGGCACGACGAGGCCCACGAAGCGCGTGGCGCTGCTCGTGGTGCGGGGCGCGAGCGCCTCGACCACGTCATGGTCGTCGGTGTGGAGATCGGTCACGGGTAGGGATCGCCGTTCTGCTGGGCGGTCAGACCGTCGCAGACGCCGCGAAACGGACGGTTCCCGTTGTGTGAACAACATGTCAACGCACCCCGCCCCTCGGGTCGGGTGTCGGACGGAACGGCGACGGAGTCGACGTTTCGGGAGATCACCCGACCCGAGACCGCGCGTACCGTCGTCACCGGGTCGGGTGATCTCCGGAAACGTCTCGGCTGCGCCTCCCCGTTCCCTGCGACACCCGACCCGTGGCCGATGGGGGTTGGGGTGCTTGCCGGTAGAAAGGTGGGGTGCTGATCGTCGTCTCGCCCGCGAAGGCACTCGATTTCGAGTCGCCGCTCCCGACCCGCAAGTTCACCGAGCCGGAGCAGCTCGACCGCACCCGCGAACTCGTCTCGGTCATGCGCGGCAAGTCGCCCGACGACCTGTCGTCCATGATGGGCATCTCGGCCGACCTCGGCGAACTCAACTTCGAGCGGTTCCAGGACTGGTCGCCGCCGTTCAC
>JAGQSS010000797.1 GCA_020439405.1 Ilumatobacter sp. | reverse complement strand
CTCGTGCGGGTGCAGTACCCCGAGCTGGCGGCGCTGGAGCCAGCCGACCTCGATCGCCTGAAGACGGCCGTCGAGTCGTTGCGCGGCGGCGCGCTGCAGGTGGAAGCCGGCGGCGACCTGTTCTTCAACTTCGAGCAGCCCGAGACCGAGCTCGGTGAGATCGCCGGCCTGCTCGTGGCCGTGCTCGTGCTGCTACTGGCGTTCGGGTCGGTCGTGGCCGCCGGTCTCCCGATCGGCACCGCCCTGCTCGGGCTCGGCATCGGCGTCGGCTCGCTCGGTCTCGTGACCTACGTCGTCGACATCCCCGCGTACGCGACGGTCATGGCCTCGATGGTGGGGCTCGGCGCCGGCATCGACTACGCCCTGTTCGTCGTGACCAGGCACCGGGAGCACCTCGATGCCGGGATGGGCGTCGTCGAGTCGGTCGGCCTCGCCACCGCGACCGCCGGCCGCTCGGTGGTGTTCGCCGGCGGGACCGTGGTCGTTTCGATTCTCGGCCTCGCGGTCGCCGGCCTGCCGTTCCTGACCGCGGCCGGCATCGCGATCTCACTGGTCGTGCTCGTGATGGTGGTCGCCGCACTCACCCTCCTGCCGGCGATGCTCGGGCTCGCCGGCCACCGCATCGACCGCTGGCGTGTAC
>JAGQSS010000796.1 GCA_020439405.1 Ilumatobacter sp. | reverse complement strand
GGCGCCGGCGTCGACGAGCGAACGCAGGGTCGCGGCGACGTTGGTGACGGTCGCGATCGCGAACGGGACGGCGTGCTCCGACATGAGCGCGATGTCGAGGAAGGCGGTAGGGCTCAGCAGGCCGAACTCCGGGTGTCGCCAGCGTGCGAGCGCTTCGGCCCCGATCAGCCGTCGTGTCGCCATGTCGTACTTCGGCTGGTAGTACGCGGTCAGTTCACCGGATGCGATCGCGTCGCCGAGCGCGGCGGTCAGCGTGAGTCGCAGGGTCGAGGTCTGCTCGAGGCTCGCGTCGAACAGGCGGTGGCTGACCGAGCTCCGCTTCGCCTCGTACATCGCGATGTCGGCGTGACGCAGCATCGTGGCGCGGTCGCGCCCACTGCGTGAGCGCAGCGCGACGCCGGTCGACGTCGCCACCGCCACGTCGAGCCCGTTGATCGACATCGGGCGGCCGCACTCGACGGCAACCCGGTGGGCGACGGCGGCGACCGTCTCCTCGTCGACGCCACCCACGAGCACCACGGCGTACTCGTCGCCGCCCAGACGTGCGACGAAGTCGCCGGGTCGCACGGCGGCCATGAGTCGCTCCACGATCACCTGGAGGAGCTGATCACCCGCCTCGTGGCCGAGGGTGTCGTTGACC
>JAGQSS010000795.1 GCA_020439405.1 Ilumatobacter sp. | reverse complement strand
GACGGCTTTTCGGGCGACGTGCTCGTCCTCTACGGCGACACACCGCTCCTGCGCCCCGAGACCCTCGAACACATGCGCGCCGTCAAGCGCGAGCGCCGTGCCGACCTCGTCGTGCTCACGGCGGAGACCCGCAACATCCCCGGGATCATCGTGCGCGACGCCGAAGGCCGCGTCGCCCGCATCGTCGAGAGCCAGGACGCGACGCCCGAAGAGCTCGCGATCGAGGAGCGCAACACGGGCGTCTATCTCTTCGACGCCGGGCTGCTGCGCGACGGCCTCGCGGCGCTCCGGCCGAACAACGCCCAGGGCGAGCTCTACCTGACCGACGTGATCGGCTGGGCCGTCGCGAAGGGCCTGCGCGTCGAGGGGACTTCGATCGAAGACGTCGACGAGTGCATGGGCATCAACACGCGCGCCCAGCTGGCGGACGCGGCGGCCTGCCTGCGGCGGCGGATCGCGCGCGGCCTGATGGACGAGGGTGTCTCCTTCGTCGATCCCGACTCGGTCTACATCGACGTCGACGTCCGGATCGGCCGCGACAGCCTGATCGAGCCCGGCGTCGTCATCACGGGCGACTCGGTCCTCGGCGAGAACGTGCACGTCAAGGCCGGCTGTGTGATCGAGGAGAGCCGCCTCGACG
>JAGQSS010000794.1 GCA_020439405.1 Ilumatobacter sp. | reverse complement strand
CACCGCCTCGGTGACCTCGACGTCGGTGCTCGTCCCGATGATGATCCCGTTCGCACGAGCGGTGATCGTGACCTCGACGGTGCCCGACGCCCGGATCTCGTCGAGTTCGGCGATGTCGACCGCACGCACCTCGAGCACCGACTTGTTCTCGAGGATCTCGAACGTCGAACGTTCGACGTCGTCGGGCGAGGCGCCGAAGCGCCCGACGAGCACGGCCGCGTCGCGTGCCGCAGCGCGTGCTTCGGTGCGGGCGTGGGTCCACATCGCCGCCTGGAACGCCATGAACGCGATGACGACGAACACCGGGGTGAGCAGGACGACGGTGAGCGACGTCGACCCTCGATCGACCGTGGCTACGGAGCCGTCGGCTGATCGATGTTGTCGGTCTCGTTCGCCGTGTCGATGATCTGCGTCCACAAGATGGTCGCGACGACCGCCACACTCACCCCGACGGCGATGAACCACAGCACCTGCTCGAGCGACACGGCGCCACGGTCGCGATTCGTCGGGTCGGCGGTCGGGTCGTCGTGAGCGTCCGGTGAATCGTCGGGGACGACGCGCAGGAGCGTCGCGTACAGCTGCTGGGTCGCAGCCTGGATCATCAATCGCATGGTGGTGTCTCCTTGTCGTGGCTCGGGGT
>JAGQSS010000793.1 GCA_020439405.1 Ilumatobacter sp. | reverse complement strand
CCCCGGTCGCGACGATCGCGGCGGCCAGCATGTGGATCCTGATCAGCCACTTCATGATCTGGCCGCCCATGAAGGACCTCTTCATCGTCGAAGTCGCCTATCCGCTCACCGTGCTCGCGTCTGTCGGCGTCTGGTGGACGTTCACCCGTGCGCCGCGTGTGCTGCGTGAGCGGCTCGTTCCGGTCGTACGATCCCGATCCGTCGCCGCCGCGTACCGGCCGGCGACCTCACTCGTCTAGGAGTTCCATGGACCCCCGAACCTCTCGTCGCCTCGCCGCCCTCCCGCTCGTGGTGGTCGGCGCGACGGCCCTCGCCGGATGCGGTGGCGACGACGACGTCCTGCGCGTCTACAGCGGTCGGCACTACGGCATCGAGGCCGCGTTCGAGCAGTTCACGGCCGAGACCGGCATCGAGGTCGAGTTCCTCACCGGCAACGACGCCGAACTGCGTGAACGCATCGAGGCCGAAGGCGACGAGACGAAGGCCGACGCCTACATCACGGTCGACGCCGGCAACCTCGCCGCGGCGGCGGCCGACGGGCTGTTCCAACCGATCGAATCCGAGGTGCTGTCGTCGGCGATCCCCGCCGAACTGAGCGACCCCGACGGGCTCTGGTACGGGCTCACCGTGCGGGCGCGCAC
>JAGQSS010000792.1 GCA_020439405.1 Ilumatobacter sp. | reverse complement strand
GGTCGAGCTTGGCGGCGCGGTGCGTGAGCCCTTGGATCGCCTTCTCGGCGGTGTCGAACGCGCCTCGCAGGGCGCGGACGTCGGCCTGGACCGCGTCGTCGTCGCGCTGCTCTGTCGGTCGCGTCGCGGGGCGTCGCAAGGCGGCGATGGCGCCGAGCGCGCGTCCCGGCACGAACGGTCGCCCCGCCAGGGTCACACGCCGCGTGCCCCCGCCCGCCTTGCGCGAGATGGGGCGCTCGCGCGTCGCGTCGATCAGCTCGGCGTGGCGCATGCCCGCGGCCATGAGCGCGCCGAGCGACGCGAGCAGGGCGACGTCGTCGTCGGTGAACGCGTTCGACTCGCGCTGCACCACGAGCGCCCCGTGGGGCCCGGAGCGCCCGCGGATCGGCACCGCGAGGAACACGGGGAAGCGGTGCTCTTCGAGCGCGTCGAACTCCTTGTAGGCGCGGTGGCTGCGCGCGTCGGCGCTCGACACCGGCCGCAGGTACTCCACGCACTCACCCGTCATGCCCTCGCCCACTTGCAGGCGCACTTGCCCCACGGCCGACCGCGCGAAGCCGACGTTGCCGCGCATGACGAGGGTGTGACCGTCGCCTTCGACCAGGTAGAGCGAGCACACGGCCGCGTCGAAGATCTCGGCGA
>JAGQSS010000791.1 GCA_020439405.1 Ilumatobacter sp. | reverse complement strand
CCGGGTGACAAGCTGGAGGCGGTCGCCAATGGCACCAAGGACCTGACCCTCACCTTCTCGGGTGGCTATGTGGGCCCGGCCGCCGTCATGGTGGAGGTCACCGACCAGGAGAGCCTGGACCAGCAGGACTTCGGCACTGCGATCGTGTCGATCCCCGTGCAGATCGGGCCGAAGGTCCCGCTCATGCGCTGCCCCGAGGCCGACATCTCGGTGTCCGCCGGTGGTCGCTCGCGCCACATTGACATCCCGACCCTCTGCCGGGCCTGGCTGCCCCCGGGCATGACCCTCGACGACCTCACCTTCCAGTCGGCCTGGACGGTCCAGCCCGATGGCACCGAGTTGGAGGTCGAGGGCAAGGGTGGCCGTCAGGTCGCGGTCAGCGCCGGCGAGAGCGCGCCCTCGGGCACCGGGACGATCTCGGTGACGACCGCCGGCATGGAGAAGCCGGCCGAGATCGGTGTGCGCGTCTTCGGCAAGCCCAAGGCCAGCGGCGAAGCCGGGTCGGGCGACCCGACCGACCCGGCGAACGTGCCACCCCCGACCCTGCGCCCGATGACCGTCACCGGACTGCAGCAAGGCCGCTCCCAGACGCTCGACGTCTCGGCCTACCTCGACAGTCCACTCGCCGCGCCCCAGTGCGCG
>JAGQSS010000790.1 GCA_020439405.1 Ilumatobacter sp. | reverse complement strand
GGCGTCCAGGGCATCGTGACCGGCGGCCAGACGCTGAACCCGTCGACGGCCGAGCTGCTCGACACGGTCCAGCACGTCAACGCCGATCAGGTCGTGATCCTGCCGAACAACAAGAACATCATCCCCGTGGCCGAACAGGTCGACGCCCTCACCGAGAAGTCGGTCGTCGTGGTGCCGACGCGGACGATGCCCGAGGCGTTGGCGGCGCTGGTGGTGTACGACCCCGAAGCCGACGCGGCCGACAACGTGGCCGAGATGAACGAGTCGGTCGAGGCGGTCCGCACCGGCGAGGTCACCCAGGCCGTCCGCTCGACCAACAGCGACGCCGGCCCGATCGTCGAGGGCGACTGGATGGGCATCGTGAAGGGCGACGGCATCGTCGCCGTCAGCACCGAGTTGCTCCTCGTCGTCCGCGACCTGCTCACGAGCCTGATCGGCGACGACGGCGAACTCCTGACGATCATCACCGGTACCGACGCCGACCCGGCCGTCACCGAGCTGATCGAGTCGTGGCTCGCCGACGCCCACCCCGACGTGCAGGTCGAGATCCACCGCGGCGGCCAGCCGCTGTATCCGTACCTGTTCGGCGTCGAGTAAGACTCGGTCGGGTGAGCGAACGACCCCCGATCACGCTCCGCGACC
>JAGQSS010000078.1:10483-12768 GCA_020439405.1 Ilumatobacter sp. | reverse complement strand
CCAACAACTCCCGATCAGGACCAGACGTTCCCTGCACCCCAAAATTGTCGCACGCGCCGAACAAGAACGCGAGCACCTCACCGAGAATTGCTCAGCAGTCTCCTAGCCGAGTTCGGTCGTGCCCGCCGCCGGGGCCCCGGTCAGGTTGCCCTCGTCGTCGAACGGGTTGAAGTCGCCGCCGTCGGTGACGATCAACAAGATGGTGATCGCCACGATGATCAGGATGGCCACCGTGATCCACTGGGCGACGGGGCCGAACACCCGCTTGTCGCCGCCGTGGCCGTCACGCGTGCGCGTCGGGCGGCCCTTCGGCGCGGTGTAGTTCTTCTTCCCGGTGTCCGTCGTCTCCTCGGCCATCGGCGTCGATGGTAGCCGCAGGAGTGGTGCCGCCGTCAGGAGCGCGCGACAATCGGCGAGTGCAAACGTTCGTCCACACGATCCGTCGCGCCCTCGCGCTGACACCCGACGCCGAGGCCCTGGTGTGCGGCGACGTGCGGCTCGACTACACGACGTTCGCGACGCGTCTGCGGCGGCTGCACGGCGTGCTGACGTCGCTCGGCACGTCGCCCGGCGACCGGATCGCGATCGTGTCGTTCAACTCGATCGCGTTCACCGAGCTGTACTGCGCCGTGCCGATGTCGGGCCGGGTCCAGGTGCCACTCAACTTCCGGTGGGCCGCCCCCGAGTTGGCCTACGCGCTCGAGGACTCGGGCGCACGGATCCTGTTCTGCGACCGCGATCCGGGGCCGCTCGCCGACCTCGTCGACACCGTCGTCCGGCTCGACACCGACGACTACGAGTCGCGGCTCGCCGCCGCCGACGAGATCGACTTCGACCCGGCCGCCGTCGCCGAGGACGACCTGGCCGGGTTGTTCTACACCGGTGGCACCACGGGCGTCAGCAAGGGCGTGATGCTCACCCACCGCAACCTGATTGCGAACGCCTGGAACTCCCAGTTCGTCCAGCCGATGACCTCGGCCGACCGGTACCTCGTGATGGCGCCGATGTTCCACGCCGCCGGTTCGGTCAGCCTGTTGCAGTCGATCCTCGTCGGGGCCTGCCAGGTCCTGCTCCCCGCGTTCTCCCCCGCCGAGATGCTCGACCTGGTCGAACGCGAGCGCATCACCCAGACGCTCGGGGTGCCGACGATGGTCGCAGCGACGGTCGAGGAGCAGTTCGCCCGCCCACGCGACGTGTCGTCGCTCGTCGGGTACGCCCACGGCGGCTCGCCGATCGCCCTCGAGGTCGTGCGTCGCGGTGTCCAGGCCTTCCCCGACGCGGCGTTCATCCACCTGTACGGGGCGACCGAGACGTCGCCGCTGCTCACCGGCCTCCCCGACGAGGCCGACCTGCTCGACGACGAACGCGCCCGCTCGGCCGGCCGACCGGTGCTCGGCTGTGAGATCGTGATCCGCGACGCCGACGGCACCCCGTTGCCGACCGGTGAGATCGGTGAGGTCACGGCAGCGGGCGCGAACATCATGGCCGGCTACTGGAACAAGCCCGACCAGACCGCCGCCGCCCTGCGCGACGGCTTCTACTGGACCGGCGACGTCGGCCGCGTCGACGACCACGGCTACCTCTACCTGCTCGACCGCTCGAAGGACATGATCATCTCGGGCGGCGAGAACATCTACTGCACCGAGGTCGAGGACGCCCTCTACACCCACTCGGCGGTCCTCGAGGCGACCGTGTTCGGGATCCCGCACGAACAGTGGGGCGAGGCGGTCCACGCGGTCGTCGTGCTCCGCGACGGCGCCACCGCCGACGAAGACGAGTTGATCGCCCACTGCCGTGGCTCGATCGCGGCGTACAAGGTGCCGCGTTCGGTGTCGTTCCAGACCGAACCGCTCCCGACGTCGGGGCCGGGCAAGGTCCTCAAGCGCGAGCTGCGCGCCCCGTTCTGGGACGGGCACGACACCCAGCTCGTCTGATCACGACGGGGCGGCTGGCACCGACTGCAAGCGGTTGCATACTGTCGCGTCGTGAGCCCGCAGCAGACCTCGACCATCCGCCCCGACCCGTCGGTCGCGGCCACCCACGTGCCCTGGTGGCGGCGGGGCACGATCTACCAGGTGTACCCGCGATCGTTCGCCGATGCGAACGGCGACGGCACCGGTGACGTCGAGGGGATCCGGTCGAGGCTCCCCTACCTGAGCGACCTCGGCGTCGACGGCATCTGGATCAGCCCGTGGTACCCGTCACCGCTCGCCGACGGCGGCTACGACGTCGCCGACTACCGCGACATCAACCCGATGTTCGGCACCCTCGCCGACGCCGAGCGG
>JAGQSS010000078.1:5911-10384 GCA_020439405.1 Ilumatobacter sp. | reverse complement strand
GGCCCGGCGTGGACCCGCGTCGACGACGGCGAGTGGTACCTCCACCTGTTCGACGCCAGCCAGCCCGACCTCGACTGGACGAACGAGCGGGTTCGCGAGGAGTTCGACGCGATCTTCCGGTTCTGGCTCGACCGTGGTGTCGACGGCTTCCGCGTCGACGTCGCCCACGGCATGGTGAAAGACCCCGACCTGCCCGACCTCGACAGCGACCAGGAACTGCTCGGCACCAACTTCGCCGTCGACCACCCGCACTGGGACCGCGACGGTGTCCACGAGATCAACCGCCGTTGGCGAGCCGTGCTCGACGAGGCCGACCGCGATGTGATGATGGTCGCCGAGGCGTGGGTCGTGCCCGAGCACCTCGGCCTGTACCTCCGCCCCGACGAGTACCACCAGTCGTTCAACTTCGACTTCCTCACCGCCGACTGGGGCCACGACGAGGCCCACGACGCCATCGTCCGTGCGCTCGACGCCGCGCAGGCGGTCGGGTCGACCCCGACGTGGACCCTGTCGAACCACGACGTGATGCGCCACGCCACGCGGTACGGGCTCCCGGTCGGCACCGACTGGCGTGCCTGGCCGCTCGCCGGACCGGCCGACGCGCTCGACACCGAACTCGGGCTCCGCCGCGCACGGGCGATGACCATGCTGCTGATGGCCCTGCCCGGATCGCTGTACATCTACCAGGGCGAAGAACTCGGCCTGCCCGACGTGTGGGATCTGCCGACCGACGTGCTCGACGACCCGGTCTGGGAAGACTCGGGACACACCCAGAAGGGCCGCGACGGCTGTCGCGTCCCGATGGCCTGGACGCCCGACGGCTCGTCGTACGGGTTCGGATCGAACGGTGCCTGGTTGCCGCAGCCCGCGGTGTACGGCGAGCTGTCGGCCGCCGCCCAGTCGGGTGTCGCCGGCTCGACGCTCGAGATGTACCGCGCCGGACTCGATCTGCGCGCACGCTTCTTCGAAACCGACGAGGACCTCACCTGGCTCGACCTCGGCCCCGAGGTGCTGGCGTTCCGGCGCGGCAGCGGTGTCGTCTGTGCCCTCAACTACGGCGCGACACCCGCACCGCTCCCCGCCGGCGGACTGCTGCTCGGCTCCGAAGCCGGCCTCGACGCGATCGAGCCGGAGACGTGTGTGTGGATCGATCCGAACCTGCGCCCGTCGCTCGACGACCGCCGCCGTCAACGAGCGATGCGCCGGCCCGGTGCGCACCGCCGCATGCGCTGATCGAGCCCGCCGCCGGGTCAGATCATGCGGGCGTCGAACTCGGCGCCCAACAGGTGCTTGCCCAGCGTCTCGTTGAGTTTCGGGGCGACCATGATGTGCTGGGTCACGACGTGCGCGTCGCGGACACATCGGCCGAGCCCCGACGCGTCGTACACGGCCGAGCCGCCCGCCAGCTCGTAGGCGGCGGTGGCGACCGCCACGCACTCGCTCGCCGCGTGCGCTGCCGCCAGGCGCATGGCGACCCTGGCATCGACGTCGACCGGTCGGCCGGCGACCGCCGCATCCCACGCCGCCCCGACCTCGGTGCGCAGGAGTGCCCTCGCCGCGCGCCATCGCGCCTCGGCACGAGCGAACTCGGTCTGCGCGAACCCGCTCTGGGCCAACGTCTTCGACGAGAACTGCGGCGTCTTGCCGATCGCGAGGTCGCGAAGCTCGTCGAGCGCCCGACGTGCGTTCCCGACGCCGGTCGCCGCGATGCCGAGTGCCAGCAGGGTGAAGTTGGGGAAGCGGGCGATCGGATCGTCGACCATCGGCTGGTCGAGGCCGACCCGGATCGTGTGGTCGAGCGGCACGGCAGCGTCGTCGACCGAGAAGTCGAGCGACCCGGTGCCGCGCATGCCGCCGACGTGCCACGTGTCGTGGAACTCGATCGCGTCGGGCCGGAAGAAGCAGATCCGTTGGGTGCCGTCGTCGCACATCGCTCCGCCGACGATCCAGTCGCAGTGCTGGGTGCCGCTCCCCCACTGCCATCGCCCGGTCACCCGCACGTGGTCGCTGTCGACGACCCCGCGCCCGTTCGGGGCGAACACACCACCCGTGGCGACCTGCGGCGACACGAACACCGACGACGCGACCGACGGCTCGAGGAAGATGGCGAGCGACGAGGTCGTCGAGGCGATCCCGGCACACCACCCGGCCGACGCGTCGCCGGCAGCGATCTCGGCGACCGCGTCGATCATCGCGAGCGGACCACCACCGGCGCCGCCGTACGCCTCCGGCAGGCACAACGTGAACGCTCCGGCATCCGCCAGAGCGGCGACGGTCGCCGCCGGCAGACGCCGACCGCGCTCGGCCTCGTCGGCGTGTTCGCGTGCGACCTCGGCCGCTGTCCTGATCGTCGTGCTCCCCGTCACGGCGCCGATCGTAGGGCGACCGCACCCACCGACCCCTGGTCGCGGGCTCGGTGGCGCGGTACGGTCGGTCCATGAAGTACGGGTTCGTCATCCCGTGGGCCGACGCCCGCGAGGTCGGCGAGCTGGCCGCGGTCGCCGAGGAGTACGGCTGGGACGGCGTCTTCGTGTGGGAACCCGTCTGGGGTGTCGACGCCTGGATCAGCCTCGCCCTTGCCGCCGTCCGTACCGGCCGCGTCCGGCTCGGCACGATGCTGACGCCGCCTTCGCGACGCAAACCGTGGGAGCTGGCGAGCCAGACGGCGACCGTCGATCGACTGAGCGGCGGACGGCTGACCCTGTCGGTCGGGCTCGGTGCGCCCGACAGCGGCTTCGACGCCTTCGGCGAGGAGTGCGACCGGGCGACGCGCGCCGAACTCATGGACGAATGTCTCGACATCGTCACCGGCCTGTGGAGCGGCCAGCCGTTCGAGTACGACGGCAAGCACTACGCGGTGGCGCCGACCGAGTTCCCCACCATCGGGCACACGGTGCAACAGCCGCGGCCGCCGATCTGGTGCGTCGGCGCGATCGGCTACGAGAAGTCGATGCAACGGGCGCTGCGTTGGGACGGGCTCATCCCACAGGTGATCGATGCCGACGGCGCCCGCCAGGCGACCCTCGACGAGTTGCAGTCGATCGCCGGTGATCTCCCCGACGGCTACGACGTGATCGTCGAGGGTGCACAGGCCGCCCACTCGCCCGCCGCGTGGGCCGACGCCGGCGCCACCTGGTGGATCGAGTCGCAGTGGGACGCCGTCGGCCAGGCCGAGCCCGCCCTCGCAACGGTCGATCGTCTCCGCGACGGCCCACCCTCGCCCTGATCGGCCGCCACCCGACCCGGCCAACCCGTACGCCGGTGGCCACCCCCGAATTCTGTGGAAGCGATCATGACGTCCACCGGCATGATCGCTTCCACAGAACGCCGGCGCCGGCTTTGTGGCAGCAGCAACGACGAGGACCGTCATGATCGCTTCCACAATGTCTGCACAGGGTCCGCAGGGCTGGGTGCGGGCTAGGTTCGGGGTGTGACCGACTCCGGCTGGAACCTCGCGAACGTCTTCGAGACGATCGCCGACCAGATCCCCGACGCGTTGGCCCAGCAACAGGGCGAACGCAGCTTCACCTGGCGCGAGTTCGACCGCCGCGCCGACGGCGTCGCCCGCGCCCTGCTCGACGCCGGACTCGAGGAGCAGGACAAGGTCGCCCAGTACCTCTACAACTCGCCCGAGTACATCGAGAGCGTGTTCGGTTGCTTCAAGGCCGGGATGGCGACGGTCAACACCAACTACCGGTACGCGGCCGACGAACTCGTCTACCTGTGGGACAACGCCGACGTCGTCGCGGTCGTGTTCCACGGCGAGTTCGTCGACCACATCGAAGCGGTCCGCGACCGCCTCCCGAACATCCGGCTGTGGATGTGGGTCGACGACGGCAACGGTCCCTGCCCCGACTGGGCGACACCGTACGAGACCGTCGCGGCATCCGACCCCGGCCGGACCGCCGCCTCGTGGGGACGGTCGGGCGACCACCTGTTCCTGCTCTACACGGGTGGCACCACCGGCATGCCGAAGGGTGTGATGTGGCGCCAGGACGACATGTTCGGCGCCCTCGACGCCAACAACCGCAAGCGCATGCCACCCGAACAGGATCTCGACGCCGTCGGCGAACGAGTCACCCGTCCCGGCCCGAAGGGCATGCCCGGCGCCCCGCTGATGCACGGCACCGGACTGTTCAACGCGATCTCGACCCTCATGATCGGCGGGTCGGTGACCTGCCTCGAGGGTCGGCGCTTCGACCCGGTCGAGCTGCTCGACACGATCGAACGGCGCGGGATCAACTCCGTCTCGATCGTCGGCGACGCCTTCGCGAAGCCGATCCTCAAGGCGCTCGACGCCGAGCCCGACCGCTGGGACATCTCGTCGCTCCGTGTGATCGTGTCGTCGGGCGTGATCTGGTCGAAGGAGACCAAGGACGGTCTGCTCCGGCACAACGACCGCCTGATCATGGTCGACGCACTCGGTTCGAGCGAGGCGATCGGCATGGCGACCAACACGACGCGTTCCGGGTC
>JAGQSS010000078.1:0-5813 GCA_020439405.1 Ilumatobacter sp. | reverse complement strand
CTGGCGACGGCACCGCCAAGTTCGAACTCGGTCCCAGCACCCGCGTCGTCACCGAGGACGGCCGCGACGTCGTTCCCGGGTCGGGCGAGATCGGACGCGTCGCCATGCGCGGCCACACGCCGATCGGGTACTACAAGGACCCCGAGAAGTCGGCGGCCACCTTCCAGGTCATCGACGGGGTCCGCTACTCGATCCCGGGCGACTGGGCCGAGGTACTGGCCGACGGGACCGTCAAGCTGCTCGGCCGCGGGAGCCAGTGCATCAACACCGGCGGCGAGAAGGTGTACCCCGAGGAAGTCGAGGAGTGCCTCAAGCTCCACCCGAGCGTGCACGACGCCGCCGTGGTCGGCGTCCCCGACGAACGATTCGGCGAAGCCATCAACGCCCTCGTCGAACCGAACCCCGGCGCCTCGATCGACCCCGACGAACTGATCGAGCACGTCAAGCAACACCTCGCCCGGTACAAGGCCCCGAAAGCCGTGTACGAGATCGCGTCGATCGGTCGCGCGGTCAACGGCAAGCTCGACTACCGCGCGCTCAAGGCGATCGCCGAGTCGAACCTCGACGCCTGAACCGGTCATCGCTGCCCGCTGTACCCAGCGGTTGGTCAGCGGCCGTCAAGCGACGACGTCGATCGTGGAGGTCGACAACCACGTGCCGCGTCCGCGGCCCCACCTCCACGGAGACCTCCACATGACCGTCATCACCCCGTCGGCCGGTTCGGCCGCCGATCTCACCACCTCCACCACAACCAGCGAATTCACCCTCGAGGCACCCCAGGGCACACGCTGGCCGGTCCTGGCCATCACCGTCGGGGTGCTCGCGCTCGTCGGTGGCATGCTCAGCATGGGCCAGACCACCGCCGAGGACGATCCCGACCTCGACGCGGCGGTGCTCGACCTGTCGCGCTGGCAGTACCACGTCGCGTTCGTCAGCCTCCTCGCGAGCGCCGGTTGCCTCGTCGTCCTCGTGACGGCGCTCCGCCGCTGGGCGCGCGATCGCGGCGGCGACCGACTCGCCGCACGCGCCATCCCGAACGCCCTCACGATCACGGCAACGCTGCTCGTGGTGGCGGCGTGCATGGCGGGGTCGCTCGCGCTCTACCTCCCCGGCGGTGTCGACGAGGGGACGATGTGGACCGACGGCCTCGTGTCGTCCTACATGTACCTCGACTTCGGAGCCCTGGTCGGCTGGTGGGGTGCGATGCTCGCCGCCGTGTGCTCGATCGCGCTCTCGTTCGGTGAGCACAAGGTGCTGCCCCGCTGGCTGGGCATCACCACCGTGCCGCTCGTCGCCCTGCCGCTCGCGGTCGCCGCGATCACGGCGCTGCCCGGTCTGCCTGGCCTCTTCATGCCGATCTGGCTGATCGTGTTCGGCGCGGCGCTGCTCCGCACCCGCTGAGTCGGTTCCACCCCATGGTGCCGCCGGCTCCCCGCCGGCGGCACCGTCGCGTCCGGCGTGACGTGCGGCATGGAGACCACCTCCGAGCGGGCCACTAACATCGGCGCCCGATGACGCTCTCGATCAACTGGACCCGGGCGGGCGCGGTGCTCTTCGACCTCGACGGCGTCGTCACCCCGACGGCCCGCATCCACGAACGCGCCTGGGCCGGCCTGTTCGCCGACTACGACTTCACCCCCGACGACTACCTCGCGTACGTCGACGGACGACCCCGGTACGACGGGGTGCAGACCTTCCTTCGCTCGCGCGGGGTCGAACTGCCGTGGGGCGATCCGACCGACCCGCCCGGCGACACCACGATCTGCGCAATGGGCAACCGTAAGAACGACGCCTTCAACGCCGTGCTCGAACGCGACGGCATCGCCCCGTACCCGGGCACGATGCTCGTCGTCGACATGCTCGACGCAGCGGGGGTCCCGAGCGCGATCGTCTCGTCGTCGCGCAACGCCCGCGCGGTCCTCGCCGCCGCCGGCATCACCGAGCGGTTCGTGACGATCGTCGACGGCACGACGGCCGCCGAGGAACACTTCGCCGGCAAACCCGATCCGGCGATGTTCCTGGCAGCGGCAGCGCACGTCGGGGTCGACGCGTCTCGCTGCATCGTCGTCGAGGACGCGACGTCGGGCGTCGCGGCCGGCGCAGCAGGCGGGTTCGCGTTGGTCGTCGGCATCGACCGCGGCGGCAACCGAGAGGCCCTGCTCGCGTCGGGTGCCGACCTGGTCGTCGACGACCTCGACGAGACCGTCGTGTCGTCGCGGCCATGACCGGTCCCCGACTCATCATCGGCCCCCGACGCGCCGATGAATTGGCGGCCACCACGACCACCACGACCGCCACGACCGCCCCACCGATGACCGCCGGTCGCTCCCCGCACCCCCCGACCCGACAGGACGCCCCATGAAGATCCGACCCAGCAAGGCGAGCATCCCCCGCCATCGCTTTCCCGTCGAACCGTGGCGTCTCGTCGAGACCGAACCCGACGAGCGCGACCTCGGCCTCACCGAGACGCTGTTCGCCAACGGGAACGGCTACATCGGGATGCGGGCCAACCCGAGCGAGGGCCGCAACGCCCACACCCACGGCACCTACCTCAACGGTTTCCACGAGACGTGGGACATCAAGCACGCCGAGAACGCGTTCGCCTTCGCCAAGACCGGCCAGACGATCGTCAACGTGCCCGACGCCAAGCTGATGAAGCTGTACGTCGACGACGAGCCGCTCCTGATCGCCAACGCCGAGTTGCAGCATTACGAGCGCGCCGTCGACTTCCGCACCGGCGTGTCGCACCGCGACCTCGTCTGGCGCACACCGGCCGGCAAGATCGTCCACGTCCGCTCCGAGCGGATGGTGAGCCTCGCGCATCGGCATCTCGCCGTGCTCTCGCTCGAGGTGACGATCGAGAACGGCGATGCGCCGATCGTGATCTCGTCCCAGCTCCTCAACCGTCAGGACGGTGAGGACGAGTACCACGTCCGCTCTGCGGCGCTCGGCGAGGGGCGCGATCCCCGCCAGGCGCGCAAGTTCGACCACCGAGTCCTCGAACCGCGCGAACAGCGGCACACCGACCCCGACGATCCGTCGGGCGGTGAGGTGAGCCTCGGGTACCGGTGCGTCAACAGTGGGATGACGATGGCCGCGTCGTACCGCCACGAGGTCGAGACCGACTGCGAGTGCGAGATCGAGACGAGTGTCGGACACGACCTCGCCAAGACGGTCTTCACCTTCGATGCCCACGAGGGCCAGACGATCCGCCTCGTCAAGTACGTCGCCTACCACTCGTCGCGGGGCGTTCCGCCGCAGGAGCTCGCCGACCGCTGTCACCGCACGATCGAACGTGCACGCGACGCCGGTCGCGACGCGCTCTACGCCGAACAGCACGAGTGGCTCGACGAGTTCTGGGCGCGCAGCGACGTCGAGGTCGTCGGCGACCCGGCCGCCCAACAGGCCATCCGGCTGAACCTGTACCACCTCGCGCAGGCGTCGGCCCGCACCCACGAACAGGGCATCGGAGCGAAGGGCGTCACCGCCGAGGGCTACGACGGTCACTACTTCTGGGACACCGAGGTCTACGTCCTCCCGTACCTCGCCTACACCAACCCCGACGCCGCCCGGAAGCTGCTCCGGTTCCGCTACCGGATGCTCGACAAGGCGCGCGAACGCGCCGCCGAACTCAGCCAGCAAGGCGCGCTGTTCCCGTGGCGCACCATCAACGGCGAAGAGGCGTCCGCGTACTACGCCGCCGGCACCGCGCAGTACCACATCAACGCTGCGATCGTGTACGCCCTCGAGCGGTACCTGAACGCCACCGGCGACGTCGAGTTCCTCGCCGACGAGGGCGCCGAGATGCTCGTCGAGACCGCCCGCATGTACGAAGACCTCGGGTTCTTCGGCCACAACGGGTCGGAGCGGTTCCACATCCACGGTGTCACCGGCCCCGACGAGTACACGACGGTGGTCAACGACAACCTGTACACGAACGTGATGGCGCGCTTCACGATGCGCTACGCCGCACGCTGCGTTGCGTTCCTGCGCGAGTTCGCCCCCGACGCCTACGCCAAGCTCGTCCGTCGCACCGGCCTCACCGACGACGAACCGCTCGCGTGGCACCGCGCCTGCGACGCCATGTACCTGCCGTACGACGACGAACTCGGCATCCACCCGCAGGACGCCAGCTTCCTCGACAAGGAACGTTGGGACTTCGCGAACACGCCGCCGGAGAAGTACCCGCTCCTCCTCCACTACCACCCCCTCGTGATCTACCGGTTCCAGGTGCTGAAGCAGGCCGACGTCGTGCTGGCGATGTTCCTCCGTCGCGAGGTGTTCACCGACGACCAGAAGCGCCGCAACTTCGACTACTACGACCCGCTGACCACCGGCGACTCGTCGCTGTCGGCCTGCGTGCAGTCGATCGCCGCCGCCGACGTCGGGTACGACGATCTCGCCTGGAGCTACTTCGAGCAGTCGCTCTACCTCGACGTCTCGGACGCCCACGGCAACACCTCCGACGGCATCCACATCGCGAACGCCGGGGGCGTCTGGGCGGCACTCGTGCACGGGTTCGGCGGGATGGACGACAACGGCGAGGTCCTGACGATCCGACCCCGGCTCCCCGAGGCATGGCAGGCGATGACGTACCGGCTCCACCGCCACGGCAGCGACATCGTCGTCCGACTCGATCCGGACGGCGCGATCGTCGAAGTGGCCACCGGCAATCCGGTCCCGGTGCGCGTCGGTGAGAGCACCGTCCACGTCGAGCCCGGCTCGTCGGTTCGCGTCCCCCGCCACTGACCCCGCCGACGCGGCCGGCACCCCGTCGGCCGTTTGGACCCGTGCGATTACCGACCGGTAACGTGCCCGCCATGACTGATGCTCTGGGTTTCGACGGCAAGGTGGCGATCATCACGGGCGCGGGCGGCGGCCTCGGCCGTGAGCACGCTCTGATGATGGCGTCGCGTGGCGCGCTGGTCGTGATCAACGATCTGGGCGGCGCCGTCGACGGCACCGGCAGCGACAAGGGCGCCGCCGAGCGCGTCGTCGACGAGATCAAGGCCGCCGGTGGTGACGCGGTCGCCGACACCAACTCGGTCGCCACGCCCGAGGGCGGCGCGGCGATCGTGCAGACCGCGATCGACGCGTTCGGCCGGGTCGACATCGTCGTGAACAACGCGGGCATCCTGCGCGACAAGTCGTTCCACAACATGACCCCCGACCTGTGGGCGCCGGTGATCGACGTCCACCTGAACGGCGCCTACCACGTCACGTCCGCCGCCTGGCCCCACATGCGCGAGCAGGGCTACGGCCGCATCGTCTCGACCGCGTCGGGCGCCGGCATCTTCGGCAACTTCGGACAGGCGAACTACGGCGCCGCCAAGATGGCGCTCGTCGGGTTCACGAACGTGCTGGCCATCGAGGGCGCCTCGAAGAACATCAAGGCCAACGTCATCGCTCCCGTCGCCAAGACCCGCATGACCGAAGACCTGCTCGGCCCCCTCGGCGAGAAGGTCGCACCGCAGTACGTCAGCCCGATCGTCACCTACCTGGCCCACGAGAGCTGCGAGCCGACGGGCCGCGTGTTCTCGGTCGCCGGCGGCCGCGTCGCGGAGATCTTCATCGGCGAGGGCCCGGGCTTCACCGATCCCGACCTGTCGCCCGAGTCGATCGCCGCGAACTTCGACCAGGTCACCAACCGCGAGACCTACGACGTCCCGACCCAGATGGGCGAAGAGATCGGGCTCTACCTGAAGCACCTCAGCTGAGCACATCAACAGGGTTGCAAGACCCGGCCTGTTAGGCGTACCTTATTCACCGATGGCGTACGTCTGTCTGTGCAACAGCGTCAGCGAGCGCAAGGT
>JAGQSS010000789.1 GCA_020439405.1 Ilumatobacter sp. | reverse complement strand
CTTTCCCGGCGGGCTCTGGCTGCCGGGGCGGCTGATGACCGGGCTCTTCGCCCCGAGACACCGCATCCTCGGCACCGATTTCGCCGGCACCGTCGCCGAGACCGGCCCCGGCGTGACGCGCTGGAAGGCGGGCGACGCGGTCTTCGGCTTCTCCGGGCACGGGGGCCATGCGGAATATCTCGCCATGCCGCAGGACGGGCCCATGGCCGCGATCCCCCCGGGCACCGGCTTCGAGGAGGCGGCCGCGATGCCCTTCGGGGCGCTCTCCGCGCTGGTCTTCCTGCGGGACTTCGCGCGGCTCCGGGCCGGCCAGCGCGTCCTCGTGCTCGGCGCCTCGGGCGGGGTAGGTGCCTTCGCGGTCCAGATCGCCCGGCATCTCGGCGCCGAGGTCACGGGTGTCGCGAGCGGCGCCAATCTCGACCTTCTCCGCGACCTCGGCGCCGCGCAGGTGATCGACTACACCCGCGAGGATTTCGCGGCAGCGGACCGGCGCTGGGACGCGATCCTCGACACGGTGGGGGCGACGCGCTTCGCCAGGGCCCGGACGGCGCTCACGCCGGAGGGCGTCTACATCCCGCTCGAATTCGGCCTGAAGGAGGCGGGCCAGGCCCTGGTCAGCGCGATCCGGGGCGGGCAGCGCATG
>JAGQSS010000788.1 GCA_020439405.1 Ilumatobacter sp. | reverse complement strand
ACGGCCTCGCATCCCTCGTCCATGGCGGCCGTCATGTCCTGGATCGCGACGGGCTCACCGTCCCGGAACGGGATCAGTGCGCTCGGCCGTATTTCGACCACCCGTCCGTCCATCGTCGTGCCCTCGTACGAGGCCGATGGCGGCGGGGCGGTCGAGACCGCTCCCTCGACGGTCTCGGCGCTACCGTTGCCCAGCAGCGCGACGGCACCCACGAACCCGACGAGCGCGAGGGCGGCGACGACGCCGAGGATCACCGGTGTCCGTCGAGCGGGTCGCTGATACGGGGCATCGGTCGGCGGCAGAGGTTGGACGGCCGTTGCGGGTGAATCGGCCGCCACCACGCGGGCATCGGCCGAGGCGAACCCGTCCGAGTCGAACACATCCATCGCGACGGTCGCCGGCACGTCGTCGTCGACGCCGGCATCGAGGCGGGGGCAGGCCGTCTCCAGCGCAGCGCTGAACGCCTCGACCGACTCGAAACGTCGATCGGCGTCCGGTTCGGTCGCCCGCATCACGATCTCGGCGAGCGCGGCCGGTGTCTCGGGCGTCTCGGTGCGCGGATCGAACCGTTCGGCGGTTGCCGCGGCATACGCAGCGACCTCGGCCGACGTGGTGGCCCCACGTCGTCGACACGTCAACATCT
>JAGQSS010000787.1 GCA_020439405.1 Ilumatobacter sp. | reverse complement strand
TGCGTACGCCGCCACCCGTCTGCACACGGGCCCGGCCGGCGACGGCCGCGGCGATGGCGGCCACCACCGGACGGTTCACCGGCGACCCGCTGCGGGCGGCGTCCAGGTCCACCACGTGGATCCAGGTGGCACCCGCGTCGGCGAAGCCGCGGGCGACGGCGACCGGGTCGTCGCCGTAGGTGGTCTGGGCGTCGTAGTCCCCCTGCAGCAGGCGGACCACCTTGCCGTCGCGCAGGTCAATGGCCGGGTACAGCTCGATCACGCGGAAAGCCCCTTCACGAAGTTGGCCAGCAGCGCCAGACCGTCACGGCCGGACTTCTCCGGGTGGAACTGGGTGGCGAACACCGTGCCGCTGCGGAACGCCGCGTTGACCGTGCCGCCGTAGTCGCAGGTGGCCGCGACGGCAGCGGGGTCGTCCGGCACACCGTGCAGCGAGTGCACGAAGTACATCCACGGGTGCTCGGGCAGGCCGGCGAACAGCGGGTCACCCGCGTAGGTGAGGTCCAGCTGGTTCCACTGCATCTGCGGGCGGGGCAACTGGTCGGTGATCCAGCGGACGGTGCCGGGAATGATGCCCAACCCGGGCTCGGCGTGGCCGTCCTCCTCGCTGGAGGAGAACAGCATCTGCATGCCCACGCAGATG
>JAGQSS010000786.1 GCA_020439405.1 Ilumatobacter sp. | reverse complement strand
TGCCGTCGGGCCCGAACGTTGCCACGATGTCCGGCTTCATGTCGTCGATGATCTCGGCGAGCAGCGCGACGGTGCTGTCATCGGCGGAGCCGACATCGCCGTCGGCAAGTCCGAGGAAGCGGACGTCGTGGACACCGATCGTCGACATCGCGGTGTGCAGCTCCCGGCGGCGATGCTGCCGGCGCTGTGCGATGGGACGACGGTCCTCGGCGGGGAAGCCGGCCTCGCCGTCGCTCAGGGCGACGACCGTGACCTTCCCGCCAGAGCCGATGATGTGGTCCATCGCACCGGCGGAGAGGTAGGCCTCGTCGTCGGGGTGGGCCCACACGCCGAGCCATCGTCGAGGGCTCGGCGCAGGGCGGTAGACGGTGCAACGGTCGGGCGCGACCCGGAGCTGGTCGTTGCTGATGAGGTGCATGACGTGGCCTCCTCGCTCTGGATCAGCGAACGGATCAGGCGTCGCCGCGCCCGACGACGACACTCGTCGGTGCGGTCAGCATGTCGAACACGGCCGAGTACTTCGTTCCGGACGCGACGAGGGCGTCGATCTCCGCGTCGCTCGCATCGGCATCGATGTCGAAGGCGACCCGAACGCTGCTGAACCCCTTGCGGACGTCGGGGTCGACACCGAGCACGCCGCGCAC
>JAGQSS010000785.1 GCA_020439405.1 Ilumatobacter sp. | reverse complement strand
CATCTTCCAATCTTTCAACCTCCTTCCGGCCCTCACCGCCCGGGAGAACATCACGTATCCGCTCGATCTGTCCCGGAGCCGAGTGGACCCCCAGTGGTTCGACGAGCTCATCGGGGTGCTCGGCCTCCGTGATCGCCTCGACAACCGGCCGTCCCAGCTGAGTGGCGGACAGCAGCAACGCGTCGCTGTCGCCAGGGCCCTGGTGTCGAAGCCGGAGGTGGTCTTCGCTGATGAGCCGACCGGTTCGTTGGATTCGCACACCTCCGGCGAGATCTTGTCGCACCTACGGAAGGCCTCGGATCTCGGTCAGACGATCGTGATGGTCACCCACGACCCGTACGCCGCAGCACACACCCACAACGTGGTGTTCTTCCAGGACGGCGCTCCCGTCGGTGAGCTCGCCAGCCCGACCGCGGACGGGGTGCTGGATCGCATGAAGTCACTCGGAGCCGACCGATGACCCGCCGTGTTCTGCGCCAGCTCTGGATCAGTCGGAGCAGGTACCTGCTCACCTTCCTCGCGATCGTGATGGGTGTGGCCTTCGTGAACGCGACCCTCACGCTCACCGATTCGATCGGCGCCGGGGACGAGGCCACGGTCGAGGCCGGCGAGGCCGGCATCGACGCGGTCATCGACGCGGTTCC
>JAGQSS010000784.1 GCA_020439405.1 Ilumatobacter sp. | reverse complement strand
CGACGTGGTCGTCGGCGGGCACGACCGCGACCGTGCCGTGCCCGTGCGGGAGCCGCAGCGTCCGGCGATACGTGCGCCCGTCCCAGTGCTCCACGCCGGCCACGGCGCGAGCGGCGAGGAACGCCATCAGGCCCGGCCCGTCGAACGGACGGCGGACGGGGAGCCGAACGGTGACGGCGCCGGCGTCGGCGATCGCGTGACCGGCCTCGGCGCGTCGACGCAGCTCGCTCGGTGCGAGCGCGTACACCTCGAGCACCGTGTCGTTGAACTGGCGGACGCTGCCGAACCCGGCCGCGTAGGCGATGTCGGTCATCGACAGATCGGTCGTCTCGATCAGCACACGGGCGGTCTGTGCGCGCTGTGCCCGGGCGATCGACAGCGGCCCTGCGCCGAGCTCGTCGGTCAGCAACCGGTTGAGGTGGCGGGTGCTGTAGCCGAGCCGGCTCGACAGGCCGGCGACCCCCTCGCGGTCGACGACACCGTCGGCGATGAGGCGCATCGCCCGGGCGACGAGATCACCCCGGGCGTCCCACTCCGGCGAGCCCGGCGACGCATCGGGGCGGCAGCGCTTGCACGCGCGGAACCCGCGCTGCTGGGCGGCGGCAGCCGACCGGTAGAACTCGACGTTCGCCCGCTTCGGGGTGA
>JAGQSS010000783.1 GCA_020439405.1 Ilumatobacter sp. | reverse complement strand
CGACGCCGCGGTGAGGTAGCCTCCCTGGCCACCGCCGATGATGACTACAGCTGACATGATCACTCCCTGCTCGTACGGCCGACGGATGCCGACCGGTCCTGCTCGTCCACGTTCCGTCGCCGCTCAGTTGCGACGCGGGATGATGACCTGCATCGACTCGTAGCCTTTGACGAAGTTGCTGTAGCTGAAGACGGGCTCGCCGACGACCGTGATCTCCGGGAAGCGCTTGAGCATCTCCTCCCAGATGATCCGCAGCTGCAGCTCCGCGAGGCGGTTGCCGAGGCAGCGGTGGATGCCGAACCCGAACGACAGGTGCTGTCGGGGGTTGCGGCGGTCGATGATGTACTCGTTCGGATTCTCGACCTTGGCGTCGTCGCGGTTGCCCGACACGAACCACAGCACCACGCGGTCGCCCTCGTGGATCGTCTTGCCGCCGAGCTCGACATCCTTCGTCGCGACGCGCATCATGTGCGTGAGCGGCGTCTGCCAGCGCACAGTCTCGGACACCATCGACGGGATGAGCGCCGGGTTCTCGCGCAGCTTGTCGAACTGCTCGGGGCACTTGTTGAGCGCGTACACCGACCCGGTGATCGTGTTGCGGGTGGTGTCGTTGCCGCCGACGAGCAGCACGATGCCGTCGCCGATG
>JAGQSS010000782.1 GCA_020439405.1 Ilumatobacter sp. | reverse complement strand
CAGCCAGTCCCATACCCCGGGCGCGCCGCGCCGGATCGGGGCGCCGACCCTTGTGTCGAGCTGATCGAAGGAGACATCGTAGTCGACCCAGGATCCGCCGCCGTTTTCAAGATTGGCAATCGGTGGCGGCAGCCGGTCGACGGCCTTGGCAAACCGCGCCTCGGGGGTCTGGGCGGCTTCGAACTCCTGCCACAGGGCCAGCAGGCCGGCGCCCTGGTCGCCGGGCAGCAGGCCGAACAGGCGATCGGCCGCCGCCGCTTCCCTGTCCGCCATGGCCGCGTGATCGATATCGCCGTAGATCGGCGCGTCGCCGGCGTCGATCTCGACGATGTCGTGGATCAGCAGCATCCGCAGAACCCGGCCGATGTCGATGCCGGGGGCGGCCTGTTCGGCCAGAACCAGGGCGTAGAGGCAGACATGCCAGGAATGTTCGGCCGAATTCTCGAACCGCGATCCGTCGAGCAGGCGGGTGGCGCGCTGGACCGATTTCAGCCGGTCGGCCTCGTTCAGGAACGCGATCTGGTGGTCGAGTCGCATGTCTCGCCGGTACCCTACTGCGGCGGCTTGGCGCCGTAGTTCAACTCGCGGGCGCGGCGCATGAGGAATTCGCGCGCGGCGCGTTCGGCGATGCGCACGCGGATTTCGG
>JAGQSS010000781.1 GCA_020439405.1 Ilumatobacter sp. | reverse complement strand
TGCGAGCCAGACCAGCGTGTCGGCACCCTCCTCCGGGGTGCGCAGGAGCGGACCGACCACCTTGGCGAAGGTGGGCAACGACGCCCTCACGCCAGGCGTGTCGGCCCATCCGGGGTGCATAGCGTGGAACACCACGCGCTCGCGGGGCACACCGAGCGCCTCGAGCTCGACCGGCCACATCTCGTTCAGCGTGACCTGCGCCCGCTTCGCGCGCGCATAGGCCACCGTCCCCCGATAGTCGTCGGCGGAAGGCTCGAGACCGTCGACCGACAGAGGTTGGGTGTACATCCCGCCCGACGACATCGTGATGACCCGACCGGGAGATGCAGCGACCAAGCGGTCGAGCAACAGCCCGGTGAGCAGGAACGGCCCAGCCACTTGCGACGCAGCGGTCACCTCGACCCCGGACGGCCCCACCGTGTGGTCCGCGAGGAGTGCACCAGCGTTGTGCACCAAGGCGTCGAGGCGATCGTGGGACTGGCGGAACTGCTCGGCGATCGACCGCACCGCATCGAAGTCCGCCAGGTCAGCCAGGAGGTGCGTCACCGACGGGTTGCCCGTCTCGGACCTCAGCTCCCCGGCGGTGGCGGACGTTCGGCTCTCATCGCGGCCCACGATCACCAAGGTGGCGCCCGCTGCTGCGATCT
>JAGQSS010000780.1 GCA_020439405.1 Ilumatobacter sp. | reverse complement strand
GCCGCGCGAGGTTGACGCGCGTCAGGTCCACCAGGTTGCGGTACAGCGTGGCCCGGTCGAAGTCGCTGGTCCCGATGGTGGCGCACACGTCCGCGTGCGAGACGGGTCCCGAGGCGCGGGCCAGGGTGCGCAAGACCGCCACCCGGGCGGCAGTCGCGCGCAGCCCGGCGGCGCGGATGCTGGCGCGCAGGGCTTGGTCGTCCACGGTGGGAGGCATGAGCGCATGGTGTTGCATGAACATTGCATTTGCAACGGCGGGGGGCGCACGGCAGGCTCGCGGCTCCCCTCTCGCGCTCGGCGCATTCAAGACGTCTTGATCAAGTACCTCGGCTCGAAGCGGCTCCTCGTCCCGCGCATCGTCTCGGTCGTCTCCGCGCTCGGCGGCGGCCGGGTCATGGACGTGTTCTCCGGCACCTCGCGGGTGGGCCACGCCCTGAAGGGGGCGGGCATGCAGGTCATCGCCAACGACCAGCTGAGCTACGCCGCCACGCTCGCCCGCTGCTACGTGCAGGCGGACGCCGACAAGGTGCGCACGCAGGTGGAGCAGGTGCTCGCGGAGCTGCGCAGCGTGACCCCGGCCCCGGGCTACTTCACGGAGACCTTCTGCGAGAAGGCGCGCTTCTTCCATCCCAGGAACGGCGCCCTGG
>JAGQSS010000077.1 GCA_020439405.1 Ilumatobacter sp. | reverse complement strand
GCCTGTTGTTCGTCGTCGTACGCCCACACACTGATCCGCGGGCAGTGACGCGGGAACCAGTAGAGCGGTGCGTGCTCGGCATCGATCGCCCAGACGGCCGGCGGGTGGCTCGGGTTCGACGGTGGCCGGTGCGGTGCGAAGCGCCGGATCGAGCCGTCCTCGCTGTAGTGGAACACGACGTCGGGGCGGCCGTGCACCTTGGGTGCGGCGTTGGCCTGTCGGACGAGTTCCTCGCGCTCCGCGTCGCTGATCACGACCCGATTCTCGCGCACGGTGACGGCGACGGCTACCGACCGCGGAACTCGGGCGTCCGCTTCTCCAGGAACGCCTGGCGCCCCTCGGCGGCGTCGTCGCTGGCCCAGGCCCGTTCCTTGGCAGCGGCGGCGGCCGGGTCGTCGGACCGTCCGGCCGCGATCGCCTCGAGCGCGATCTTGTGGCCCGTGAGGCTGAGCGGAGCGAGCGCGGCAAGTTCGCCCGCCCAGGCCAGCGCATCGTCGAGGTGGCCGAGTCGGTGGATCGCCCCCATCGCGTGCAGCCGCTCGCCGCGGTAGACCTCGGCGCCGACGAACATCCCCCGGGCGACCGACGGGCCGAATTCGCGGGCGATCCGGTCGATCGTCCACTGCTCGACGACCAGGCCGAGCTTCGCGGCGGGGATGCCGATGACCGAACCGGGTGTCGACATGCGGAGGTCGGCGACGGCCACGAGTTGGGCGCCGGCACCGAGTGCCGGTCCGTCGATCGCGGCGACCACCGGGCACGGCCACGCCGTGAACCCCTGCAACACCCGTCGCAGATCGGCCGAGAACACGTCCTCACGAACCCCCTGCAGATCGGCGCCGGCGCAGAAGGCCGGCGGCGCGCCGGTCAGCACGACCACCCGGGCATCTCGGTGTGCCGACTGCGCCTCGAGCAAGGCGAGCAGGGTGTCGTGGTCGACGGCGTTGCGCCGGTCGGGGCGGTCGAGGGTGATCACCACCACGCCTGAGCCGATGTCGTCGCGTCGCTCCACCCGTACCATGGTCCGCACACTATGAGCAGCCGTCCGTCGACCTCCACACCGAAACCGTTTCCTGCGACGGTGGCACGGTGAACACCGCGCACGACGATCCGGTCCGCCGTCGCCGCGCCCAGGTCGCGAAGTGGACGCTCCTCGCGAACCGGATCGGCTACCTCCTGCTCGCGTTGGCGATGGCATTGTTCGTGATCGCGTTCGCCGTCGGCTTCAGCCCGACGATGGCGACCCTGATCATCGTCTCGCTGGTGATCTCGTTCGTCCTGCTCGCGCCGAGCATCGTCCTCGGCTACGCCGTGAAGGCCGCCGAGCGCGACGATGCCGAGCGCGGCCTGTGAGTCGACGCACCACCGAGCAGTCCGGACCGCGACGACATCGGTTACCCTTCGGTAACCCATGAGCTCGCCCCGACTCTCCGCGGACGCCCGACGTCAACAGATCCTCGATGTCGCCATCGACGAGTTCGGGCGGTCGGGCTACTTCGGCACCTCGATGAACGACATCGCCGAGGCGGCCGGGGTCACCAAGCCGGTGCTCTACCAGCACTTCGACAGCAAGGCCGATCTGTATCGCGCCCTGCTCGACGAGGTCGGCACGCGCCTGCTCGAGAAGATCGCCAAGGCGACCACCGACGCCGCCGACGGACGCGAGCGGACCGAACGTGGCTTCGGCGCCTACTTCCGGTGGGTCGCCGAGGACAACCAGGAGTTCACCCTGCTGTTCGGCGGCAGCGCCCGACAGGAGGGCGAGTTCGCCGCCCAGATCCGGCGGATCAACGACGCCGCTGCGGTCGCGATCGCCGGTCTGATCGACGTCGATCTCGATCCGGCGCACCGGGCGACGATCGCGCACGGACTGGTCGGGTTGGCCGAGGGCGCGAGCCGTCGGTTCGTCGGGACCGGCGAGACGTTCGACCCCGACGAGATCGCTCGGGTCGTGAGCCAGCTGGCCTGGGCCGGCCTGCGCGCCGTCGACCGCAACGGTCGCTGACCGGCGATCCGAACGTCTGGATTCGGTCTCGACTCGCTCACGGTCGGACGAACCACTCAAGCGGTCCGATCCCCGGACCGATGAGAAAACCGTGAAGACGTTCCGAATCGCACTCATTGCCACGGCCATGGCGGTCGTCGCGGTTCCGTCCACTGCGGTCGCCGCTCCTGAGGACGACGCGGTGCGGGAACTCGCCGACACGGCTGCCGAACTGGTCGCCGAGGAGCAGGCACTGCTCCGGACCACCGACCAGGCCTCCCGCCTCCGAGTCGTCGACGGTACGGGCACCATGCTGCTCGAACAGTTCGACGAACTCGACGTCCGGCTGACGGCGGCGACCCGAGCCGCACTCAGCCCCTTGCCCGCCGAAGGCGCCGGCTTCGCTCCGCCGAGCCAGGTCTACGACGCGGCGCTCGACGATCTGATGCGCATCTCGGCGACCCCCTCTGCGGTCCTGCCGACCGAGTCGGGTTCGTCCGGCCCGGCGCTGGGACTGCTGGCCGTCGCCGCCATGTCGCTGCTCGTGCTGGGTGCTGCCGCACTCGCCAACTCGCTCCGCCGTGAGTCGGACGGCGAACTCGCCGCCATGGCGTGGAGCGACGGGCTCACCGGGCTCGCCAACCGCCGCCGCCTCGACCACGACCTCGAGACGCACCAGCTCGACGACGAGTCGATCGCCGCCATCATGGTCGACGTCGACCACTTCAAGTCGATCAACGACCGCTTCGGGCACCAGGAGGGCGACGAAGTCCTCCGACGGATCGCTTCGATGCTGGCGGCCCATGTCCGCTACGACGACGTCGTGTACCGCTACGGCGGCGAGGAGTTCTGCATCCTGCTCCCCGGCGCCACCCACGACGACGCCGTCGGCGTCGCCAACCGCATCGTCGAGGCCGCCCGCACGATCATCCTGCCCGACGACACCCACCTCACGGTGTCGGCCGGCGTCGCCCATGTCGACGACGCCGATGCCGCCACGACCGTGGAGTCGGCCGATCGGGCGCTGATCGCCGCCAAGACGGCCGGTCGCGACCGCATGATCGACGCCGCCTCGATCGCCCTCGAGCCGGCCTGACGAGCTCGCTGGTCAGCGACGGCGCGATCGCTCGTCGCGCAGGACCGGCCCCCGGTACCCCTGGGTGAATCCTCGTTCGACGAGCACGTCGGCGATCTCGGTGGGTGTCGGTTCGCCGTTGACCTTGCGGACCTCGACGCTCGCCTGACGCCCCGTTCGGACGAGGTCGGCGAGCCCGTCGGCCCACCGATGGTCGGGCGCCGACGACGGGAACGTCACGAGATGGTGGCTCGCCCGATCGAACCATCCGACCAGCTCGCCCCGATCGAGGATCACGATCGCCGATCCGGTGCGAGCGGGACGCCCGGGACTGTCGGGCCACGCGAGCGCCGCACCGTACGGCTGTGCCGGATCGGTGGCAGCCAACACGACGGGAGTGGCGTCGGCATCGTCGTCTCGTTCGGCACGCAGCCGATCGACGGCACCGGGGAGCGCGAACTGTGCCGCACCCAGACCCGCGACGAAGTAGCCACGACGTGAGCGACCTCGTTCCTCGAGCACCTTCAACACCGGATACACGGATGCGTATCCACCCGTGACCCCCTCGGCGAGCACCGTCTCGCGCGTGACGACCCCGTACCGGTCGAGGAGCTGGGTCGCGGAGGCGTGCGCCGCCTCGGTCGGGGTCGGTGCCGGTTCGCGGAGTGGCGCGACGAGGCTCCACCGTCCTGCCGCCGCCGGCGGACCGAGCCGGGTCAGTCGGGTCGGGCGTGGCCGCCCGGTTCGTTTCGACCGGCGTGCGGTCGACTTCACGCCACCCCCGGACAGGAGCTGGCGCAGCGGTGCGATCGAGTCGTTCGTGACCTCGCCGGCCCACACGAGATCCCACAGGGCGACCAGCAGTTCCTGGTCGGTGGCCTCCGGGGCAGCGGCACGAACACCGTTCCAGAAGCTCGCCCCCTGTGCCGCCAGGTGGGCCCGGATCATCTCGTGCAGCTGACCGTCCGGCGGGTCGCCGGTGTCCCAGGCCGGTGCGAGCAGGGCGAGTTGATCGGCGAAGCACAACCGGATCCGACCGTCTTTGCTCCCGATCGCGCCGGCACCGGTCCAGACGACCTCGCCCGACGTGCACAGCTCGTCGAGCATCGCCGGCGAGTAGTCGCGCACCCGGCCCGACAGCACATCGCGCTCGAGGGTCGAGGCGACGAGCGGCGCCCCGGCGAGCTGACCGATCGACTCGACGAGACCGTCGAGTCCGCGACGCAGGCCGCCCCACCCGTGCCAGGCCGGCAGGAACCGTGCGAGCGCGTCGGGTTCGACCGGTTCGACCTCGCGCCGGAGCATCGCCAGCGAGCGGCGCCGGAGCTGGCGGAGCACATCGACGTCGCACCACTCGCGCTGCACCCCGCCCGGACGGAACTCGCCGCGGACGACCCGTTCGTCGGCGGCCAGCGAGGCAATGGCTCCCTCGATCCGCTCGACGGGTGCGGCGAACCGTCGGGCGACGTCGGTGGCGAGGAACGGCCCGTGGGTGCGCGCGAAGCGGCCGACCAACTGTTCGAGCGGGTGCGGCACCGGGTCGGTGAACGCCACTGGGAGGCCGACGGGGATCGAACACCCGAACGCGTCGCGATAGCGGGCGGCGTCCTCGGCGGCCACGTACCGGACGTCGTCACCGATCCCGATCTCGATCACGCGCCGCTCGCGCACGAGGTCGTCGACCCAGGCGCGAGCACCATCGCCTTCGCACCGCGCGTCGACCTCGGCGATCGTCAGGTCGCCGACCTGGCGGAACACGTCGTGGAGCTCGTCGGGCGTGCGAGCGCGGCGCCCGTCGGTGAGGCGCTGCAGCTCGAGTTCGACGTCGGCGAGCACGCCCGGGTCGAGCAGCTCGCGCAGTTCTTCGGCGCCGAGCAGCTCGCGAAGCAGGTCGCGGTCGAGCGCGAGCGCGGCGGCACGGCGTTCGGCGAGCGGCGCGTCGCCCTCGTACATGTACTGGGCGATCCAGTTGAACAGGAGGCTCGACGCCATCGGGCTGGACGAGGCGGTGTCGACCTGCACCAACCGCACCTGGCGGGACTGCAGCTGAGTCAGGACCTCCTTGAGCGCCGGCACGTCGAAGACGTCCTGCAGGCACTCTCGCGAGGTCTCGAGCAGGATCGGGAAGGTCGGGTACTTCGACGCGACGGTCAACAGGTCGGCCGCCCGTTGCCGCTGTTGCCACAACGGCGTGCGCTGATCGGGGCGTCGCCGCGGCAGCAGCAGGGCACGCCCAGCGCACTCGCGGAACCGGGCCGAGAACAACGACGTCTGCGGGAGCGACGACATCACCAGCTCGTCGATCTCGTCGGGGTCGATCCGGAACACGTCGGCGTCGATGTGGTCGGCGGCTTCGGGCAGGCGGATCACGATGCCGTCGTCGCCCCACATCGTCTCGACCGGCAGGTCGAACTGATCGACGAGTCGCCGCTCGATCGCCATCGCCCACGGCGCGTGGACCGGCGTGCCGAACGGACTGAGCACGCACACCCGCCAATCGCCGATCTCATCGCGGAAGCGTTCGACGACGATCGTGCGATCGTCGGGCACGACACCGGTGGCCGCCGATTGCTCGGCGAGGTACGACACGACGTTCCGGGCGGCGAGCGGATCGAGCGCGTACTCGTGCTCGAGCCGTTCGATCGCCTCGCCGTCGGGGAGTTCGCGCACGTCGCGCAGGAAGCGGCCGAGCGCACGGCCCAGCTCGAGTGGCCGACCGGGCCGATCGCCGTGCCAGAACGGCATTTTGCCGGGTTCGCCGGGCGCCGGCGTGACGGTGACACGCTCGAACGAGATGTCTTCGATGCGCCACGTCGTCGCACCGAGCAGGAACGTCTCGCCGGGGCGGCTCTCGTACACCATCTCCTCGTCGAGCTCACCGACCCGCGTGCCGTCGGGGAGGAACACACCGAACAGGCCGCGGTCGGGGATCGTGCCGCCGCTGGTGACCGCGAGCCGCTTCGAGCCGTCGCGGGCGCGGATCACGTCGTTGACGCGATCCCACACGATGCGGGGCCGCAGCTCGGAGAACTCCTCGCTCGGATAGCGCCCGGCGAGCAGGTCGAGGACGTTGTGGAGCAGGTCGTCGGTGATGTCGTGGAAGTTGGCGCAGCGACGCACGAGCCGGGCGACGTCGTCGACCGAGACCTCGTCGCGCGCCGCGGCATGGGCGACGATCTGCTGGGCGAGCACGTCGAGCGGATTGCGGAGGTACCGAGAATGCTCGATCTCGCCGTCGATCATCCGACGGGTCACGCCCGCCTCCACCCGATCGATCCACCCGCGCAACCGCCTCGTCGCCCCCAACACCGAATCACACGACGCCGGATCGGCCGAAGCCACATCGACGGCGAAGACGGCCGCCAACTCGGCTGCCGGGTCGGGAGAACTCATGCACCCCATCCTGGCGCAGGGGTGTCACAGAGTTTCCGGGTTCCCGACCTGCGACCCGCGTGTTGCCACGGGCCAAGCGGAGGATTATCCTCCGTTTACGTGCCAAGCTTCGAAGGACGATCCAGTGAGGGCTGACGCGACGGCGAACCGGCTGCGTCTCTTGGACGCGACGGTCGATCTGGTGCTCGAGGTCGGTGGTGAACCGAGTCGTGACGCGATCGCAGCGCGCACCGGCGTGGGGATCGGGACGGTGTATCGCCATTTCCCCGACCGTCAATCGCTGCTCCATGCGGTGGCGCGCCACGTGTTGGAGCGCACGATCACCGCTGGTGAAGCGATCGTCGCGGACAGCGCCGGCGACACCGGCGCAGCCGACGGGATCGGCGCGATCCGGCAGTACATGCACGCCGCACTCGATCACGGCATCGGCGCGGTGAACATGATCCATCCGCTACTCGACGACAGCGACTGGCCCGACTTGACCACCCGCGCCGAGGCATTGATGCGCGAGCTGGTCGGCCTCGGCCGAGCCGACGACCGGCTGGGCGTCGACATCGACGTCGGCGACATCGTGTTCGCCACGATCCGCCTCGGCCGGCCGTTGGCGATCGGCCTGCCACCGGACGAGGACCGCGTGATCGCCCATCGGCAGCTCGACCGCTATGTCGACGGCTGGCTCCTCGGACCGCACACAAGAACTCAGGAGGAGCCAGCAGCATGAACGACCATCAGGTGGTCGTCGTCGGCGCCGGGCCCGCCGGGATGATGCTCGCCGCCGAGCTCACGCTGGCCGACGTCGACGTCGTCGTGATCGAACGACGCCCGACGACCGCCCTCGAGAGCCCGCGCTCACGCGGGCTGCACTCCCGAACGCTCGAGGTGCTCGATCAGCGAGGCATCGCCGACCGGTTCGTCGCGGCCGGCACGCCGGCGCAGGTGCAGGCGTTCGCCGGCACTCCGCTGGACATCGGTGACTTCCCGACCCGCTACCCCCATGGCCTCGCCCTGACGCAGAGCGACTTCGAGCAGATCATGGCCGGCTGGATCGACGAGCTCGGAGTACGCGTCCTGCGCGACCGGACCGTCACCGGCTACGTCGACCACAGCGACCACGTCGAGATCACGTGCGCCGACGGCGCAGTGCTGCGCGCCGAGTACCTCGTCGGCTGCGACGGCGGCCGCAGCGTCATCCGCAGGTCGGCCGGCATCGAGTTCGCCGGCTGGGACCCGACGGTCTGCTGGATCCACACCGAGGTCGAGGTCGACGAACGACCTCCGTACGGGCTGCGCGGCGGTGGCGGTGTCGGACCAGCCGACGGCGGGCGGGTCGGCGTCACCCTCGCCGAACCCGACGTCGACAGCCGCTTCTCCGAACCCACCCTCGACGACGTACGCGCAGCGCTCGTCCGCGTCGACGGGACCCACTACGGCGCGCACAGCCCGCGGTTCATCTCACGCTTCACCGACGCGACCCGCCAGGCTGTCGCGTATCGAGCCGGCCGCGTGCTCCTCGCTGGCGACGCCGCCCACGTCCATGCCCCCTTCGGCGGCCAGGGCCTCAACCTCGGCGTGCAGGACGCGGTCAACCTCGGCTGGAAGCTCGCCCAGGTCGTCCACCGTACCTCACCCGAGTCCCTGCTCGACACCTACCAGGCCGAACGCCACCCGGTCGCGGCCCGCGTGATGCGCAACACCATGGCCCAACGCGCCCTGCAGTTCGAGGGCGAGCGGACCACCGCACTCGCTGAGTTGGTCGCTGACCTGCTCACGCCCGACGAGGCACGCATCGGTGTGGCCGCGATGATCGCCGGGCTCGACATCCACTACGGCCCCGACGGCGCTCACCCGATGGCCGGCCGCCGCATGCCCGACGTCGAACTCACCACCGCCGACGGCACGACCCGTGTGTACGAACAGCTCCACGACGCCGAGTGGCTGTTCATCGCACTCGACCCCTCGGCGCCACTCAACACGGCTCCGTGGGGTGATCGGCTTCGCCGCATCGACGCCACGGCGCCTGGCCCGTGGACGCTCCCCGTGCTGGGCAGGATCGAACCACCGACCGCGGTCCTCGTCCGCCCCGACGGCCACGTGGCCTGGGCCGGAACCGACGGCGACGACGACCTCACCGCCGCGCTCACCGAGTGGATCGGAACCCGCCCCGCCGCGACGCCGAGCGGCGCAGAGGCCGTTCCGTAATACGACCGCGCACCGCGTCCTCCGTGAGCCCACCCACCGCCCGACATCGCTCAACGCCGAGGCGCTCGGAGTCGATCGGGAACCGGCTCCCCGATGTCGATCCGGCGCGACCGCGTGACCGTCCACGTGGCGGGCGACGAGCCGGAACGATACGGTTCCGAAGCAACGCCGCACGCTGAACGCTCTCGCAGCCCAGCGTTCGGCCGGGGGACGACAGTGGGGCCGAAGGGGGCATCATGACCGCGATCGACCGCGACATCGTCGCCGAGGCGACGGCGATCATCGACGACGAACTGGCACGTGTGCATCTCCGTCACGCGCTCGCGTGCACGGCGACGACGCTGTTGCTCGCCGTCGCCTCCGTGTTCATGGTGCTCGGCTTTGCCCATCGCGACCCGTGGCTCTACTCCGCCGGGGTCGCCACCTTCGGCGTCACGCTGATGCTGGCCAAGCGGGTCACGACCGAACTCGCCTGACCGCCGGTGACGCCGGCCCGGCGTCAGAGGACGATGACGGTGGTGCCGACGTCGGCGAACGTGTACATGAACTGGGCGTCGAGCAGCGCCTGACGGGTGCACCCGCCCGACAACTTCTGGCCCAGCTCGGCCTCGGTCTGCAGCGCCTCGCCCGTGTCGTTCCACGACGGGATCGCGTGGAAGCCGATGTGGCCACGCTCGGTCTGGGTGTACCGGACCATGTAGGGCAGGTCGGCCTGGAGATCCCAGCCGAGTGCGACCTCCGACTTCGAGTACACGGTGTGCACGCCCGGCACCTCGTTGCGGAACCGACTACCCGACACCAGGTACGAGCGCACGATCCGCTCCTGGTCGTCGACCGCCCACACACGCTGCGCGTTGCGGTCGTAGATCACCCGCTTGCCGGAGGCCAGGTCGGCGCCGTCGGGCAGCGGCGGCGCATCGCTGCCTGCCGAGGCGACCGACGAGAGCGGCATGCCGATCAGGTCGACGGCACCGGGCGCCGGCTCGGGTGTGCGGACGATGAACGCCTCGGCGCCCGGCCAGATGCCGAGTTCGGTCGCCGTGTTCTTGCCGATGATGCCGTCGACGAACAGGCCGACCTCGGCCTGGAACGAACGGGTGGCGGCCTGGGTCACCTCGTCGAAGGTGCCCGACACGTCGGCATCCATCACCCCGGCGGCACGAAGCGCCCGCTGGGCGCACTCGACGTCGGTGCCGGTGTCGCCGACCGACACCTCGGGCACCTCGAGCATGCACGCCGCCGGTTCGATCTGCTCAGCCGCCACCGTCGTCGGTGGGGCGGTGACCGCTGCCTGCGGGATCACCGTCTGGGTCGGCTGCGCGGCAGGCGCATCGCCGCCGCGGACCTGCTGGACCCCGATGATGCCGAGCACCAGCAACCCGATCAGGCCGGCCGCGACCATCAGTCGACGGCGCCGATAGACGTCGGGATGGAGCGGACCACCACCGTACGGCGACGGCCCCGTCGGTGGTCGCGACGACGGCGGGCGGCGACCCGGTCGTTCGCCCGCTCGTGTTCGCTCGCTCCGTGGGGGTGCCGTGACGTTCATGACGGTCCCGGCATCGTAGTCGCGATCGCGCCCGACTCCTGCGGCTACGTGCTCACGACGTGCGCACCTTGGCGAACACGTCGACCAGGGTTCGCTCGAACGCCGGGAGGTCGTCCGGGTTCCGGCTCGACACGATCGTGTTCGGTCCGTCATCGGACACCACGACCTCCTGATCGACCCAGGTGCCGCCGGCGTGCTCGATGTCGGCGCGCAGACTCGGCCAGCTCGTCATGGTCCGACCGCCGACGAGTCCGGCGTCGATCAGGGTCCACGGACCGTGGCAGATGACGGCGATCGGCTTGCCCTGCTCGGCCAACGAGCGGACGAACGACAACGCGTCCGGGTCGGTCCGGAGTTGATCCGGGTTGGCGACGCCGCCGGGCAACACGAGCGCGTCGAAGTCGCCCGCCACCGCGTTCTTCACCGCGAGGGTCGCGTCGAACACGTCGGCCTTGTCGAGATGGTCGAATCCTTGGACCTCACCTCGTTCGGGGGCGAGGTGCACCGCGTCGGCCCCGGCATCGGTCACCGCCTTCCACGGCGACGTGAGTTCGATCTGCTCCACACCCTCGTTGGCGGTGAGGAAGGCGATGCGGCGGCCGTCGAGTGGGCGTTCCATGGGGGTACCTCCGTGAGTTCGGGTCGTACGGACGACGCGGGACTACCCGCCCGGGGGACGGGTCAATCGTGCGCTCAGTGTCCGCGTGCGATGCGGACGAGGTCGAGCACGCGGTCGAGCACCTCGTCGTCCACACCCTCTTCCCGCGCCACCTCGCGGACCGGGCGGTCGGAGCGGTCGGCTTCCTTGACGATCCGTTCGACGCGTTCGTAGCCGAGTTCGGCGTTGAGCGCCGTCGCGATCGCGAGCGTGCGTTCAGCCAGGAACCGGCTCCGGTCACGGTCTGCCTCGATGCCGGCGACGCACTTGTCGGTCAGGACCTCCATTGCGTTCGCCAGCAGGTCGATCGACTCGAGCAGGGTCGCGGCCATGAGCGGGACCATGACGTTCAGTTCGAGGGTGCCCGACATGCCGGCCACCGTCATGGTGGTGTGGTTCCCGACGACCCGCGCCGCCACCTGGAGTACGGCTTCCGGAATCACCGGGTTCACCTTGCCTGGCATGATCGACGACCCCTTCTGCAGCGCCGGCAGCCGGATCTCGCCGAGCCCGGTGTCGGGTCCGCTCGCCATCCACCGGAGGTCGTTGCAGATCTTGGTGAGTGCGACGGCGGTGACCTCCAGCGCTCCGGACGTCCCGACCATCGCGTCGTGGGCACCCTGCCGTGCGATCCGGTCGCCGGGCGTGGCGATCGGCGTGTCGAGCAGGCCGGCACCGCTGATGCGTCGCAGCACCCGGTCAGCGAACTCGTGGTGCGCACCGATGCCGTTCCCGACGGCGGTGCCGCCGAGTGGCACCCTGCCGAGCGCCGGGAGCGACCCGACGACGCGTTCGAGGCACTCCTCGAGCTGGGCGGCGTAGGCGGCGAATTCGTGGCCCAGCACGACCGGCACGGCGTCCATGAGATGTGTCCGACCGGGTTTGACGACGTCGTCGAACTCGTCGGCTCGTGCCCGCAACTCGTCGATCAACCGCCCGATCGCCGGCACGAAACGTCGTTCGATCGCGGCCAGGGCGGCGAGCTGGGCGGCGGTCGGGACGGTGTCGTTCGAACTCTGGCCGAGGTTCACGTGGTCGTTCGGATGCGCAGCGCCGTCGGTCAACGACGCGATCACCTCGTTGACGTTCATGTTCGTCGACGTCCCCGATCCGGTCTGGTACACGTCGATCGGGAACTGGTCGTCGTGATCACCCGAGACGATCTCGTCAGCGGCGCGGGCGATCGCCGCGGCGAGGTCGCCGTCCAGGAGTCCGAGATCGGCGTTGACGTGCGCCGCTTCGCGTTTCACGATCGCGAGCCAGTGCACGACGGCGACCGGCATCGGTCGGCCGGAGATCGGAAAGTTCTCGATCGCTCGTGCCGTCTCGGTGCCCCACAACTGTCGATCGGATGCCATGCGTCAGTCGTACCTCATCCGGTGCCGCCCTGAACACCCCGTTCGAACACCCGCTCCGGTGTTTCAGGGGCGCATGCACGGGTACGCACGCTCCATGCTCGAACAGACGCAGCCCACGCAGCCGATCATCCGGTTCGACGACGAGGTCGAGGTCGCCGCTCGCCTCGTACCGCAGTTCGGCTACGAGGAGGCCGAGCGCATCATCGAGATGTCGGCGCGGACCCACCGGCCGGTCGACCGCGTCATCGCCGACGCCGCCTGACGAGTCAGGTGCTGATGTCGATGCCGAAGCGTCGACGGAACTCGGCGATGTAGTCGTCGCGCGACTCGATCGCTCCCATCGCCACCCATTCCTCGTCGGTCATCGCCGCCCGACCCGACGTGATGCCGACGCCGCCCCAGCTGACCGGATACCGCAGCTTCGGCTCGTCGGTGTGGATCGCGTGGTGGATGATCTCGGCGACGTCGGATGCGTCGGACGCGTGGAGGTACCCGGCGGCGTACATCTGGAGCATCCGGGCGTAGTGCTCCTCGTAGGCGCCCGTCTCGTTCG
>JAGQSS010000779.1 GCA_020439405.1 Ilumatobacter sp. | reverse complement strand
AGTCGGCGGCGTTGACCGCCGGACAGTTTGCGGATCTTGATCGTCGGTCGATCCTCGAGTTGGACTGCGGCCAACACTCGTCGGATCTCGTCGTGGCGGGCGGGCTTGTGGTTCCACTCCTTGAGCACCGCCACGTACTCGAGGAACCCGAACACCGTCATGCCCGACGGGAACTCCACCTCCTGGGGGAGAAAACCGAGGCGTCGCCGGATCGCCGTTCGCTCGGCGAGCGTTCCGTCGGCCCGATGCCCGAGCACCGTCACCGCTCCTTCGTCCGGGGCTGCAGCAGTGGACAGCAGGCCGAGCAGCGTGGTCTTGCCGGCACCGTTCGGGCCGAGCAGCGCCGTGACGCCACGGTCGATCGTGAACGAGACGTCGTCCAGTGCGACGGCATTGCCGTAGCGGCGTGAGACGTGTTCGAGGTGGATGCTGGTCATGAGTCGTTCCTTCCGAACTCGTCGAGGTGTCCTGTCGTCGGGACGCGCAGTTCCAACAGTCGGCGTTGGAGCACCAGCGCTGCGGCGATGGTGATGACGGCCGAGGAGAGTTGGACAGCCGGCGCCGAGATCGCGGTGGGCATGTCACGCAGCTGCCAGCCGATAACGGGCGACAGCCACACCGTGGACACCGCAAGAGCCGGCGCCAAG
>JAGQSS010000778.1 GCA_020439405.1 Ilumatobacter sp. | reverse complement strand
GTGGACGTCGCCGACGAGATCGACGAGGTGCTGCTCAACGCCGCCGAGCTCACCATCGACGAGGCCTGGCTGGAGAACCCCGAGGGCATCCGCCGCAACGCCACCGTCACGCTCGACGACGAGCGCGAGCGGGCCACGCTGGTGCTCGAGGAGCCCGCCGCGGCGGGGCCGTGGACCGTCCACGCCTCGTTCGCCGGCATCCTCAACGACAAGCTGCACGGCTTCTACCGCAGCACGTTCACCGACGACGACGGCGTCGAGCGCGTGCTGGCCACCACCCAGTTCGAGGCCACGTCCGCCCGGCGGGCCTTCCCGTGCTGGGACGAGCCCGAGTTCAAGGCCAGCTTCGGCGTCACCCTCGAGGTGGACGAGGGCCTGCTCGCCGTGTCGAACGCCGCCGAGGTCGCGCGCGAGGCCGTCGGCGACGGGCGGGTCGCGGTCACCTTCGCCGACACCATGGTGATGTCCACTTACCTCGTGGCCTTCGTCGTCGGCCCCCTCGAGGCCACCGAGGCGGTCGACGCGGGGGGCACGCCCCTGCGGGTGGTGCACCCGCTGGGCAAGGGCCACCTCGCCCGCTTCGCCCTCGAGGTCGGCACCTTCGCCCTGGCGTTCTTCGAGGACTACTACGCCATCCCCTATCCCGG
>JAGQSS010000777.1 GCA_020439405.1 Ilumatobacter sp. | reverse complement strand
GCCCGACGCGTTCCTCGCCCGCCTGCCATGGGGCACCGGCCTGGCCCGCAAGGTCGGCCTCGGCGGCCACCTCGTGTCCCCGCAATCCGGCAAGGCGGCGGTGTGGTGGGAGCACCTGCACGGCATCCCGGAAGGCCTCCTCCTCGGCATGCCCACGGACGTGCTGGCGCTGGCCAGGTCTCGCCTGCTCACCTGGCCGGGCAAGCTCCGCGCCGCCACCGAACCGTTCCGCCGCCGCACCTCCACCGAGCCGGATTCGCTGGGCCAGTACGTGCGGGCCCGCTTCGGCGACGAGGTGCACCTCCGCCTGGTGGACCCGCTGGTCGGCAGCATCTACGCCGCCGACACCGACCACTTCAGCCTCGCCGCGGTCCCCCAGATCGCCGACCTGGCGAAGAAGGAACGCAGCATCCTGATCGCCGGCCGCAAGATGCCCAAGCCGGCCACCGGCACGGGCGCGGCGGCCGCCGCCGGCCCCGTCTTCTACGCCCCGCAGGACGGGATGGGCGCGCTCGCCACCGCCACCGCCACCGCCGCCCGGGCCGCCGGGGCCACCCTGCGCACCGGCGCCGCCGTCAGCGAGCTGGCCAGGGACGGCCACGGCTGGCGGGTGGAGGGCGAGCACTTCGACGCCGTCGTGCTGGCCT
>JAGQSS010000776.1 GCA_020439405.1 Ilumatobacter sp. | reverse complement strand
TCAAGGCATCGGGCCAACACCGCGCGGAAATCGTCCGAGATGGGCAAAGTGGTCAAGTCGGCTCCCTCACCGCTGACGGCGCGGACGATCATCGTCTGAGTCGTGTCCCGATCAGTGAGGGCGTGGGGGCTCCGCCCGGTCAGGAGTGAGTAGAGCGTGGCGCCGTAACTGTAGATGTCTGCCTGCCGCGTCGCTGCCTCACCGTTGAGGATTTCGGGAGCCGTGAAGGCGATGGTCCCGGAGATGCCGGTGGATCGAGTGCTGGAGTTGGCCAGGCGGGCGATCCCGAAATCGGCTAGGACGGGGGCTCCCGATCGCGACAACAGGATGTTCGCGGGCTTGATGTCGCGGTGGAGGATGCCCGCGTCGTGAGCGATCTGGATGGCGGTCCCGACTTCCGCGGCGATGTGGCGCACTTGGGCCTCGCTCATGGTCGCCCCCTCCGTGAGGTGGGTCGACAGGGAACCGCCGGGACAATACTCCATCGCGAGATAAGGCTCGCCATGGCGGGTCCGGCCGGTGCCGAAGACGGTGATGATGTTGCCGCACCAGTCGAGCGCTCCAAGCGCTCGACACTCGCGCAGGAAGTCGTTGAGCGACTGGTCGTCTGGGGCGCCTTGGAAGATCTTGATAGCCACTGGGCGGTCA
>JAGQSS010000775.1 GCA_020439405.1 Ilumatobacter sp. | reverse complement strand
AGTCGCTCACTGCTGCTGACGCTTGAGAACTTGACCGAGGAAGACATCCGCAAGGTGGTCTCCGATGCCCTTCGTGATGAGCGTGGCTTGGCTGAAGCCGTGGACTTGAGTGATGAAGCGATGGCTCAGCTACTCCGACTGTCCGGTGGAGATGCTCGAAGGGCCCTGACCTATCTGGAGGCAGCCGCAGGCGCGGCCCAGGCCCTCGACTCCACCATCATCGACGTCGACATCTTGGAACAAGCAGTTGATCGAGCCGCGGTCCGCTATGACCGCCAAGGAGATCAGCACTACGACGTGATCAGCGCCTTCATCAAGTCGATCCGCGGATCAGATGCTGACGCGGCGATCCACTATCTCGCCAGGATGATCGAAGCCGGTGAGGACCCGCGCTTCATTGCCCGACGACTGGTGATCCTGGCCAGCGAAGACATCGGACTCGCCGACCCGACGGCTCTGCCGACCGCGATCGCCGCGGCGCAGGCGGTGGATTTGATCGGTCTGCCAGAAGCCCGCCTGAACCTCGCCCAGGCCACGATCGCGCTGGCCTTGGCACCCAAGTCCAATGCAGTGATCAAGGCAATCGACGCGGCCAGCGCTGACGTGCGCAAGGGCAAGATCGGGCCGGTTCCTGCCCATCTTAGAGAC
>JAGQSS010000774.1 GCA_020439405.1 Ilumatobacter sp. | reverse complement strand
TGTCGCGCCCGCGACGGAACCAAGCCCCCAGAAGGTGAGGTCGCGAAGCTGGGCGTCGTTGGCGAGGTAGACGAGGATGCCGGTCGCCGCGCCGGCGAAAGCGCCGAGAGCGATGCCAGCGAGCAGCATGGTGGCGACGGAGGTGCGCCCCTGGCGCGTGGCAACCCGGTAGAGCAGAATCGTCGTGGCCAGTCCGCCGAGGAAGGCCGCAAACGGCAGCGCGTAGATGCCGGCAAGCGCGATGGCCGGCGCGAGTACCCCGCTCCCCAGTACGATGACGGAAGCCGCGCCGAGGCCCGCGCCGGCCGAGACGCCGACGATGCCGGGATCGGCGAGCGGGTTGCGGAACAGGCCCTGCATGACGGCGCCCGATACGGCAAGCGCCGCGCCGATCAGCATGCCGAGAATGACGCGCGGCAGCCGGATCGTCTCGACGATCAGCCGGTCGCGCGTCTCGATGCCATCCGTGCCGGCGAGGCCGACCCAGGACAGCAGCACGCGGCCGGTGGAGGCGTCCGACGCGCCCCAGGCCAGCGCGAAGACGAACGTGCCCGCAAGCGCGATGGCCAGCAGGGCGATGACCAGCCGTGCCAGCGCCGAGCGGTCGCCCTCGGCGGCACGCGCGAACGCCGGCATGCGGCCGGCCGTGGA
>JAGQSS010000773.1 GCA_020439405.1 Ilumatobacter sp. | reverse complement strand
GCGGCGTGGTCCTGCACAACGACTACGACACACTGCGGGTGTGGCTGCCAGCGTCGTCGGGCCTGCTGCCGCAGGAGATCTCGCTGCCCTGACACGCCCGCCCGTCGCTAGCCTCTACCAACCGTGGCACTGATCGTCCAGAAGTACGGCGGCACCTCCGTGGCCGACCCGGATCACATGCGTGCGGTGGCGGAGAACATCGCCATCACCAAGCGTCACGGTCACGACGTGGTCGTGGTCCCGAGCGCGATGGGCAAGGCGACGGACAACCTCATCAAGCTGGCCAACGACGTCTCCAAGACCCAGCCGGGCCGGGAGATGGACATGCTGATCACCACCGGCGAGCGCGTGTCCATGGCGCTGCTGTGCATGGCCCTCGCCGACCTCGGCGTGGAGGCCAAGAGCTTCACCGGCAGCCAGGCCGGCATCGTCACCGACACCAACCACCTCAAGGCCAAGATCCTCGAGGTCAAGGCCGACCGGGTGCGCGAGTCGCTCGCCGACGGCAAGGTCGTCGTGGTCGCCGGCTTCCAGGGCATCAGCACGGCGAAGGAGATCACCTCCCTCGGCCGCGGCGGCAGCGACACCACGGCTGTCGCACTTTTTTTTTTT
>JAGQSS010000772.1 GCA_020439405.1 Ilumatobacter sp. | reverse complement strand
GAGCGTTGCGCCGCTCGCACCAGCCACCGTGCAGGCCGGGGAGACGATCGTGCGGGAGACGACGATCGTCGTGCCCGATGTCCTGCCCGGCCGGTATCGCGTGTTCGCCGAGGGGTACGAGGACCACACGACGCTCGCCGTCCTCGCCAACGGCTGATCCTCGACGGGATGGGTCGCGCGGGCGCCGCCGCGCTACCGTTGGCACCCGTGGCTAGCAATGTGGCGCTCGACATCAACCTGACCACCATCGGCGGCGAGACGCGGCCCTTGGAGGAGTGGATCACCACGTTCCACCTTGCCAGCGTGGTGCTGGATCCGTACACCAACGAGAGCTCGTGGATCCTGAAGACCGCGGCCCGGATCCTGGACGGGTTCCGCGGTGCGGACGTGCGGGTCAACCTCGTGGTCACGTGCTCCGCCGAGGAGGCCAAGGAGTACCTCGGGCCGCTGGCGGACAGCTTCCTGGTGTTCTGCGACGCCGACCGTTCCTTCGTGCGCGGCCTCGGCCTGGAGACCCTGCCGGCGTTCGTCTTCGTGCGCGGCGACGGCTCCGTGGAGGCCACCGCTCAGGGGTGGGACCCCGCCGAGTGGAAGCAGGTGGCCAAGGCCATCTCCGACACCTGCGCCTGGATCGCTCCGCGCATCCCCCTCG
>JAGQSS010000771.1 GCA_020439405.1 Ilumatobacter sp. | reverse complement strand
CGCTCTTGAGCTTCTTCACTACACGAACTCCAGGTTGAACGGCGTTCATCATAGCCCCGTTCGGGGGCGGATGAACACGGCTCAGCCCAGGCGATCGGCGCCGGCGTAGACGTTCATCCGACCGTCGCGCACGAAGGCGGCCAGCGTGATCCCCGCGCGCCGCGCGAGATCCACCGCGAGCGAGGTCGGGGCGCTCACCGCGACCACGATCGGGATCCGCGCGGCGGCGGCCTTCTGGACGATCTCGAAGCTCACCCGGCCGCTCACCGCGAGCAGCGCCGCCTCGTCGAGCCGGCGCTCGTAGAGGAGCTTGCCAACCGCCTTGTCGACGGCGTTGTGCCGCCCGACGTCCTCGGCGTGCGCGAGCGGCGCGCCGGTGGCGTCGAGGATCGTCGCGGCGTGGACCCCGCCGGTCCGCACGAAGGCGTCCTGCGCCTGCGCGAGCGTCGCCGGCGCGCCTCGCGCGATCGACGCAGGCACGACGAGCGGGCGGTCGAGCGGCCCGATGCGCTCGAGGAGGTCGTCGATGGAGCGCCGCCCGCAGATCCCGCAGCTCGCCGTCGTCAGCGTGCCGCGACGGGTCCCCTCGAGCCGGCTCGCGTCGAGCGCGACGCCCGGGCCGGCGGTGACGTCGATGACGTTGCCGAAGCCCTCC
>JAGQSS010000770.1 GCA_020439405.1 Ilumatobacter sp. | reverse complement strand
AGTCGCCGACCTCGGTGCTGGACCGGATCGACCCGGATGACCTTTACCCGACCTATGGCGACGATTCGACCATCGTCGATGACGCGCCGACCTCCGGCCGGCTCTACCTGAAGGCCGAGAAGGGCGACAGCCATGTGATGTGGGGCGATTTCCGCAACCGCATCGACGGCACCCGCTACATGAACAATGCGCGCAACCTCTATGGCGGGCAGCTTGTCTATCGCTCGCCCGAGACGACCGAGCAAGGCGAAAGGCGCGCCGAGGTCACGGCCTATGCGGCGCAGCCCGACAGCCTGCCGCAGCGCGACGAACTGCGCGGCACCGGCGGCTCGGCCTATTTCCTCAAGCGGCAGGACATCCTGCCCGGCACCGAGACGCTCAGGGTCGAGATCGTCGACCCGACCTCGGGCCGCGTCATCTCCAGCCGCCAGCTCGTCGCGGGCGAGGATTACCGGATCGACTACATCCAGGGCACGGTGATCCTGACCGATCCGCTCTCCTCCTCGTCCAGCGGCGGCAGCGTCGTTTCCGGCGGCGCCGGCGGCAGCTATGACGTGAACCTCGTCGCGCAATACGAATACGAGCCGACGCTGAAGGACATCGACGGCACCGCGGTCGGCGGCCGGGTCGAGACCTGGCTGCCGGGCGACCGGGTG
>JAGQSS010000076.1 GCA_020439405.1 Ilumatobacter sp. | reverse complement strand
CATGCCGCCGCACGCGCCTTCGCCGGGGCAGGCGTTCTTCTCGATGGCCGTCAGCTCGTCGGGGCTGATCGCGCCCGCGGCGCACGCGCCGATCGCCTCGAAGACCGAGGTGATGTCGAGCGCCTTGCCGTTGAGGTATCCCGGCAGGGTCGACCCGTTGTAGACGAACACGCCGGGCAGGTTCAGGCGGGCGATCGCCATCATCATGCCGGGCATCGACTTGTCGCAGCCGCCGGTCGCGACGAGGCCGTCGAGCCGTTCGCCGTGCATGACCGCCTCGACCGAGTCGGCGATGATCTCGCGCGACACGAGCGACGCCCGCATGCCCTCGTGCCCCATCGAGATGCCGTCGGAGACGGTGATCGTGCCGAACTCCAGCGCAACCCCGCCCGAACGCTGCACGCCTTCCTTCGCCGCAGCGGTCAGGCGCCGGATCGACAGGTTGCAGGGCGTGATCTCGTTCCACGACGAGGCGATGCCGATCTGGGGCTTCTCCCAGTCGTCGTCGGTCAGGCCGACCGCTCGCAACATCGCTCGCGAAGCAGCCTTCTGCACGCCGTCGGTGACGTCGCGGGAACGAGGCTTGAGGTCGACCGGGGTATCGCTCGTCGTCATGGTCGCGAGGGTAGTGCGACGTGTCCAGTGCGAGCCTGGTGCAACGGCCACCAGGTTGGTGACGGGGTCAGGCGGGGTCGCACGCCGGCAGCGAGCCGCGCACGTCGACGTCGGCGCCCAGGTCGACCTCGACCTCGTCGAACGGTGTGGCGACGACGAACTGCCAGAGCAAGGCGACGCCGACGAGGGCCATCAGGGCACCACCGAGGAATCCCGCCTGCTTCGAGGCGATCTCGCCGACGGCGCCGAGCGCGACGCCACCGACGATCGTGCCGACCTCGAAGAACATCGTGAGCGAGCTGAGCGCGGTCGACCGTTCGGACTCGGACACCCGGTTCACGACGTTCGCCATGAGCGACGGATACAGGAACGCCATGCCGACCCCGATCAACGCCGCGGCAACCCAGAGCGCCCACGATTCAGCGACGAGGCCGATCAGCGTGAGGCCGACGGTGAGGAACGCCAACGCGATCGTGACGGTTCGGTGTGCACCCAGCCGCTCGGGCAACTTGGCGGCGACGACGCGCAGACTGACCGACACGAGGCTGTAGACGAGCAGCAGCCCGCCGGCACCCGGGAGACCGACCGACTTCGAGTACTCGGGAGCGAAGGCCATGAAGACCGAGAAGGCGGCGATGCCGCTGGCGAGGACGAGGCCGGGCGCCAGCGCCGCACGCGAGAACAGCGGTGCCTTCTCGAGCGAATGACCCGCCGTCCGGTCGACGCGACGCGGCACGCCGAGCACCGTCACCGCGGCGATCGCGGCGAGGACGGCAGCGGCGACGAAGGCGCTGCTGAAGTCGTCGTCGGATCCGATGAACGACTCGGCGATCAGCGGGCCGACGCCCATGCCACCGAACACGGCGACCGAGAAGTAGCTGGCGGCCTCGGCTCGGCGCTTCGGTGGCGACAGGTCGGCGATCAGGGTGGCGGCGGCGACGAACAGGGCCGCCTCGCCCAGGCCGGTGAGACCGCGCAGCACCATGACCTGCCACAACTCGGTCGACGCCGACATCGCGAACGTGGCGACCGACGCCAGCACGGCGCCCGCCATCATCAGGGCTCGGCGACCGAACCGCTCGGTCAGGCGGCCGAGGAACGGGCGCGCGCAGATGGCGGCGACGGCGAACGCCGCCATCGTCAGTCCGACGCCGAACTCGCCTCCGTCGAGCTCGCGCTCGACGAAACTCGGCACGGTGACGACGACCATGCCGATGTAGACGAAGAAGACCAGTGCCGTCGCCATCACCGAGACGAACGGACCGGTGATCAGTTGCCTCGATCCGGCCTCGGTGCGGGGGGTTGGGAACGACACGTCGACCATCGTGGCGGAACAACCACCCGCCTGTCGGGACGGATTCCGGTTCGGGCACCGGTCATGCGTCACACCGGCGGTGCGAGCGAGCCGAGCGTCGGGTTCAGCCGATGCGGGTGACGTCGACGGCGACGTCGAGGGCTTGCGCGGCCGCCGGGCCGATCATCACACCGCGCACGGGCATGACGTCGGCGTAGTCGCGTCCCCACGCCACCGTGACGTGGTCGTTCGCCGGCAGGTGGTCGTTCGTCGGGTCGAAGGCAATCCACCCGGCCGACGGCGTCCAGACCGAGCACCAGGCGTGCGAGGCGTCGGCACCGACCAGACGCTCCTCCCCCGGCGGCGGGATCGTCTCGATGTAGCCGCTGATGTACTCGGCACTGAGGCCGACCGAGCGGAGACAGCCGATCGCGAGATGGGCGAAGTCCTGGCAGACACCACGCCGCTCGTCGAGCACCTCGACCAGCGGCGTCGACACATTGCTGAAGTGTGGGTCGAACTCGAACGTCGAGTAGATCTCGTGGCAGAGCGCCCGCACCGCATCGACGACCGGTCGACCGGGCGTGAAGACATCACGAGTGAGCACGGTCAGCGGTGCGGCGAGGGTCTCGAGGTCGATCAACGCCGACGACGACCGGAACCAACCCGTCTCGAGCGCCAGCGCACCGGTGGCGGCCGCCAACCGTTCGACGACCAGCTCCCACGGTGTATCGTCGACCGGTTCGGGCCGCTCGATCACGTCGACGATGCTCTCGGCCGTGATCACCAGTCGGTCGTGCGGGACGTGGACCCCGAACTGGTGCTGACGATTCCCGAAGGCGTCGACGAACGCGTCGACGACCGGTTCGCCCGGGTCGACCGAGATGCCGGTCGACAACACCGACTGCCACTCGGTCGGACGCGGCGCCAAGCACGCGACCGAATAGCCATCGGTCATGGTGGCGCCGTACCGATACGTGGTGCGGTGCTCGACCCGATAGGTGGTCACGACCGTGTTCCCGATCTCGGCACGAGCCGGACGATCACGACGACACCCCCGAACCGTCGAACGTCATCGGGATCGGGTCGACCGGCGTCGAGAACCAACGGCCGATCATGCCCGTGCCGGCCTCGTCGATCAGCGTGCGCATGTCGACGACCAGCCGATCGATCGGGAGCGCCAGGCACGCCCGAGCCCGATCGACGAAGTCGGCGCCCAGCGCTCCCTCACCATCGGCCACGTGTTGTGCCAGGCGATCGATGGACGCGGCCAACGACCGCGGGTTCGAGCCGTCGTGGACGAGCAGACGAACGGCGAGATCGGCGTCGACGTCACTGCGGTGCCGCCGGCGATAGGCGACGAGGCTGTCGTTCGCGGCGAGCACGACCTCGAGCACCGACGCCATCACGTCGGGTCGTTCGGCGTCCGCGTCGAGCACGCCCTGGAGCAGGTCGAGCACGACCAGACACCGTTCGAGCCGCCGACCCGTGTCGCCGATCCGCCAGGCGGGCCCGCGCACGGTGCTCTCCTGCCACAGACCGGCGAGCGCGGCGAAGTCGGCGAGCACGGCGTCGAGGTCGTCGACGACGGTGACGTGCTCCTGGAGCGACGACCGCAGCTCGGCGAGGTGCGACAACACCCGACCGGTCGTCACCGACAGGAACTCGCGCACGGTCGTTGCTTCCGTGAGGAGCGCGCCGATCTCCGACGCGACACCGTCGCCGACCTCGGACAATCGCGCGGTCAGTTCGGCTGCCGTGGCCAGCTCGTCGGCGTCGCGACGACGCATGACGCCCGCGGTGATCGTCCCCATGCGAGCACACCACGCACCGCTGCTCAGGGCGGCGAGCGCCGGATCCTGCTCGAAGCGCGACGAGATCACCCGCATCGTCCGCGCCATCGCCTCGGCTCGCTCGGCGGCACGGTTGGTCCAGTAGAGCGCGTCGGCGGCCCGGGTCGGGACCGAGCGGCCGAAGTCGACCTGTGGCAGCCGAGGCGGCACGACGACCGGGGCCGACGTCCAACCGAGCACCCACACGTCTTTCGCGGTGCACGCGGTCGGGTCGGCGGGATCGTCACCCGGCGCGAGTACCCGCCCCGTGCCACCGGGCATCACGTGCACCTGTTCGCCGTCGTGCACGGCGAACAGCCGGACCACCGATGCCGCCTGGTCGAGGCCGGCCGCGACCGATCCGGGTGCGAGCGGCACCGTCGTGAGCGCCCGATCGGGTGTGTCGAGTTCGGGGAGGATCTGGGTGAGCGGTGCGAGACGGTCGATCGCCGCACGCACGAACGGCCGCACCGCCGGGTCTTCGACGATGCCGGCCCCGTGGGCGTTGGCGAGCGCCACCCCACCGGCGCGCTGCGCGAGGAGCAGTCCCGGGACCCCGACCGTGCCCTCGGCCGCGATCGCGAGCGGATCGAGTCGCGGGTCTTCGACCCGTCGATAGAGGACGTCGACCGGTTCGAGGCCGTCGAGCGTGCGGAGCCACACGCGCCGCTGTCGCACGACGAGGTCGGCGCCCTCGACGAGGTTCACACCCATCTGGACGGCGAGATACGAGTGGTCGACGTACGAGGGATGGTCGATACCGGCCGAGAACACGACGGTGCGCGGGCTGTCCTCGGTCGAGGTGGCGGCGAGCGCCTGGAGGAGCCGCGTCGGGAAGCGGGCGAGGCTGACGACGTCGGCACGTGCCGTCAGATCGGGCAACACCCGCGACATGACCGAGCGGTCGAGCAGGGCATAGCCGAGTCCGGGTGGTGCGTCGACGAGGTCGCCGACGTGCCACCACATCCCGTCGGCGTCGAGGACGACGTCGACGGCGTACGTCGTGATCCACCGGCGCGGTCGCGTCCCCACGGCGTCGACGCGGTATCGGCCCGTCGACGCCAGGACCTCGGGCGGGACGACCCGCTCGGCGACCAGCCGACGTTCGCCGTACAGGTCGGCGACGACGGCCTCGATGGCCTCCATGCGTTCGGCGACGCAGAGCGACAGCCACTGGAACGTGCCCGCGTCGAGGACGAGCGGGATCGGGTCGATCCGCCACGGTCGGCTCTCGAGCGCCGCGGCGCGTCCGTCGGCCCGGACGGGCAGGTCGTGGACCAGGTGCCCGGCACCCTCCGAGGCGAGCAGACGGTCGCTTCGGACCTGGCGCGCGGCGAGCGCGTCCCGGTCGAGCAGTCGCCGTCGGAGGTCGCTCGGGGGGAGCAGGGAGGTGCCGCCTCGGCCCATCGTGGTGGACATGATCCTGACAGCGTCGCACATGCGTGCTGGGCCGGACGATGCTCGTCGCCGGCCGAGCGTCGCGACGTCAGAGCAGCGAGCCGACGTACCGGTCGTTGATCGCCTCGTCGACGGCCGCGATCGCGGTCTGGACCCGGTCCATCGCGCGGTCGAGCCGAACCGGCTCGGCACCGTCGAGATCGACCGCACGCAACGTCGCTTCGGCCTCGTCGAGCGCAGCGAGCACCGATTGCGGGCTCGGCAGTTGGACCAGCACGCTCCGGATCTCGTCGAAGCACCCCTGCACCGACCGCGGGAACGCCGAGTACTCGAGCAGGAACCGGACCGCCGAGATCGGGTCGATCGGTCCGCGCACACGCCGCTGGTACATCTGGAGTGCGGACACCGAACGCAGCACGCTCATCCAGCGCACCTCCTCGTTGATCCGCTCACCGGTGGCGGTCCGCTCGACGTAGAGGATGCTCGCCGCAGCGACACCGAGCACGCGAGTCGTCATGTCGGCACGCTCGACCAGGCGGCCGAGGCGCAACATCCGATACGGGTTGGCGCGGGTCATCGTCGACTCGAGGACGCCGTCGAGACGACGACTCACCTCGACGACGCGGAGCAGGAAACGATCGCGTAGCTGCCGCTCGACCGCCGCCGGTGCCGTCGTGTCGACGTACTGGGCGAGCTGGTTCACCGCCTGCCACGCCTCGCGCGGCAGCACCTCACGCGTCGTGCGCAGGTTCGCCCGCGCCGCGGTCACCGACGAGGTGATGCTCGACGGGTTCTCGCGGTCGGCGATGAGCAGGCGCAGGACGGTGAGCTCGCCCGCCGGGTCGTCGTCCTCGAGGTCGATCTCGGTGACCGAGCCGTGGATGGCGACGAGTGGCTCCCACCGCAGCAGTTCGTCGCTCGGGTAGTCGACGACCAGTTCGTTGAACGCGCGGATGATGCGAGCGGTGTCCTCGGCACGCTCGACGTAGCGGGCGCCCCAGTACAAGCGGTCGGCGGTGCGGGCCAGGAGAACCATCAGGACTCGTCCTGCCACTGGGTCTGCGTCGGCTCACCGGGCCGGTGCGGCGTGTCGGGCGGCGACGGGTCGTAGGTCGAGCCGTACGAGCCGTCGACGATCCAGGTGTCCTTACTGCCGCCGCCCTGGGACGAGTTGACGATCAGCGAGTCCTTGGGCAACGCCACCCGCGTGAGACCGCCCGGCGTCACGTAGCTGTGTTCGCCGGTGAGGATGAACGGTCGGAGGTCGACGTGTCGGGGCTCGACGCCTTCGTCGACGAGCGTCGGGACGGTCGACAACGACAGGATCGGCTGCGCCACCCAGTTGCGCGGATCGGCCTCGATCGCACGAATCGCGTCGTCGAGTTCGTCCTTCGTCGCCCGGTTCCCGATGAGGATCCCGTAGCCGCCGCTCTCGTTCGCCGGCTTGACGACCAGGTCGCCGATGTTCTCGATGACGTGGCGGCGTTCGTCCTCGTACATCGTCCGATAGGTCGGGACGTTCGGCACGATCGGTTCTTCGTCGAGGTAGTACCGGATGATGTCGGGCACCCAGGCGTAGACCACCTTGTCGTCGGCGACACCCGCGCCCGGCGCGTTGGCGAGCGCGACCTTGCCGGCACGCCACGCCCGAATCAGCCCGGGAACCCCGAGCATCGAATCCTCACGGAACACCTCCGGGTCGAGGAACAGGTCGTCGATCCGTCGGTAGATGACGTCGACCCGTTCGAGACCTTCGATGGTCTTCATGTACACACAGTCGTCGTCGTCGACCACGAGGTCGGCACCCTCGACCAGTTCGGCGCCCATCCGCTCGGCGAGGAACGAGTGCTCGAAGTAGGCCGAGTTGAAGATGCCGGGCGTGAGCACGGCGATCTGTGGGTCGTCGCACCCGTCGGGAGCCAGCGACGTGAGGAGCCGGTTCAGTTCGTCGGTGTAGCCGTCGACCGGACGGATCCGCTGGCGTGCGAACAGCTCGGCGAACGCCCGTTTCGCGACGCCGCGGTTCTCGATCACATAACTCACACCCGAGGGCACGCGGAGGTTGTCCTCGAGGACGTACATCTGACCGTCGTCGTCGCGCACCAGGTCGCTGCCGGAGATGTGGGCCCACACGCCGTACTTCGGGCTGGTGCCGCGCAGCTGCGGCCGGTAGTTCACCGATGCGTCGAGCAGATCGCCCGGGAAGACGCCGTCGGCGATGATGCGCTGGTCGTTGTAGAGGTCGTCGATGAACCGGTTGAGCGCCACGAGCCGCTGCTGCAGTCCGAGCGAGATGCGATCCCACTCAGCACCCTCGATCACGCGAGGGATGATGTCGAACGGCCACGAACGGTCGATGTTCTGCCCGTCGGAGTACACCGTGAACGTGATGCCCATCGTGCGGATGTCGAGTTCGGCGAGCTCCTGACGCTCGCGGAGTTCGCCCTCGCCGAGTCGTGCGATGAGCTCCATGACGGCGTTGGCGAGTGGTCGTGGCGCACCGGACGGGTCGAGCAGTTCATCCATCTGCCTCTCGACCATAGGTCACCCGCGACGACGTTGTCACCGTCGGCCGTGCATGTTCACACGGCGGACACAGATCCTGATCACGCGACGTTCACCCTGGTGGCGGCGGTCGCGATGGCCCGGTGCACGAAGTCGAGCTTCGACACGACGGTCGGCGAGAGCACGAACGGATACAGGTCGGCCTGGCCGATCGAGCGCGACATCGCGTTGAGGGCGAAGGTGTAGCCGAGCCACGTGCCGATCATCGGTCCGATCGCCACGGGCGACGCGCTGGCCCACGCTCCGGCGCCCGACGAGCGGGCCGGTTCGTCGACGTGCAGCCCGAACGAATCGGCGGTCTGGAGCCCGCCGTGGATGTGGAGGTAGTGGGCGAACGTCTCGGCCCAGTCCTCCCAAGGGTGCATCGTGGCGTATTGGCTGACGTGGGTTTCGCCCCACTCGGCCGGTGTGCTGTCGCCGCCGTAGTGCGAGGCGAGCGCGTCCTCGTAGGAGGCCCCTTCGTCGCCGAAGACGGTCCGGAACTCGTCGATGGTGCCGGCACGCTCGACCAGCGTCGGCCAGTAGTAGTGGGCGATCTCGTGACGCAGGTGACCGAGCACGGTCCGGTAGGGCTCCCCCAGCTGTTGACGCATGAACTCGCGGTGGGCGTCGTCCGACTCCGACAGGTCGAGCGTGATGACGCCGCCCTGGTGACCGGTGGTCACCGGCCGCCCGCGCGACGACAGGAACTCGAAGGTCAGACCGTTGTCGGGGTCGGTGTCCCGATCGACGATCGGGAGCCCGATGGTGTCGAGCTGGAACAGCAGGCGGCGCTTGGCCGCCTCGGCGTCCGCGAACGCGGCGAGCGCGTCGGTCTCGGCGTCGTTCGGTCGGACCGACGTGAGGCGACAGCTGTCGCACAGCGCGCCGGGCACCCACGACCCGTCGTCGGTGACCAGCCAGTTGCATCGTGCGACGAGGCGATTCGCACACCACTGGAACCGACCGGGCACACCGTCGGCTCGCTCGACATGGTCGTCGAACTCGGTGAGCGTCACGACGGCGCGTTCGTCGCGCACGTAACCGAGCGACGAACCACAGGTGAGACACAGCGAGTTGTCGAAGAAGACGAGTCCGTCACAGGTCGAACACCGGAAGGCTTCCACGGCCGACGAACGTACCCGAGCCCTCGTCGTGCGAAACGCCCGAAGGAAACTCCCGAAGGGCTCGGATACGTTTCGTCGATCCCGACGAAACGTATCCGACCCCGTGCGGACTCAGTGTCGGCGGAGGTCGAGGGTGCGCGGGTATTCGCGGGGCATCGCCGCGAGCGTGCGGTCGAGCAGCTCGACGTCGACACGGCCGGGCTCGTGACCGTGCGGGCGGAATCGCGTCGCCCGGCGGGCCTCGGCCTCGGCGGCGTTGACCGGGAACGTGTCGTAGGCACGACCGCCGGGGTGCGACACGTCGTAGGTGCAGCCGCCGAGCGAGCGTTCGCTCCACCGGTCGACGACGTCGAAGACGAGCGGTGCATGGACACCGATCGTCGGGTGCAGTGCCGACCACGGCGCCCACGCCTTGAACCGGATGCCGGCGACGGCGGTGCCGGGGGTCGACGTCGGCTGGAGCGGGACGGGGACGCCGTTGCAGGTGACGATGTGACGTTCGGGTCGGACGTCGTCGACGCGCAGCTGGAGCCGCTCGACCGACGAGTCGACGTACCGAGCGGTGCCCGAACCGGAGACCTCCTCGCCGAGCACGTGCCAGGGTTCGATGGCGCGACGCACTTCGAGGTGGACGCCCGCGACGGTGACCTCGCCGATCAGCGGGAACCGGAACTCGAGGAACGGTTCGAGCCACGCCTCGTCGAAGTCGAGTCCGTGATCGCGCAGGTCGGCGACCACGTCGTGGATGTCGCTGCGGACGAACCACGGCAGCATGAAGCGGTCGTAGAGATCGGTTCCCCACCGGACGAGGCGGCCGCGATACGGCGCCCGCCACATCCGCGTGACGATCGATCGGACGAGCAGTGCCTGCACCAGGGCCATCTGCGGGTGCGGCGGCATCTCGAACGCGCGGAGCTCGAGGATGCCGAGGCGACCACGTTCGCTGTCGGGGCTGAACAGCTTGTCGACGCAGAACTCGGCGCGGTGGGTGTTGCCGGTCAGGTCGACGAGCAGGTGCCGCACCAGCCGGTCGACGACCCACGACGGCACTCGCGCACCCTCGTCGCCGGCGTCGGCGTCGTCGTGGTCGTCGATCAGGCGCTGCAGTTCGGCGAACGCGATCTCGAGCTCGTACACGTTGTCGGCGCGCCCCTCGTCGACCCGTGGCGCCTGGCTCGTCGGTCCGATGAACTGGCCGGAGAACAGATAACTGAGCGACGGGTGGTGCTGCCAGTAGGTGACGAGGCTCCGCAGCAGATCTGGCCGCCGGAGGAGCGGGCTGTCGGCCGGGGTGCGTCCGCCGAGCGTCACGTGGTTGCCGCCGCCCGTGCCGGTGTGGGTGCCGTCGAGCGCGAACTTCTCGGTACCGAGGCGCGTCAGGCGCGCCTCGTCGTACAAGGTCTCGACCACCTCGCGGAGCCCGTCCCACGACGAACTGGGTTGGACGTTGACCTCGATCACGCCCGGATCGGGGGTGACCGTCAACGAACCGAGCCGCGGGTCGCGGGGCAACCCGTACCCCTGGACGACGACGGGTTGGTCGAGTTCGACGGCGGCGGCCTCGATCGCCGCCAACAGCTCGACCGCGTGCTCGGCGTGTTCGATCGGCGGCAGGAACACGGCGACGTGGCCGTCGCGCACCTCGAAGCCGAGCGACGTCGGCGGGCAACGGTGCCGCTCGACCGGTTCGGCGGGCGACGGGAGCGACCCCGGGGCCGGCAGGTCGTCGCGTGCCTCGAACGGTGAGCGTTCGAACGTCGGTGGGAACGGCGCCCACGACAACGAGTCGATGGGGAGTCGCAACCCGATGGGCGAATCGCCCGGGATGAGGTACAGGCGACCACGGCGGAAGTGCCACGTGGTGGTCCCCCACCCGTCGCCCTCGACCGACTCGTGGAGCGGGATGACGTACCCGACCGGCGCGCCCGTGTCGGCCGACAACCGCTCGAGCAGCTCGCGGCGTGCGTCACTTCGACGCGCGGCGGCGTCGCGCCCGTCGTCGTCATCGTCGTCGTCGCGTGCGTCCGACCCGACGTCGGCGGTCGGCGGGTCACCGCTCGGCAACCGGGCCTCGCGCCACGCCTCGTCGACCGGATCGTCGTAGGCCGGCACGACCGCGGTGTCGTCGAGCCCGAAGCGCGTCGCGACGGCATCGGCGAATCGGCGGACGGCGTCGAGATCGGCCTCACCGGGCCGGTTCGGGTCGGCGAGGAGATCGGGGTGCCGCCACAACGGTTCGTCGTCGCGGCGCCACACGATGTCGATCTGCCACCGCGGCAACGGCTCGCCGGGGTACCACTTGCCCTGCCCGTGTTGGATCAGCCCGCCCGGTCCGAAGCGGGCGCGCAGCCGCTCGGACAGATCGAGTGCGAGGGCACGCTTGGCGGGGCCGTCGGCGGCGGTGTTCCACTCGGCACCGTCCATGTCGTCGATCGACACGAACGTCGGCTCGCCGCCCATCGTGAGGCGGACGTCGTCGGCCTCGAGCCGGGCGTCGACCTCGCGACCCAGACGGTCGATGCTCTGCCACTGCCCGGGGCTGTACGGCAGCGTCACACGCGGGTCTTCGCGGATCCGTTGCACGACGTTCGAGAACGAGAACTCGACCTCGCAGGGACCGGTCGATCCGGTGATCGGCGCGGCCGACATGGGGTGCGGCGTGCAGGCGAGCGGGATGTGCCCCTCACCGGCGAACAATCCCGACGTCGGGTCGAGTCCGATCCAGCCGGCACCGGGGACGTACACCTCGGCCCACGCATGCAGGTCGGTGAAATCGGCGGTCGGGCCGTCCGGACCGTCGAGCGCCGGTTGGTCGGCGGTGAGCTGTACGAGGTACCCGGAGACGAACCTGGCGGCGAGCCCGAGCCGACGCAGGGCCTCGACGAGCAACCAGCCGGTGTCGCGGCACGACCCGATCCCGCGTTCGAGGGTCTCGGCCGGCGCCTGGACGCCGGGTTCCATCCGGACGGAGTACTCGACGTCGTCGTAGAGGCGGCGGTTGATCGCGACGAGGAAGTCGGCGATACCGGTGCGGTCGTCGCGGTGCGCGACGCCGGTCATCCACCGGTCGAGCAACGGATGGTCGTCGGTCGCTGGCCGCAGATACGGCTCGAGGTCGCGCCGGACGGCGGGGTCGTACTCGAACGGGTAGTGCTCCGCCGTCTCGTCGACGAAGAAGTCGAACGGGTTGACCACGGTCATGTCGGCCACCAGGTCGACGGTCACGTCGAGCTCGCGCGCCGGTTCGGGGAACACGAACCGAGCCAGGTAGTTGCCGAACGGATCCTGCTGCCAGTTGACGAAGTGCTCGGACGGCTCGACCCGGAGGCTGTACGACAGGATCGGCGTGCGCGAGTGCGGTGCCGGCCGGAGGCGCAGGACGTGCGGGTGGATCGTCGTCAGACGATCGAAGCGGTAGGTGGTGCGGTGTTCGATACCGACGTGAATGCCCATCTCCGGGGCGAGCGTAGCCCGCCGTGGTCGGCACGTCGGCGGGCGACGCGTGACATCGGGCGACGTCAGGTGCCGGCGGGCACCGGCTCGACGACGATGCGCGGCGTGTCGTCGTCGACGGCCGGCGCGATGTCGAGTGTCGTCCCGATCGCGCGCCGCAGCCAGATCGCGAGCATCGTCATCGCCGCCGAAACGGCGAGGAGGACCAGGGCGCCGCCGCGGTCGGCGCCGACGCCGATGACGCTGCCGACCGAGCCGGCGGCCCAGCCCCCGTCGTCCATCGCCGGTTCGGCGAGACGGGTGATCACCACGCCGGCCACCGCCGCGCCGATCGGGTCGAGCGAGCGTGTCGCCGCCGACCGCAGCCCGAAGATCCTGCCCTGCATCGAGGGCGGCACCCGCTCGTGGTACACCGTGGCGACGATCGAGCTGACCAACGGTACGACGCTCTTGACCGCAGCGGCGCCGAGCAGGACGACGACGATCGTCGGCCGCAGGGCCATGACCGCACAGCCGACCGCGACACCGAGCACACCCACGAGCAGC
>JAGQSS010000769.1 GCA_020439405.1 Ilumatobacter sp. | reverse complement strand
CATCTGTGAAGTCGGCCGGCTGCGAGGCGGCTTCCTTGCGCTTGAGCATCGACTTGGGCGTGAAGATGACCAAGGGGCGATGTTCGTCGCCCAAGGTGTGTTTGCGCAGCAGATGGAAGTGGCTGGCAGGGGTCGATGGCTGAGCCACCACCAGGGCATCGTCGGCAGCCACTGTCAAGAATCGCTCGATCCGTGCTGATGAGTGGTCGGGCCCCTGGCCCTCATAGCCGTGTGGGAGCAACAGTACGACGCCTGAGGTTTGGCCCCACTTGGTCTCCGAAGAGGAGATGAACTCATCGATCACGGTCTGGGCGCCGTTGACGAAATCGCCGAACTGCGCTTCCCATGCGGTCAGAGCGTCAGGGCGTGCGACCGAATAGCCGTATTCAAATCCGAGGGCGGCATACTCGGACAACAGTGAGTCATAGACATAGAAACTGGCCTGATCTTCGGTGAGCTTGGTCAGGGGGGTCCACTCATCGCCGTTCTTACGATCGATCAGTGTGGCGAAGCGCTGGGCAAAAGTGCCACGACGTGAGTCTTGGCCAGCGAGGCGCACCGGGCGACCGTCCATCAGCAATGACCCGAAGGCCAAGATCTCGCCGGTGCCCCAATCGATCGGGCCTTGGGTGATCGCAGCAGAGCGACGCTGCAGT
>JAGQSS010000768.1 GCA_020439405.1 Ilumatobacter sp. | reverse complement strand
CCGAGTCGTTGAACTTCACGCCGGGAGACACACCGACGCGGTCGTCCAGCAGCACGCGCAGGCCCGCGGCCTCGCACTCCGCAGCCAGCTGCTCGGCAGCCGGCAGCTGGGGGTCGGTGGGCTTGCCGGTGGCCACGATGTGCACGTCCGCCGGCGCGACCTCACGGGGCCAGATCAGCCCCTTGTCGTCGCAGCCAATCTCGGCGATGGCTGCCACGGCGCGGGATACGCCGATGCCGTACGAGCCCATGGTGACGACCCGGGTCTTGCCGTTCTCGTCCAGCACGGTGAGGCCCAGCGCCTCGGCGTACTTGCGGCCGAGCTGGAAGATGTGGCCCATCTCGATGCCGCGGGCGATCTCCATGGCCGAACCGCAGCGGGGGCAGGGGTCGCCCGGCAGCACCTCGGCCGCCTCGATGACGCCGTCGGGCGTGAAGTCCCGCCCCATCACCAGGTTCATCACGTGCTGGCCGGGCTGATCCGCGCCGGTGATCCAGGCCGTGCCGTCCACCACCCGGGGGTCCACCAGGTAGCGGATGCCGCTGGCGTTCTCCAAGCCCAGCGCGCCGGGCCCGATGTAGCCCTTGGCCAGCGCCGGGTTGGCCGCGAAGTCCTCCTCGGAGAACGGCTCGATCTCGGCCGGGCCGACCTGGGCCT
>JAGQSS010000767.1 GCA_020439405.1 Ilumatobacter sp. | reverse complement strand
CGCACGACCCAGGATCGCCATCTCGGTACGCGTCTGGTAGTACTCGGGAAGGTCACAGATCCGGTCGAACAGCGCCGAACCCCGTTCGTCGTAAAAAAACTTCGGTGGCACCGCACGCGGCGCCGCGGCCAGGCCATCGACCACCTCCCGGCGCAGGTCGGCCGGACCAGGGTGTGCGTCATAGAACCGGACCGCCTGCGCCTTCACCGGTCGGCCGCCAGACGGATCCCCGAGAACTGCCAGCGGTCCTGCGGGTGGAAGAAATTGCGGTAGCTGCTGCGGATATGGTCGTCCGGCGTCACACAGGACCCCCCGCGCAACACCATCTGGCCGGACATGAATTTGCCGTTGTACTCACCGACCGGCCCATGCGGTGCCCTGAAGCCGGGATAAGCCGTATAGGGGCTCGCGGTCCACTCCCAGACGTCACCGTACAACTGCCGCACCCCCGCGGTCGATGCCGCCGAAACCGGCTGCAGATAGCCCGCACCGCGCAGATTCGGCCGGTCGACATCACCGCTCTGTGCTCGTGTATCGGCCACGACTTCCCACTCCGCCTCGGTCGGCAGGCGCCGTCCCGCCCAGGCGGCATAGGCGTCGGCCTCGAACTGGCTGGCATGGCACACCGGTGCTGCGGGGTCTACCGGACGCATCCCGC
>JAGQSS010000766.1 GCA_020439405.1 Ilumatobacter sp. | reverse complement strand
CCCGTTCAAGGGGTTTCCCCGAGCCTACGGCGTGTCGAAACCCGACACGCTGGCGCGTCGTGGCGGAGAAGGCGGGATGACGCCGGCCGAACGAAGGAGAGAACCCCATGCGCTTCATGATCATCGTGAAGTCCCACCCGGACTTCGAAGCCGCCACCACCCCCGACCCGGACCCGGCCGTGCTGGCCGAGATGGGCCGCTACCACGAGGAACTGGCGGCTGCCGGCGTGCTGCTGGACGGCAACGGCCTGCACCCGTCGCGCAACGGCTGGCGCATCCAGTACGGCGCCGACGGCGTGCGCGTGGTCGACGGGCCGTTCGCCGAGACCAAGGAACTCATCGCCGGCTACACGCTGATTCAGGTGGCCTCGCGCGAGGAGGCGCTGGCCTGGTCGCGCCGATTCCCCAACCCGGTGGGTGCCGGCCGTGAGGCGGTGGTGGAGGTGCGCCAGCTCTTCGAGATGGACGACTTCACGCCCGGCGAGGACATCGAGCGCATGAAGCGCATCGCCGTCGGCGGCGGGCCGAACGGGGGGAACGCATGATCCGCAGCCTCTTCGTCAACCTGCCGGTGCGTGACCTGCCGCGCACCCAGGCCTTCTGGACCGCGTTGGGCTTCGGCTTCAACGCCCGCTTCACCAACGAGCAGGCGGCCTGCC
>JAGQSS010000765.1 GCA_020439405.1 Ilumatobacter sp. | reverse complement strand
CGATGTACCACGCGTAGCCGGAGGTGCCGGGCCGGTTCGTGCCCTCCTCGCCGACGATCGCGTCGTCGGGTCGCTCGCCGCGGAGGCGCTCGACGATCGCTTCCTCGGCGGCGCGGTCGAAGCGGGTGACGATGTCGGTCTGCGACGACTTGGTGCTGCTGGCGAGGTCGACCGCTTCGTCGCCTCGGCGCCCTGCGAACGCGATCGAACCGGCGTCGCGCGCGAGCTCTGCCGCGAGGCTGCGCAGGCCGGCGATCTCCTCGGCCGACGGGTCTGCCGGATCATCAGCGCGGTGCATGGCCGGCCCGCTCACGATCGCTGATCTCGCGCCATTCGCCCATCGCCCGCAGCGCGAGCACCGACACGACGGCCATCCCGATCGCGCAGACGACCGCCCCGATCAGGAGGCCGAGCCCCTTGCCGAGCGAGCAGTCGTCGTCGCACTGGATGTCGACCAGCGCGAAGCCGATCAGACCGCCGGCGAGCCCGCCGAGCAGGATCGCCGAGAACGCGATGACCCGCGCGGTGACCGGTGGGATCGCCGAGAGCGGGCGCTGGGCGGTGGGGTCGCTCACATCCGGGAGGCTACCGAGGGTGGCGCGTAGAGTGCCGGGCCGTGCGCGTGGCGGTCGTGGTTCCCACCTACAACGAGGCCGACAAC
>JAGQSS010000764.1 GCA_020439405.1 Ilumatobacter sp. | reverse complement strand
GCTACGGCTTCCACGCTTCCGGTCTGGGAGTTGCGGCGGAAGAGCAAGTTGTCAACGCCGGACAGTTGAGCAGCCTTCACGGTTTGATCCTGACCGACCAAGGCCACCTTGGTGCCGGCGGTCACATAGAGTCCAGCCTCAACGACGCAGTCGTTGCCCAGTGAGATCCCGACACCGGCATTGGCGCCGACCAGGCAGCGCTCGCCGATGCTGATCACCTGCTTGCCGCCACCTGACAAGGTGCCCATGATCGAGGCGCCGCCCCCGAGGTCGGAGCCGTCGGCGACGACCACACCAGCGCTGATCCGTCCTTCGATCATGGATGCTCCCAAGGTGCCGGCATTGAAGTTGCAGAAGCCCTCGTGCATCACAGTGGTGCCTTCGGCCAAATGAGCGCCCAGGCGCACTCGGTCAGCGTCGGCGATGCGTACGCCGGTCGGCACGACGTAATCGGTCATCCGGGGGAACTTGTCGATCCCGAATACCTGCACCGGGCCGCGGCTGCGAAGGCGGAGACGGGTGGCTTCGAAGTCGACTGTCGAGCAGGGGCCATGGTTGGTCCAGACGACATTGGCGAGCTTGCCGAAAACGCCGTCGAGATTGGCTCCGTGAGGCTGGATCAAGCGGTGGGAGAGCAGGTGCAGCCGCAAATAGGCGTCGA
>JAGQSS010000763.1 GCA_020439405.1 Ilumatobacter sp. | reverse complement strand
AGCAGGTCAAGATCGGCGTGCTGGCCGGCTCGCTGGCGGGCGGTTTGCTCGGCTTCCTGATCCTTCGAACAAGCAAGCCTGCATCGGACCCGTCCGCGAGCCCGCGCTAGCCGCATGAACCTGATATTCCTGTTGCTCGGTCTTGGCGCGCTCGGCATCGGCGGCGAGCTGCTGGTTCGCGGCGCAGTGAGTGCTGCACGCAGGCTCGGCGTTTCGCCGCTCGTGGTCGGGCTGACCATCGTCGGCTTCGGCACCTCCACGCCGGAACTCGTGACCAGCCTGATCGCCGCGTTCGAAGAGGCGCCAGGCATCGCGGTCGGCAACGTGGTCGGCTCGAACATCGCCAACCTGCTCTTGATCCTCGGCAGCGCCGCCCTGGTCGCGCCGCTGCCGCTGGCCGAGGTGGCCCTGCGCCGCGAGGGCATCGCCCTGGCGGGCTCGACGGTGGTTTGCGCCGGAGTCATTCTCTACGGCAGTCTCGACATCCTGGCCGGGACGACCCTGCTGGCGGTTCTGTTCGCCTATGTTGCCTGGGCCTACCGCAGCGAGCGCAAGCTCCTCGGCGAGCGCGCGACCGTGCACGAACAGGTCGCCGGCGATGCGGCGCCGCGATCGCGATCACTCGGCATTTCGCTGCTCATGTGCGCCGGCGGTGTGGCGTT
>JAGQSS010000762.1 GCA_020439405.1 Ilumatobacter sp. | reverse complement strand
TCGAACCCTGGCACCTCGACCCGTCATCGGGAACGCTCACCTCACTCGGCGATCTGAACCCCGGCGTCGCCGGGTCGTTCCCCGAGGGCTTCACGGCCTCGACCGACGGGAGCGCCGGTCTGTTCTGGGCGACGACGGCCGCCGGCGACCGCCTCCACGTCGTCGAAGGGACGTCGGTCACGGCGACGAACGTCGACGACGACGGCGACCACGCCCGTTCGATGGCGGCGACCGGCACCGACACGTTCGCTCTGGCCCGCTCCACCACGGCCGGCGACCAGTTCGGCGTCTTCGGCACCCTGCTCGACCGGTATCGCTCGGTCGGCACCCCCAACCCGGCGACCGGCGACGCGTGGCCGAGTGACTTCACGGCGCTCGGCGACGATGTCGTGTTCACGGCGTCCGACGGCGTGCACGGGACGGAGATGTTCGTCCACGACCGGTCGGCCGACACCGTTGCGATGATCGACGACCTGAACGCGATCGGAGGCTCGGCTCCGCTCGTGCTCGGCGTCCTCGACGGCACGGTTCTGTTCACCGCCCAGGAGACCGGCGGGAGTCCCGACCTGTTCGCCACCGACGGCACGACGATCACTCCGATCGGCAACCGCGACGACGCCGCCGTGGCGAGGTCGTGGGCCGACCAGGTCGGATCGGCCGACG
>JAGQSS010000761.1 GCA_020439405.1 Ilumatobacter sp. | reverse complement strand
GTCGTTCGCGTAGTTGACCCCAACCTGGAGCAGCAGCGACACCACCAGTGCAGCGACCACACGCCACCAGACCACCCCGTCGCCGAACGACTCGCCGAGTCCGGCGGCGACGCCCGCCCCGACCGCGACGGGCACCACGGCGGCCGGCAGGGTACGGGGTCGTGCACCGGCCACCCAGTCGGACAGGGTGGGCGTGGGCGAACTGTCGGCGGTCGTCATGCGTCGGTCATGATGGATGCATGAGCGAACTCTGGCAACTCGGCGCCCTCGAACTCGCGGAGAAGATCCGGTCGGGCGCCACCACGAGCCGGGCGGTCGTGGAGGCCCACCTCGCCCGGATCGATGCCGTGAACGGCGATCTCAACGCCGTCGTCCGGCGTCTCGACGACGAGGCACTCGCCGCCGCCGATGCCGCCGACGAGGCCGTCGCCCGCGGCGAGGAGCTCGGTCGGTTCCACGGCGTGCCGATCACGGTGAAGGAGAACATCGACCTGGCAGGCACCCCGACGACCCAGGGCGTCGTCGCCCTCGCCGAGGCGATCGCCCCGATCGACGCCCCCGCCGTCGAGCGGATGCGCGCCGCCGGCGCGATCCCCTTCGCCCGGACGAACCTGCCCGACCTGGGGTTGCGCGTGCACACGCATTCGACGCTGCACGGTCTGACC
>JAGQSS010000760.1 GCA_020439405.1 Ilumatobacter sp. | reverse complement strand
CGCCATGAACATGGCGTCGCCCCGCTCCGTCTGCCCGACGGCGAGGGACCCGAGCATCGTGATCGTCGGACCCTGGAAGCTGCCGTAGACGTAGTCGCGGCGAACCTCCTCGGCGCTCCGCTCGACGCCGAGCGCCGCGAGGCTCTCGCGATAGACCGCGAGCATGTGGTCCTCGTGGGCGCGGCGCTGCTCGGGCGGCGAGCTGTTGCCGAGCAGGAAGGCGAGGTCCTGCCCGCCGCAGGCGACCGAGAGCGTCTGCCAGTCGACCGCCGCGACGCGTACGCCGTCCCGGGTCCGCTCGAAGAGCAGGTTGTCGAGGCGGTAGTCGCCGTGCACGAGGGTCCGGTCCGTCGGTCGCCGCTCCACCCATCTCCGCACGCCCGCTGCGAAGGCGCGCAGGGTCTCCGCATCCTCGGGCGCGACCCGCTCCTTGTAGCGCTCGAGAAAGACGGGCGTCGCCATCTCGACGTAGGTCGCGAACTCGGCGCTCACCCCGGCGACGACCCAGTCGAGCCCGTCGAGGGCGGGATGATTCCAGCGCGGCGCGTGCAGCCCGGCCAGGTTGCGGACCGCCGCCTCGATCTCGTCGTCGCTCGCACCCGCGATCTGGTCACCCTGGACCGCGGGCGCCATGTCCTCGAGCAGCAGCGTGAACGTCGACTCGTC
>JAGQSS010000075.1 GCA_020439405.1 Ilumatobacter sp. | reverse complement strand
TCCACGTGACGAGGCGCCAGACCTCGAGGTCGCGCACCAGCCATGGCGCGAACACCAGCTCGGACCAGCGGGCCGCGCCGAGGATGCCGTAGACGAACATCGTGAACACGGCCACGGCACAGATCAGATCGACCGTGGTGAGGGAGAAATTCCCGGCCCGGAACCATCCTTCGTTGGGGCGTCGTCGGAACGCTGAGGCGAAGTACTGCGACATCGGCCTTCACCGTATCCTGACGACGGCATGGTCAAGCGTCCCCCGGCAGGAACGATTCCCGACGAACCGGGCTCCTACCAGTTCAAGGACGCGCACGGACGCGTGATCTACGTCGGGAAGGCGTCGAGCCTGCGTCAGCGGCTCTCGAACTACTTCCAGGCGCCGCACAACCTGCATCCGCGCACCCGGCAGATGGTCGAGACCGCCGAGTCGGTCGAATGGACGATCGTCAGCAACGAGGTCGAGGCGTTGATGCTCGAGTACTCGTTGATCAAGCAACACCGGCCCCGGTTCAACGTCCGGCTCCGCGACGACAAGTCGTACCCGTTCCTCGCCGTCACGGTCGACGAACAGTGGCCGCGGGCGATGGTGATGCGCGGGCGCAAGCGCAAGGGCGTCCGCTACTTCGGGCCGTACGCGCACGCCTACGCGATCCGCGACACCCTCGACCTGCTCCTGCGGAGCTTCCCGATCCGCACCTGCAGCCCGGGCAAGTTCAACGAGCACGAGCGGCTCGGACGGCCGTGCCTGCTGTTCCACATCGAGAAGTGCTCCGGTCCGTGCGTCGGCGAGATCGAGGAGATGCCGTACCGGCAGCTCGTCACCGAGCTGTGCGACTTCCTGGCCGGCGACACCGACGACATCGTGCAGCGGCTCGAGGCCGAGATGCGGGCGGCGGCCACCGACCTCGAGTTCGAACGCGCCGCCCGTCTCCGCGACCGACTCGTCGCGGTCCAGAAGGCGATCGCCAAGCAGCAGATGGTGGTCGAGGGCCGCGAAGACGTCGATGTGATCGGGATCGCCGACGACGAGCTCGAGGCGTCGGTCCAGATGTTCTTCGTCCGCAAGGGGCGGGTCGTCGGGCGCAAGGGGTTCGTGCTCGACAAGGTCGAGGAGCTGTCGCCCGGCCGCCTGATCGACCGCATCCTCGAGGCGGTGTACGGCGACGAACCGGCGATGGGCTACCCGAAGCAGGTGCTCGTCCCGTTCGACCCGGACGATCTCGACACCTACGAGGAGTGGCTCACCCACATGCGCGGCTCCAAGGTGCAGATCCGCGTGCCCCAGCGTGGCGACAAGCGGGCGCTGCTCGAGACCGTCGCCCGCAACGCCGGCGAGGAGTTCACCCGACACCGGATGCGCCGGGCCTCCGATCACAACACCCGGTCGCGGGCGCTCACGGAGCTCCAGGAGGCACTCGACCTGCCGGAGGCGCCGCTGCGGATCGAGTGCTACGACATGGCGCACCTCCAGGGGACCGATTACGTCGGGTCGATGGTCGTGCTCGAGGACGGGTTGCCGAACAAGCGCGAGTACCGCCGGTTCAAGGTCAACATCCCGGGCAACGACGACTACGGCGCGATGGAAGAGGTCCTCACCCGACGGCTGCAGGCGTACGTCGACGAACGCGACCGACCCGTCGACCAGCGCGGCGACCGGCCGGGCAAGTTCGCCTACCCGCCGCAGCTGCTCGTCGTCGACGGTGGTAAGGGGCAGCTGAACGTCGCCAAGCGCGTCGTCGACCAGTTGGGCCTGACCGATGAGATCCCCGTCGCCGCCCTCGCCAAGCAGTTCGAGCAGGTGTACGTCCCCGGTCGTTCGGAACCCGTCGAGGTGGCGCGGGGGAGCGAGGCGCTCTTCATGCTGCAGCGCATCCGCGACGAGGCGCACCGGTTCGCCAACACGTTCCACCGCGAGCGACGTTCGAAGCGGATGACGACGAGCGCCCTCGACGACATCCCCGGGCTCGGCGAGGTCCGGCGCAAGAAGCTCGTCAAGGCGATGGGCGGGATCACCGCCGTCAAGCGGGCCGATCTCGACGAGCTGAAGTCACACAGCTTCCTGCCCGACAAGGTCGCCGAGGCGATCTACGACAAGTTCCACACCTGAACGCCGGCGACTGGTCGGGCGCGGATCAGCCGGTGATCGCGCTCTCGGGGACGATCGCCGAGTCGACCATCGCGTGCAGGAGTTCGGGGTTGCCGGGGGTCCAGACGTACGATCCGGCGAACACCACCCCGTCGGTGACGAACACGATCGCAGCGGTCGCCTCCTCGGACGGGCCCTCCCACATGACGACGGCGGTGTGCCCGTCGATCTCGGTCTCCTCGACGACGGGGGCGACGTCGAGCCAGCCGGTGCCGAACGCGTCCATCTGCGCCTGCACGGCGTCGGCGAACGAGCCGTCGAGGAGCTCGGCGATGTACTCGACGTAGCCGTCCTGCTCGGGGTCACGCGGCCGGAAGACGAGGGAGTTCTCCGAGTCGGTGATCCACTGTGGCGGCGCCAGGACGCTGTACTCGAACGGGGTGCCGCCGGTGTTCTCGGGGCTCACGGTGACCTTGGTGTTCAGCGTGTGGTTCAGGAGCGGCACTGCGTCGCTGTCGATCGTGACCGATTCGAGCATCGCCGTGATCTCCGCGTCGAGCTGTTCCGACGGCTGCTCGCTGCTGGTCGCCAGGGCGCCGACGAGCTGGTCGCCGACGGCGATGCTCTCGTGGCGCACGAACACGGTGCCGTCGTCGGTGACCATCGCGCCCCGGGTGGATTCACCTCGACCCCCGCCCCATTCGGTCGTGACGTCGATGTTGGACGAGATGCCGAGCAGATCGCCGACGGCGCCGTCCCACGCGAAGGCGTCGTCGAGCAGGCCGTACCGCGACTCTCGGAACAGGACGAAGGTCTGCCCTCCGTCGTCACGCTCGGCCGTCAGGAGCGTCTCGATCGAGCTGGGGTCGGGTTCCCAGTCGAGGCCGGGAACGTCCTCGTACCAGGTCGACAACTCCTCGACCTGTTCTCGGACGACCCAGCCGTCGGCGATCCCGATCGTGGCGAATCCGGCGAGGTCGACCGTGTCGACGAGTTCGACGTCGTCGAACGGTGCCTCGAGGACGGAGGTGGGCGATGTCGACGGAGGAACGGTCGTCGTGGGAGGCGTCGTCGTCGGGACGGTCGTCGCGGGAGGCGTCGGCGTCGTCGCGGGCACCGTGGTGTCGACGGCGGTCGTGCTCGGTGTCGTGGCGTCGGCGGTGTCGGCGGTGTCGTCGCCACCACCGCAGGCGGCCGCCAGCACGGCGACGGGCACGATGGCGATCAGGCTGCGGCGGATCATGTCGAGGAGTCGACCACCGCGGCGTGAACCGGGCGTGAATCAGCGGCGGCTGACGACCTCGTCGTGCAACTGCTGGAGCTTGTCGGTGCGCTGTTCCCGGCTGTCGCCGAGGTTGAAGTCGGGGACGATGAACTCGTCGAAGCCGGCGGCCTCGTAGGCGGCCAGTTGTTCGATCAGCGAGTCGGCCGTGCCGGCGATGGAGCGTGACCCCATCGGGCCATCGAGGACCGCCTTGGCCGCGGCGTCGTCGTCGGTGAGGAACACGAGCGCCTGGACCGACGTGGCCTTCGAGGCCGGATCGACGCCGGCCCGTTCGCACGCCTCCGTCCAGGCGGCCCGACGTTCGGTGGCCATCGCCAGATCGCCCCACGTGTTCCACTCCTGCGCGTAGGTCGCGGTGATCCGCATCATCCGCTTGCCGCCGGTGCCCACGAGGATGGGGAGCGGCGACTGCACCGGTGCGGGGTCGGACGGCGCGGCGGTGATGTCGTAGTAGGTGCCGTGGAAGTCGGTCACCTCGTCGTCGAGCAGTGAGCGGATGATGGTGATGGCCTCCTCGAACCGGTCGACACGCTCCTTCGGAGGTTGCAGTTCGATGCCGTAGGCCCGGTGCTCGTTGATCTGCCAGCCGGCACCTAGGCCGAGCACGACCCGACCGTTCGAGATGTGGTCGAGGGTCACGGCGCGGTTCGCCAACACCGCCGGATGGTGGACCGAGGTGGGGGAGACGAGCGAGCCGACACGCACCCGGTCGGTGACGGCGGCGATCGCCGGGAGCATCGCCCAGCACTCGTGGGTCTCACCCCGAACGATCTCCTCGGAGCCGGTGTTCGGCATGTAGTGATCGGCGAACCAGACGCCGTGGTAGCCGTTGGCGTCGGCCCACCGGGCACGGTCGAGCACCTCGTCGGGAGCGATGGTCATGTTCGGCCAGATCGAGATCTTCACGTCGGCGACCGTACCCCTCGGTGCCTGATCGTCTCCACGTGCACCCGGCGACACGTCCGCGGACCACCCCGGCGCCACCGCACCTACAGTTCGGGGATGTCCCGGCGGCTGACTGCGATCCTGATCGTCGCGCTCGCCGTCTCGGGCCTCGCATCGCGGAACGGCGACGTCGCCGAGGCGGTGGCGGGCAACGGTGCGGTCAAGGCCGTGCGATGTCTCGCCGAGGCCCGGATCGACCTCTTGAACGGACTGTTCGACAGCGAGCCGGCGGGCGTGGTCGGCGCCGATTACCAGCGGGCCACGGCGCTCCCGGACGGCCGCGTGCTGTGGACGTTCCAGGACGCCGCGGTGCGGACCGGGCCGGACGAGATCGACATCGTGCACAACATCGCCGCCGTGCAGGACGGCGCGTGCTTCTCGATCCTCTACAACGGCACCCGGAGCGAACCCCGTCCGTATTTCTACGACGCGGAGACCGATCCCTACGCCAGGTGGTTCTGGCCGCTCGACGCCGCGCCGGGCACCGACGGACGCGTCTACGTCTTCGTCGCCGAGATGGAGGAGCAGGGTGAGGAGTACCTGGAGCACGCGGTGCCCGTCGCGACCCGTGTCGTGTCGCTCGACGGGACGACGCTCGCTCCCGTCGGGAAGTCGTACGCGCCCAACCGTTCGACGGCGCTGTACGGCTGGTCGGTCACCTCCGACGCGTCGTGGACGTACCTGTACGCGCAGTGCCACCGTCAGTTCGGCTTCGACTTGGTGAACGACATCCCGGCCCACGACGCGTGCGCCCGGCGGGTCACGGTCGGGCGCGTGCCGCGCGGACAGGTGATGGACACGCCGACCTACTGGGACGGCGCCCGGTGGCAGAGCGACCCGGCGCGGGCGGTGTCGATCGTCGACCCGACCGGCCGCATCGCGCACGCCACCCAGATCGAGTGGACCGGCGCCTCGTTCGTCGCCGTCGACAAGCTCGACGACTGGTGGGGGCGCACCATCACCTTCGGACGGTCGACGTCGCCCACCGGACCGTTCGTACAGTTCGCCGCGGTGCCCGAACCGCTCAAGTGCTCGCGTCTCGAGTGCAACACGTTCTTCGCGACCTGGGTGCCGACGGCGGCGGCGAGCCGGCCCGAGAACACGCTCGGCTGGATGATCTCCCACAACCGTTGGGACGGTCGGGTGACCGCCATCTACCGGCCGTCGTTCCACACGATCCCGCTGTCCCGCTTCCTCCCGGCCGGTGTCGTCTACCCGGTCGAGGTCCCCGACGACGACGGGGTCCCGGTGCTCAACGTGACGGCGGTGGCGCCGGCGGGTCCGGGTCACGTGACGGTGTTCCCGTGCGACCGGCAGGTGCCGACGGCGTCGAACCTGAACTATGCAGCGGGGGAGACGGTCGCGAACCTGGTGATGGTGCGACCGGACGCGAACGGCCGGGTCTGTTTCGTCTCGCACGCCGACACCGACCTCGTCGTCGACACCTCGGGTGGGACCGCCGGTGGCTTCGTCCCGCTCGACGCACCCACCCGCATCCGCGACACACGCACGGGTGTCGGTGGACCGATCGGCCGGCTGCTCCCGGGGCAGGCGGTCGAGGTCCAGCTGCCCGCCGGGGTGGGGCCGCCGGTGTTGAACGTGACGGCGGTGGCGCCGTCGGGTGCGGGCCACGTCACGGCGTTCCCGTGTGACCGGGATGTGCCGACGGCGTCGAACCTGAACTATGCGGCGGGGGAGACGGTGGCGAACCTGGTGATGGTGCGTCCCGACGCGAACGGCCGGGTGTGCTTCGTGTCGCACGCGGCGATCGACCTCGTCGTCGACCTCGCCGGTCGCGCCTCCGGCGTGACCCCGATCGACCAGCCGACCCGCATCCGCGACACGCGCGACGGCGTGGGCGGTCCGGTGCGACGTCTGGCGCCGGGCGAGCCCGTCGCCGTGCAGGTGCCGCCGGTCGACGATGGCGACGGGAATGGTGGCGCGGACGGGGTGCCGGTGTTGAACGTGACGGCGGTGGCACCGTCGGCGGCGGGTCACGTGACGGCGTTCCCGTGTGATCGTGAGGTGCCGACGGCGTCGAACCTGAACTATGCGGCGGGGGAGACGGTGGCGAACCTGGTGATGGTGCGTCCCGACGCGGACGGCCGGGTGTGTTTCGTGTCGCACGCGGCGATCGACCTGGTCGTCGATCTCGCCGGCAGGTGGAACGACACCTTCGCGCCGCTCGATCAGCCCGAGCGGGTGGTCGACACCCGCCGTCTCTGAACCGTCGACGGTAGGTTCGTCCACGTGACCACCGACGCGCCACGCGATCCGTCTCGCGACCTCTGGGAAGACCACGCCGACTGGTGGATCGACGGGTTCACCGACGGCGCGGACCCCGAGTACGAGGAGCAGATCCTGCCGCTCGCCGCCGCCGAGTTGGGCGACGCGCAGACCATCCTCGACATCGGCTGCGGCGACGGGCAGATCAGTCGGATGATGGCGTCGGTCGGCGCGACCGTCGTCGGGATCGACCCCACGTGGAACCAGATCAAGGTTGCCCACGAGCGCGGTGGTGGTGCGCACTACGCCCGCTCGACGGCCGACGAGTTGCCGTTCCCCGACGCGACGTTCGACGCCACGGTGGCGTGCCTGGTGTTCGAGCACATCGACGCCGTCGACGCGGCGATCGCCGAGGTCGCCCGGGTGACCAAGCCCGGCGGACGCTTCTGCTTCTTCCTCAATCACCCGCTCCTGCAGACGCCGGGATCGGGCTGGATCGACGATCACATCATCGACCCGCCCGAGCAGTACTGGCGGATCGGGCCGTACCTGGTCGAGAGCGAGTCGGTCGAGCAGGTCGAGCTCGGCGTGTGGATCCGGTTCATCCACCGTCCCCTCTCGCTGTACCTGAACACCCTCACCGAGCACGGTCTGGTGCTCGAACGGATGCTCGAACCCGCCCCGCCGCCCGGCTTCCTCGAGCGAGCACCGGAGTACACCGAAGCCGCCACCGTGCCGCGCCTGCTGTACCTACGCCTCCGTCGTACCTGACGGCCGCTCGGTCAGCCCAGCTGCCACAGGTGCATCGTGCCGTCGTCGGACACCGACACCAGCCGGCGTGCGTCGGGCCCGAACGCGAGGCCGCCGATGCCGCCGACGTGACCGGGCACCGTCATCGCCAACCGGCCGTCGTCGAGTGACCACACACCGATGCTCCCGTCGTCGAGAGGTGCAGCGGCGAGCGCGCCGTCGGGGGACACCTCGAGTGTCGTCGACCGGGCGGCGGTGCCGTCGAGCGTGCGAAGTTGTGTGCCGTCGTCCGCGCTGATGAGGGTGAGATTCCCGAGCAGGTCCAGTGCGACGATTTCGTTGGTCCCTCGTCGAGCGGCCAACGCCTGATAGCCGCCCATCGATGTCTCTGCCGATGCGACTTCGGCGACCGGGTCGATCGACCAGATCGAGACACGGGCATCGTCGGTCGAGACGACGATGTGTTGATCGTCGTCGGTGAGTGCAATGTCGAGGATCGCGCTCGGCAGCGGCGGAATCAGGGCTCGTCGCGCACCGGAGACGGTGTCGACCACCTCGATCGAGAAGTCGTGCGAAGTCGTCGCGAACCAGGAACCGTCAGCCGAGAACTCGATCCGGTTGTAGTAGAACGCGCATCCGGCCACGTCCTCGGCGTCGCCCCCGATCTCGAACGCTGGACCGTCGGGACCGTCGGGCCAGGCGGCGACGGTGTCGTCGAACGCCTGTGCTCCGGTCCGCTGGGCCAACCCGGTGAACAGCGAGTCGTTCGGGGCGAAACGGACGGTGTCGATGCGTGTCGGCGCTTCGGGGACGGACCAGCCGACCGTCGGGCGGAGATCGGCGTCGAGGATGGTCGCGGCCCCGTTGGTGCCGGCGACAGCGATCCGATCGCCGGCAGACGAGACGGCGGCACTCGTGAACTCGCCGGGTGCGAACCGCTCGTCGACGGCGGCCACCTCGCCGTCGGCATCGAGCACGGTGATCACTCCGTAGTGGTCGACCAATCCGAGGCCTCCGGCGCCGGGCGTCGACGTGATGATCCGGGACCCGCCGTCGGTCGTCGTGACCGGTTCCGCGTCCTGCCACACGGTGACAGCGCCATCCGAGCCGACGGTGACGACGGCGTCGGCGACGGCATCGACGAGTGCGATCGGAGAGGTGGCCGTCGGCGTCGTGTCGGCCCCGCCGGCGTCGAACCAGTGGAGCGCCGAGCCGTCGGCGACGGCCACGGCGTCGGTGGTGACCGTCCAAGCGGTGGGATCCAGCGGACGATCGAACTCGACCGATCCGATCACGGTGAGATCGGTCGGGTCGAGCGAGACGATCGAGTCGCGACGTTCGAATTGGTCCGCGCCGGTCCAGACGGTCACCGCGACCGCCTCGCCTTCGCGAGCGGCGTGCACGTCGGCGACCTGGACGCCGTCACCCAGGCCCAGGTCCCGTACGGCCTCCTCGTCGGTCGAGACGATCCAGACCGATCCGGTGCCGGCGAGCGGCACGATCACGAGCCCGGAGGCGACCACCGCCGCGGTGCCGGCGATCGTCGTGCCCGACGGATAGGGGACGAACTCCGTGACGCCCGTCGAGGGGGCGAATCTGACCACGCCGCCGCTGGTGAGCGCGATGGGTGGCGAGCCCGTGCCGGCCGCGATGGTCTGCACGACGACGTCGGTCGACTCGAGTTGGTGTGCGCCGAGCAGGGCGCCGGATTCGATGTCGTACCACTCCATCGTGGCGGGTGAATCGCGGGCGATGCCGATCACGTCTTCGTCGGTGGAGAGGGATGCGCTTCGGAACTGGCCGGTCGTCCAGTCCGTGTCGAGCGGACGTTCGCCGCCCTCGTCGAGGATCGTTCCGCCGATCGTGGTCACCACGACCGTGCCTCGGGGTGTCGGCGCAGCCGCCTCGGCTCGGCCCGAACCGTAGGACGCGACGAGTTGCGCGGTGGACGGAACCTCGCCCGCACCATCAGCGGTCGATCCGGTCGACCCGGCGTCGTCGACCGGGATGAACGTCTCCTCGGCCGACGAGCTGCATCCGGCGAGCGTCACGATCGCCACAGCGCCGACGGTGACGAGCCGGTGCATTCGGTTCATACAGCGGGCACCATACCGTCGCGGGATCGGGCGAACCGGCCACTCGGGCATGGACGCTCACCGATCGGCGGGAGCCCTCCTGCCGCCAGTACGCTCGACGTTGTGGCTGATATCGTGGTGATCGCCGGGATGTCCGGGGCGGGACGGTCGGGCGCGGCCGACGTGTTGGAAGATCTCGGCTTCTACGTCGTCGACAACCTGCCGACGTCGCTGTTGCCGACGATCGTCGATCTGGCCTCGCAGCCCCAGTCGGGGATCGCCCGTCTGGCGCTGGTCGCGGGTCGCAACCACGAGGGGCTGATGCGCGAGGTCGCCAGGATGCGCGCCGACGGACACGTCGTCACCCTGCTGTTCCTCGACGCGGCGACGCCGGTGCTGGTCCAGCGGTACGACGCGACGCGGCGACGACACCCCTTTGCCGAACAGGGCGACGGTGTGCTCGAGGCGATCGAGCACGAACGCGAACTGCTCGACGCCGTGAAGACCCAGGCCGACCTGGTCATCGACACGAGCGAACTGAACGTGCACCAGCTCAAGGACAAGCTGGTGAAGGCGTTCGCCGAAGTCGATCACCAGCAGCTGCAGATCGCCGTCGAGTCGTTCGGCTTCAAGCACGGCCTCCCGCTCGACGCCGACATCGTCATGGACGTCCGGTTCCTGCCGAACCCGCACTGGGAGGAAGAGCTGCGGCCGCTCACCGGCCACGACCCGAAGGTGCGCGACTACGTCCTCGAACGCAGCGTCACGGCGTCGTTCCTCGACCATCTCGAGGCGATGCTCGTCGACCTGGTGCCGAGCTACCAGTCGGAGGGTCGCGTCTACCTCACGATCGCGATCGGGTGCACCGGCGGTCGTCATCGCTCCGTCGCCATCACCGAGGAGCTGGCGCGGCGACTGTCCGAGCACGGCATCGCGGCGCGTACCTCGCACCGCGACGTCGGCATCTGACATCGGGACGTCCGGCCCTCCCACCACGCGGCACGACGGCCTACCGTGCGGTAACGGCGGCGCTGTCGCGCGAAGACAGTAGTGTCGACGCCGTCAGTACGACTGTCAGACCCCCACTCCCGAAAGGACCCATCCCATGACCGTTCGCGTAGGCATCAACGGCTTCGGGCGCATCGGCCGCAACTTCTTCCGTGCAGCGAAGGCGAGCGGCGCCGACATCGACTTCGTCGCGGTGAACGATCTCGGCTCGCTCGACACGATGGCGCACCTCCTCAAGTACGACTCGGTCATGGGGGTCCTGCCCGACAAGATCACCGCCACCAAGAACGGCATCAAGGTCGGCGACGACACACTGACAGTGCTCTCCGAACGCGATCCCAAGGCGCTGCCCTGGGGCGACCTGGGCGTCGACGTCGTCATCGAGTCGACCGGCTTCTTCACCGATCGCGACAAGGCCGCGATGCACGTCGAGGCCGGCGCCCCGACCGTGATCGTGTCGGCGCCGTCGTCGGGCGCCGACCTGACGGTCGTGTACGGCGTGAACCACAAGGACTACAAGCCGAAGCTGCACCAGGTCATCTCGAACGCGAGCTGCACCACCAACTGCTTCGTCCCGCTCGTGAAGGTGCTCGACGACGCGTTCGGTGTCGTCAACGGTCTGATGACCACGACCCACGCCTACACCGGCGACCAGCAGCTCGTCGACGGCCCGCACAAGGATCTCCGTCGTGCCCGTGGCGCGGCGATCAACATCGTGCCCACCAGCACCGGCGCCGCTCGCGCGACCAGCCTCGTGATGGAGTCGATGAAGGGCAAGCTCGACGGCACGTCGTTCCGTGTGCCGATCCCGACCGGCTCGATCACCGACTTCACGGCGAACCTGCGCACGAAGGCGTCGGTCGAGGACATCAACGCCGCGTACAAGGCGGCCGCCGCGCGCGGCCCGCTCAAGGGCGTCCTCGAGTACACCGAAGACCCGATCGTGTCGAGCGACATCGTGCACAACCCGCATTCGTCGATCTTCGACGCCGGGCTCACCATGACCATGGGCAAGCTCGTCAAGGTCTGCTCGTGGTACGACAACGAGTGGGGCTACTCGAACCGCCTCGTCGACCTCGTGTCGTACGTGGGCACCAAGAAGCGCTGAGGTCGCGATGATCGACGGGATTCCCACCCTGGAGGATCTCGGTGACGTGTCGGGCAAGCGCGTGTTCGTGCGCACCGACTTCAACGTGCCCCTCGACGGCGAGGTGGACGACGACGGCGACCATCGCCGTATCACCGACGACTTCCGTATTCGTGCCGCCCTGCCGACGATCGAGTGGCTCACCGAACGCGGCGCCAGCGTCGTGTGCGCGAGCCACCTCGGTCGGCCGAAGGGCGAGCCCGACCCCAAGTACTCGATGGGGCCGGTCCGCGAACGCCTCGCCGAGCTGGCACCGGGCGTCGAGCTGCTCGAGAACCTGCGCTTCGATCCGGGCGAGACCGGGAACGGCGCCGAGTTCACGGCCCAGCTGATCGACGGCGTCGACCTGTACGTGAACGACGCCTTCGGAGCGTCGCACCGTGCCCACGCGTCGATCGTCGGTCCGCCGGCGACGCTGCCGTCCGCGATGGGTCGGCTGCTCGAGAAGGAGGTCGACGTCCTCCTCGGGTTGCGCAACCAGCCGAAGCGGCCGTTCGTCGCCGTGCTCGGCGGCGCCAAGATCTCCGACAAGCTCGGTGTGGTCGAGGCGCTGCTCGAGGTCGTCGACTCGCTGGTGATCGGCGGGGCGATGTGCTTCACGTTCTTCGCCGCGCAGGGCAAGCGGATCGGCGACTCGCTGTTCGAGCCGGATCAGGTCGACACCTGCGCCCGCATCCTCGAGGCGAGTGGCGACAAGATCCACCTGCCCGACGATCTCGTCGGCCTCGACGCCAACGGCCAGTTCGCGACGTGGGGCGCCCAGGTGCCCGACGGCGGCAAGGGCTTCGACATCGGCCCGGGTTCGGCGGCGGCGTTCACCGACGTGATCATGGACGCCCGGATGGTGTTCTGGAACGGCCCGATGGGGATGTTCGAGGACGACCGCTTCGCGAACGGCACCAAGACGGTGGCTCAGGCGGTGGCCGACACGAAGGCGTTCACCGTCGTCGGTGGCGGCGATTCGGCGGCCGCGCTCGCGCAGTTCCGCCTCGACGACGAGGTCGACCACGTGTCGACGGGCGGCGGCGCGTCCTTGGAGCTGCTCGAGGGCCGCGTGCTCCCCGGCGTCGCGGCGCTCGCGGGCACCCCGGCGGGCAACGGCGGTAAGGCCAGCAAGCGGTGACCAGCCAGCGGTGACCAGCGCGCTCGGATGGGCCGTCCAATCCCATTGAAGTCGGCGCGGCGGTGAACGCCGCCGCGTCGACCCGCTATCCTGACCACGAGATGAGCCCTACCCCTGGAGCGACGCCCATGAGCGACCGCCGCGTGATCGTCGCGCCTTCGCTGCTCTCGTGCGACTTCGGCCGCATCGCGGACGAGATC
>JAGQSS010000759.1 GCA_020439405.1 Ilumatobacter sp. | reverse complement strand
CGATCGGTGCGCTGAGCGGCTCGCTCGCCGATTTCGGGATCGACGACGACTTCATCGCCTCGGTACGTGATCAGGTGACCCCCGGAACCTCGGCGCTGTTCCTCCTCTCCGACGACGCCGTCCTCGATCGCGTCAAGGAGCAGCTCGCGGACGTGGAAGCGCAGCTCATCTCCACCAACCTCAGCGTCGAGAACGAGGCCGCGCTGCGCGAGATGTTCGAAGACTGATCCGTCCGACCCGCCGGCCCACACCGTGCACCAGCTGACCCGCTACCCCGTCGCGTCGCCCAAGCGGTGGTTCCGGCGCGACGCGATCAAGGACGACGGGATGGCCGGCCTGGTGCTCGGCGTGGAGAGCGTCCCGGACGGTTTGGCGAGCGGGCTGCTCGCCGGCGTCAACCCGGTCTTCGGGCTCTACGGCTATCTGTTCGGGATGGTGGGCGCCGCCTTGTTCACGAGCACGGCGTTCATGGCGGTGCAGGCGACCGGCGCGATGTCGATCATCGTCGCCGACGTCGACCTGGCCGGCCGCGACGACCCGGCCCGGTCGCTGTTCACCCTGTCGATCGTGACCGGCATCGTCATGATCCTCGCCGGGTTGCTCCAGCTCGGGGCCTTCCTCCGCTTCGTGTCGAACTCGGTGATGACCGGGTTCATCTCCGCGGTC
>JAGQSS010000758.1 GCA_020439405.1 Ilumatobacter sp. | reverse complement strand
GGCCTACCAGATCGAGGGCGGGGCTGAGGATGGCGGCCGGGGCCGGTCCGTGTGGGACGACTTCTCACACACCGAGGGCAAGGTGGCGCACGGCCACACGGGTGACATCGCCTGCGACCACTACCACCGGCTGGACGAGGACCTCGCGCTGATGGCCGACCTCGGGCTGCAGTCGTACCGCTTCTCCATCTCCTGGTCCCGCGTGCTGCCGGGCGGGTTCGGCGAGGTGAACCGGGAGGGGCTGGACTTCTACCACCGCCTGGTGGACGGTCTGCTCGCCCGCGGCATCGTGCCCAACATCACCCTGTTCCACTGGGACCTGCCGTCCGCGCTGGAGGAGCACGGCGGCTTCCGCAGCAGGGACACCGTGCACTGGTTCGCCGACTACGCCGCGCTCATCGCCCGCGAGTTGGGCGACCGGGCGCCGATGATCGCCACGTTCAACGAGCCGTGGTGTTACGCCTACCTCGGCCACGCCGACGGCCATCACGCGCCGGGCCTGCGCGACGACAAGGCCGCGGTCACCGTGGCCCACCACCAACTGCTGGCCCACGGCCTGGCCGTGGACGCCATGCGGGCGGAGCGGAACGACCTCTCGCTGGGCATCGTCATCAACCCGTCGCTGGCCCGCAGCGAGGGCGAGCCGCCCGCGCCCGCGGACGCGCT
>JAGQSS010000757.1 GCA_020439405.1 Ilumatobacter sp. | reverse complement strand
GAACGCACGGCTGTTCTTCGTCGGCCTGCTGGTCAGCAACGTCGGCACGTGGATGCAGATGACGGCGATGTCGCTGGTCGTGTACCAGCTCACCGGCAACGGCACGGACATCGGCATCACCCTGTTCTGCCAGTTCCTGCCGATGCTGCTGCTCGGCAGTTGGGCCGGTGCCGTCGCGGATCGCCACGACAAGCGGCGGATGGCCATCCTCACCCAGGCGCTGCAGGCCGCGCAGGCGTTGGGCCTGGGTGGGATGGTGCTGGCCGGTCAGGAGAGCCTCCCCCTGCTGTACGGGCTGTCGCTGGTGCTCGGCGTGGTGAACGCGTTCGACAACCCGGCCCGCCGCGGCTTCGTGATCGAGTTGGTGGAGCCCGACGAGATCACCAACGCGATCTCCCTCAACACTGCGGTGATGACGGGCTCCCGCATCGTCGGCCCCGGTCTGGCCGCGATGCTGAAGGGTCCGCTGGGTGCCGGCTGGCTGTTCATGATCAACGGCATCTCGTTCGCCGCGATCCTCCTGTCGCTGTTCGCCATCGACACGTCCAACCTGGCGCCGGCGCCGGTGGCCAAGCGCGGCGGCACCCCGGTGCGCGATGCGCTGCGCTACATCGGGCACGACCGTCGGCTCCTCACCGTCTTCGTGGCCTTCACGCTGGTCGGCAC
>JAGQSS010000756.1 GCA_020439405.1 Ilumatobacter sp. | reverse complement strand
ACCGCCGCTCGGTGACGCCGTCGCCCGACGCCGTGCCCGACACGTCGGCGGCATCGCTCGCCGCTGCACTCGTCACCGACGCGCTCATCGTGCGCGCCGAGGCCGATCTCCGCTGGCTCGACCTGTGCGAGTCACGCCTGAACGCATCCCGGAAGGACCGCTCATGATCACCGCCAACACGAACCAGCCGCCGAGCGGCCCGGTCGTCGAGTACCACAACGTCGTCAAGACGTTCGGGGCCGGCGTCACCGAGATCCGCGCGCTCGACGGTGTCAGCCTGTCGGTGATGCCCGGCGAGTTCGTCGCCATCATGGGCCCGTCGGGCTGCGGCAAGTCGACCCTGCTCCACCTCGGCGGCGGGCTCGAGCTGCCCACCGCCGGCAACGTCCGCTTCGAAGGACGCGACCTCACCACGATGTCGATCGCCGAGCTCGCCGAGGTGCGCCGCCGCCGCCTCGGCTACGTCTTCCAGTCGCTCAACCTGATCCCGTCGTTGACCGCGCTGGAGAACGTGATGCTCCCGCTCGAGCTCGACGGCATCTCGGCCGGACAGGCACGGCAGGAGGCGGTCGCCGCGCTTGCCCGGGTCGGCATCGACCAGCAGCTCGACCGCTACCCCGACTCGTTCTCGGGCGGGCAGCAGCAGCGGATCGCGATCGCCCGGTCC
>JAGQSS010000755.1 GCA_020439405.1 Ilumatobacter sp. | reverse complement strand
GTTGAGGCGGGCCTTGCGGAACTGCTTCTCGATCGCGGCGCGGTTGTCGTCCTTGGCCAACGCGAGCAGCTGCTCGTCGGTCACCTTGGAGTACCAGACGGCCATCCGTCCCTTTGAGGCGAAGTCCGCCATCGACACCCGGTATCCGAAACCGACGGCACGGGCGAGACGGCGTTGGGCGTCGGTGTCCCACCCTCGGTCGGCCGCCATGAGCACCGCGCTGACCGCCAGGCGCTTCACGTCCCACTCCCAGGGCCCCGGATGGGTCTCGTCGAAGTCGTTGCAGTCGAACACCAGCGCCCGCTCGGGCGAGCCGAACAGACCGAAGTTCGACAGGTGCGCGTCACCGCAGAGCTGGGCCTGGATCCCGGTGCTCGGCGTCGTCGCGAGATCTGCCGACATCACCGCGGCGGATCCCCGGTAGAACGCGAACGGGCTGGTCAACATCCGGGCGTGACGGACCGGGACCAGGAAGGGGAGCCGGTGCTCCTCCTGGCGCTGAAGGATCTCGACCGGATCCCGTGCGTCGGTCATCTCCCAGAACGACTGGATCGTGCGGGGGCACGCCTTGCGACGCGAGCGTCCCCACTCCCGGTGCTGGGTCGGGTCGAGGTGATCCCGCATGGGCGGCGCGGGGACGGCGGGGACGGCAGCGGCGTCCGAGGTG
>JAGQSS010000754.1 GCA_020439405.1 Ilumatobacter sp. | reverse complement strand
CGGTTGGCGGCCGTGATGGTGGTGTCGGTCAACCCGTCGATCACGGCCTGGCGCGAGGTGCGGCGCACCGTGCGCTCCCGCCCCACCTCGACGCGGGTGACACGCCGACCGACCACGAACCGCTCCAGCCCACGCCGGACCGTCTCGACCTCGGGCAGCTCCGGCACGGCTCAGGACGCCGTGATCGCGTTGAACGCCGCGGCGGCAGCCGCCTGCTCCGCCGACTTCTTGGAGCGCCCCTCGCCCTCGCCGGCGACGTCCTTCGCGATCAGGACCGTCGCGTAGAACGTCTTGTCGTGGTCGGGGCCGGTCGAGCGCAGCGAGTACTCGGGTGACGCCAGCCCGCGCGTCGCGGTCAGCTCCTGCAGCGCCGACTTGTAGTCGAGGCGGTCGAGGTTGGCGACGGCGGCTTCGAGGCGGGCGACGAAGAGCCGCTCGATCAGGTCGTAGGCGACGTCCTTGCCGCCGTCGAGATACACCGCACCGAGCACCGCCTCCATCGCGTCGCTCAGGATCGACACCTTGAGCCGCCCGCCGGCGGCGTCCTCACCGCGGCCGAGCAGCAGGTGCGATCCGATGTGGAGCTCGGCGGCGACCTCGGCGAGCGCGGTCGCGTTCACCACGCTCTTGCGCAGGTCGGTGAGGGCGCCCTCGGCCTGGTCGGAGAA
>JAGQSS010000753.1 GCA_020439405.1 Ilumatobacter sp. | reverse complement strand
AGGGCGCCCTCGCCGGTGCGGTCGTGGCGATAGGCGGAGACCACGTCCGCTTCGTAGTACTTCAGTAGCCGCAGGGCGTGGGCCACCTCGGCCATGTCGAAGGGCAGGTCGGCGTCGCTGTAGAGCACCACGTCGCCCGTGGCGCTGGCGAAGCCGGTCTTCATCGAGCCGCCCAGCTTGCGGTTCACCGGGTGGTGCACCACCCGCACGTGCGGGTCGGCGGCGGCCATCGCGTCGGCGATCTCCGGCGTGCGGTCGGTGCTGGCGTCGTCCACCACGATGAGCTCGTAGTCCAGGATGTCGCCCTTGGCCAGCAGGTCCTGGCAGGCCTCACGGGCGTAGCCGACGGCGCGCTCGATGTAGGCCTCCTCGTTCCACATGGGGAAGAAGATGCTGAGCTTGCGGAAGGGCTCGCCGGGGCCGGTCTCGGGCGCAGTCACGGGCGCAGAGGCTAGCGGGCCTGGCCCCTCCCCCTCCCGCGGGCGGTGTCGAGGGCAGGCCCGGCAGGCGTCCGGCGGTGTGCACCACTACCCTGTGCCGAGATGGTGATGGAGCCCCTGCCGACCTCGCTCGACGAGCCACCGCGCCCGCTGCCCCGCCCGCAGCGCCAGCCCGTCGCCCGTCCGGGCCAGCTCACCGCCGGGTGGGGCACGGCGTTCTGGTTCGTG
>JAGQSS010000752.1 GCA_020439405.1 Ilumatobacter sp. | reverse complement strand
AGGGAACCGGCGCCACGGAGAACGCCCTGTGCATCGACGGCCGGCTGACGAAGATCAGCGAGGAGCTGGTCTGGGACTACTCGTGGGACGACCCGATGCAGCCGTGGCGGGTGCGCACGCCCGGGTCCGACCAGGTGGACGTGACGCTCACCCCCACGTTCGACCGTTACGACGTCACCGACGTGAAGCTGCTGAAGATGGAGGTCCACCAGTGCTTCGGCACGTGGAGCGGCCGGGTGGTGGGCGACGACGGCGTGCCCGTGGAGATCGACGGCATCCGCGGCTTCGCCGAAGAGGCCCGCAACCGCTGGTGACAGCCGGCCACCCCGGCCCGTCGGTGCGAGTGCCATCCCGCCCACCCGAGTGCCCGCCAACCGACCCGAGTGCCAGCCTTCATCCGAGTGCCCACTCCGACCCCGGGATGGGGGTACCTACTCGGTTGGCACCTAGCCTGGCGGCCACAAGGAGGGACGTGAGATGACTGCTGCATGGGGCCGGGGGCTGGCCACGATCACGAACGACGGCACGGTGCTGGATACCTGGTTCCGCGAATTGGGCCTGGGCGAGGAGCCGGACCCCGAGCAGTTCGAGGCGTACACGGTGGCCGACCGCACCGACGACGTCCGCCAGGTGCGGGTGAAGGCCGTGCAGGTCCACATCGATACCGACGA
>JAGQSS010000751.1 GCA_020439405.1 Ilumatobacter sp. | reverse complement strand
CGGTCTTGTCCCCGGCCTCGTTGTTGCCCCAGCCGACGTAGATGCCGGCGGGTAGGTCGACGGCCAGCGCCTGCGGCTGCTTCTCTCCCTCCTTGGGCTTCTTCTGCTCGGGGTTGAACAGCGAGTAGTGGCCGAGCACGGCGTTGGGGTAGCCGCCGGGTCCGGTGATGCTGAGCCAGGTGCTCGCCTTGATGGCGGTGTCCTTGCCGTCTTCGGGCAGGGCGTTGCGGTGCCGCAGGTCGGGGTTGGTCAGCCGCTCCTGGGAGAAGGCCCACTCCTGGGCCTCGTAGGCGGCTCGCTGAGCAGCCTTGAGCGCCTCGTAGGCATCGTCGTCCTCGACGATCTCGGCGTCGATGATCTCGGGATCCTCCTGCGTCTGGGAGTCGCCACCGACGTTGAACAGCCGCTCGTACTGCTCCTGCTCGCTCTCGCGGGCAGGCTCGTCGGCCCGCTGCTCTTGCTCATCCCGCTCGGGCTCGGGCATCGGGTCGAGCACGACGCCCTCGTAGATGGGGCCAGCCTCATCGAGAGCGGTCTGCTCCGGCGTCTCGGGCTCGGGTGTCGCCGTCTGCGGGTCGAGGCCGAGCGCTGTCATCCGGGCTTCGTACTCGGCATCGCTGACGTTGACGATCCGCGGCTCCGGCGGCGGTCCGGCCGGCCACTCGACGGGGTC
>JAGQSS010000750.1 GCA_020439405.1 Ilumatobacter sp. | reverse complement strand
TACAAGGAACAGGCGCGACTCCTCAAGGCGGAAAGGCATCCCAAGTGAGTGAGGTCCGACTCGAGCTCGTCTGGCCGGGCAAAGACAAGTTCCTTCTCATCCCGAAGGACGCCGACGGCAAGCCCGTCTGGGTCGGGCGTCATCACCCGGCCGCATCCGAGGTGCGGCTCGCTGACTTCACTGGTTTCGTGGGCGAGGTTCCCGAGGATCCGTATGCCGCGAACCTCCTCTTCACGGGCGACTCCCTCGACGTGCTCCGAATCTTGTGCGAGGTGCCTGAGTTCCGGGCGATCTATCGGGGCAAGGTCAAGCTCGTCTACATCGACCCGCCGTTCAACACCGGGCAGGCGTTCGAGCACTACGACGACTGGATGGAGCACTCGACCTGGCTGTCCTTCATGAGGGAACGGCTCCTGCTGATCCGCGACTTGCTCGCCCCGGATGGTTCGGTCTGGGTTCACCTCGACGACGCCGAACAGCACCGGATGCGGCTCCTGATGGACGAGGTGTTCGGTAGCCAGAACTTCGTGGAAACGATCGTCTGGTCGCGTGCTGACGTGCCACGGACCGTCGCCAAGTTCCTCAGCAACGACCAGGACACAATCGTCGCTTACGCCCGGGACATTCAGCGTCTGAAGTTGAGTAGATTGCCACGTGATGAGGCCACGAACGCGGCC
>JAGQSS010000074.1:2800-12879 GCA_020439405.1 Ilumatobacter sp. | reverse complement strand
GCTTCCACGCACCGACGATGAGCTTCCCGGTGGCCGGGACCCTGATGATCGAGCCGACCGAGAGCGAGGAACGCGCCGAGCTCGACCGCTTCTGCGATGCGATGGTGGCGATTCGCGGCGAGATCGACCAGATCGCCGACGGTGCCGTGCCGGTCGAACAGAGCGCGCTGCGATGGGCCCCGCACACCGCCGACGACCTGATCGGCGAATGGGATCGCCCGTACCCGCGTGAACTCGGGGCCTACCCGCTGGCGTCGCTGCGAGGCGGCAAGTACTTCCCGCCGGTGTCGCGCATCGACGGTGCGTACGGCGACCGGCACCTCGTGTGCAGCTGCGAGCCGCTCGAGGCGTACGCCAGTGAGCTGACACTCACGCCGACAGTCCGTTGACGGTGCCGCCCCGTGGGCGTCAGGCCCGCCTAGCCTCCACGTGATGTCGGAGCACGACGAGGCGGAGACCAGTACGGCGACGCCCGTGCCGCGCGCCTGGTGGGGCGTCGGCGGCGTCGCGCTGCTCGTCGTGCTGGTGCTCGTCCTGGTCGCCGTGACCGGCGGTGACGACGTGGCCTCCGACGACGCCGTCGACACGACCGGCGCCGGTCCGGTCGTCGACGCCACCTCGACGACGCCGCCGACCGGGACGTCGGTGACGACGAGTTCGACGACCACGCTCCAACCGACGTCGACGTCGGTGCTCACCACCGTGCCGTTCGTGACGATCGACATCGACGACGTGTACGACGACACGATCGACCTCGACGAGGACAACCCGCCGATCGCCGCACGGCCCATCCCCGAGGAGCCCGACGACGACGAGCCGCCTCCCTCCACGATCGCTCCCCCGCCGTGGGCGGCGTCGACGTACATCACCGAGGGCGGCCACGTCAGCACGGACGTCGGGTGCGTCGCCGACACGTCGGTCCGCACCCTCGACCGGTTCTTCGCCGAGCGCGTCGGGCCGGTGCTCGGCTGGGACTACCAGCACGTCTATCCGCTCGGTGGCGACCGATATCTCTGGCTCTTCCAGGACACCTTCATCGACCACTCGGGCACCGTGAACTCGCTGGCCAAGTCGCGCTTCGTCCACAACGCAGCACTCGTCCAGGACGGCAAGTGCTTCCGGTTGTTGCACCGCGGCACGACGACCAAGCCCGAGCCGTTCGAGATCGGCGACGGACGTTCGTCGACCCGGGAGACGTGGTGGTGGCCGATGGGTGGCGAGATCGTCGGCGACGATCTGTTCGTGTTCTGGGTCGAGATGAAGAAGGACCCCTACGACCCTGCGCCGCCGGATGGCCTCGGCTGGCATCCGGTCCGGACGTGGCTCGGCGCGTACAAGGCCGACACCCTCGAGCGCGAGTCGTTCACGCCCGCGCCGAACGATGGTGCGACCCCGATCTACGGGTACGCGGTCAGCTCCGACGAGACGCACACCTACCTGTTCGGGAACACCTTCGAGCAGAACCTCCGGCGCGAAGGCGGGTTCTGGTCAGGTCGGCATTCCGCGACCGCGATGTGGCTCGCCCGGGTGCCGCGCGGATTGGTCTGGGCGCCGCCCGAGTACCGAACGGCCGATGGATGGTCGACCTCGCCGCTCGACGCTGTCCCGGTGGTCGACCGGTTCTACGTCGAGAACCCGATGCAGCCCCGCTACATGGACGGCCAGTGGGTCAGCGCCACGGCGGTCAACGGCTACTGGGGCGACGAGATCGCGATCGACGTGGCGGAAGAACCGTGGGGTCCGTGGTACACGGTCCACTACAACCCGCTCAATCCGCGTGGGCTCGACCCGAAGATGAACACGTACCATGCGCACGTCCTGCCGTGGCGCGACGGCTACGGATCGGTGCTGGTGTCCGTGTCGAACAATGCCCGGAACATGCTGCGCGACGCCTGGTACGCGCCGTATCGGTACCGTCCGACCTTTGTGCACTTCCAGTACACGCCGGTGCCGACGACCACCACCACGACGACGACCACGACGACGGTCCCGCCGACCACGACCCGACCGACCACGACCACGACGCGGCCGCCCACCACCACGACGACCACCACGACGACCACCACGACGACGGTCCCGCCGACCACGACCCGACCGACGACCACGACGACGTCGACCACGGTCGCGCCCACGACGACATCGACGACGACCACGGTCGCGCCGACGACGACGTCGTCGTCGACATCGACGACGACCACCAGCCCTGCGACGCCGGGCATCGACGGGTAACGTCGGCGGACATGGACGACGCCCGCTCCTCCGACCCGTTCGCCGAGATCATCAACCTGCTGGCCGCACCCGTGGCCGGCGGCATCCGTCAGGTCGAGCAGATGCGACGTGGTGTCGACGAGATGTTCCGGGCGGTCGACAACCTCAACACGACCATGGAGAGCCTCAACGAGACGGCGACCCGGGTCAACGTGCTGCTGGCCGAGCTCGAGGAACCGATCCGGGCGATGGTGCCACAGCTGACCCGGACCATCCGCACCGCGGACGAGATCACCCAACGTCTCGAAGGACCGGTCCGGGCCGCGGCGCCGAACCTCGAACAGATCGCTCGGACCCTGTCGGCGCCCGGGTTCGCGAATCTGCCGTCGCAGCTGAGCGAGGTGCTCACCACGATCGGCGACATGTCGCGACGGCTCGCGCCACTCACCGCCTTCGCGGAGAACGCCGGCGGCCTGTTCGGCGGCCTGCGGATCCCCGGCATGTCGGGTGGCGCCAAGCCGGCCGAACCCGCCGAGCAGCCGACGGTGCAGACCAAGAACGTCCACACCGTGCCGGCCAAGAAGAAGGCCCCCGCCAAGAAGAAGGCCGCGGCGAAGAAGAAGGCCCCGGCGAAGAAGCGCGCTGCCAAGAAGCAGGCGGCTGGGTGACGAAAGGGGTCGGATACGTTTCGTCGGTCCCGACGAAACGTATCCGACCCCTTTCGAACGGTCAGCCGACGAAGGGCATGTCGGCGATGCGGCCGGGGAGGCGACTCCCGCGGACGTCGACCTCGACCGCCGTGCCCGTCTCGAGTGATGGGGTCACGAACGCCATCGCGACACCGTGTTCGAGCACCGGCGAGTAGTTGCCGGAGGTGACGGCGCCGATCACCTCGCCGTCGACGAGGACGGCGCACCCGGATCGTGGTGGACGGCGGCCTTCGGTGCTGATCCCGACGAGCCGACGTGCCACACCGCGTTCGCGTTCGGCCTCGAGCGCCGCCTTGCCGCGGAAATCGGGCTTGTCCCACCCGACGACCCAACCGAGTCCGGCCTGGAGCGGGGTGATGCCGGGACCGAGTTCGTTGCCGTGGAGCGGCAGACCGGCTTCGAGGCGGAGGGTGTCACGCGCGCCGAGTCCGGCGGGCTGGACGCCTGCGCCGGTGATCGCCCGCCAGAGGTCGGCGACGGCCTCGACCGGCACGGCGATCTCGAGACCGGGCTCGCCCGTGTAGCCGGTGCCGGCGACCAGGCACGAGGTGCCCTGCCAGTCGCAGCGCACGACGCGGAAGCGGCCGACAGCGCCGGCCTCGGGCCAGATCTCGGTGATGCGCTGTTTGGCCTCGGGCCCCTGCACCGCGAGCACCGCCCGGGTGTCGGTGACGTCGGTGCCGCCGATCGCGTCGACGACCCGGTCGGTGTTCGACGCGTTCGGCATGACGTCGAACGTCTCGGGGTCGTCGGGGTGCCACCAGACGATGATGTCGTCGAGCACCGAACCGTCGGCTTCGTCGAGCAGGTGGGTGTACTGGGCCCGACCCGGCCCGACCTTGCCGAGGTCGTTCGAGAGCGCGGCCTGCAGCGAGTCGAACGCCTGCGGCCCGGCCACCCGCATCGTGCCCAGGTGCGACACGTCGAACACGACGCTGCGCGACCGGCAGGCGAGGTGTTCGTCGATCGTGCCCGAGTACTCGAGCGGCATCTCCCACCCGCCGAACGGCACCATCTTGGCGCCGAGCTCGCGGTGGACGGCGTCGAGCGGCGACTGCTTCATGTCGGTCGCCGGCGTCAGCGGGCGGCAGCGATCGGGCTGTCGTCGAGGCCGTCCTCGGCGAGCGGGACGAGCTGCGAGTCGACCTCGTCCTTGACCCCGGCGAGCGACAGGACGTTCAGGACGCCCTGCCCCTTCTGGAGCACGTCGATGAGCTCGTCGCCCTTGGCGAGCACGACCGAGCTGCCGTTGATCACGAGATGGGCCGACGAGATGTCGCCCTCGACGTGCTCGCGGAGGTATTCGAACACCTCGCGCACCGATTCGAGCTTGATCCCGGCGTCGAGCAGGGTCTTGATCACCCGCAGCTCGAGCAGGTCGGTGTAGCTGTACCGGCGGCGGCTGCCGCTCCCGCTCGCATCGGACAGCGACGGCCGGATGAGGTCGGTGCGTGCCCAGTAGTCGAGCTGTCGATAGGTGATGCCGACGACCTTGGCCGCCTGCGTGCCGCTGAAACCTTCGCTCATGTTCGTGCTGTCTCCGTCTCGTTCTCGACGCCGCGACCCGTTCGGCCCGACGCCGGTCTGCCCCAACCAGCCCGTCGCTGCACAAGCGTGTAACTACGGACTTGCAACCCTACCGACGGTCGCGCGACGCGTCAACACCCGAACGCGCTGCGCGCGCAGCTGCGCACGGAAGGGGTGCGGAGGCTTCAGGTGGCGAAGTCGTCGGGGTTGACGTGCTCGATGAAGTCCTTGAACTCGTCGATGATCTCGGCCTCCTCGCCCTCGTCCTCGTCGACGACTTCGGCGGGTTGACCGGCCGCGTCGAGGAGGGCCTCGGTCGCGAAGATCGGCGTGCCGGAGCGGACCGCGAGCGCCACGGCGTCGGACGGTCGTGCCGACACGGTGCACTCCTCGTCGCCGACCTTGAGTTGGAGCTCGGCGTAGAACGTGTGCTCGCGCACCTCGGTGATCACGACCCGCTCGAGCGTCGCTCCCGTCTCGGCCAGCACGCTGACGAAGAGGTCGTGGGTGAGCGGGCGAGGCGGATCGATCCCCTCAATCGCCGTGTGGATCGACTGCGCTTCGGGGTTGCCGATGTAGATCGGCAGGAGCCGACGGTCGCCGCCCGACTCCTGGAGCAGCATCATCGGGGTGTTGGCCGGGACTTCGATCCGTACTCCGACAAGCTCCAGGGGCGTCATACCGCGAGCGTACCCGCGAACCGCTGACGCGTCAGCCCGCGACCTCGGGGCATCGCCCCATCCGGGTCAGGGCCGGAAGTGGTGGCTGAGGGCGTGCTTGGTGAGCGCCGAGCGGAGCTTCGCGCCCAGCGCGTCGAGCTGGCGGAGCTGTGCCAGGGCTTCGGCTCGCGCCTCCGGATTCCGCTGCCGGAACCGTGGCGTGACGAGCTGCTCGTAGAGCGAGGCCTCGCGCTCGGCCGAGGTGCGGAACGTGCGCAGGTGGCGCGCGTCGACACCGGCGCGCAGGAACGCGCAGGCCGGGGCGGCGATCTCGACCGCGTCGTCGCCGTAGACGGCGACCCCGCCGGCGCCGGCTTGGCGTTGCACGATGCCGAAGCTTTCGAGCTGTTCGAGTTCGGCGTCGGTCATCCCGACCATCGCGCACAACTCGGTCCGGTCGAGCAGGACACCGGGCAGGAGCTGCGCGGCGGCGGGCGCCGACTGCTCGCGCTCGTCGGTCGCCGGCTCGGGTTCGGGTGCGTGCTCCGGTGCCGGAGGCTCGGGGTCGGGGGCCGGTTGGTGGCGAGCCGCCGGATGTGAGCGCACCGCCGTCGCCGGCACCTCGGCAGGCGTCGGGTCGTCGTCGATGTCGGGCTCGGGGGGCAACGCTTCGTCGTCGGGGCGCAGGTGCTCCCCCGTCGGGTCGATCTCGCCCGTCTCGAGCCGGGTCTTGATCACGCGCAGCGGCAGGAAGTTCTCGCGCTGCTCGGTCAGGATCACGCGCAGCAACTCGACGTCGTCGTCGTAGAACTTGCGGTACCCGGACGGGGTGCGCTCCGGTGAGATCAGCCCCTGACTCTCGAGGAACCGGATCTTGGAGATCGTGACGTCGGGGAACTCCTCGAGCAACAGCCCGAGCACCTCGCCGATCGACAGATAGCCGTCGCCGCTCGCGTCAGCCATCGGCGCGCTCGAAGAAGACCAGGCGGAACTTGCCCACCTGGAGCTCGTCGCCGTGGCGGAGCTGCGCACGTTCGACGCGCTCCTGGTTCACGTACGTGCCGTTCAGCGAGCCGGAGTCGGCGACCATGTAGCCCTCGGCCGTGTGTTGGATCTCGGCGTGGCGTCGCGACACCGTGATGTCGTCGAGCATGATCTCGCTGTCGGGGTGGCGACCGAGGCGGGTCAGGTCGGAGTCGAGAGCGAACCGCTCCCCCGCCTGGCCGCCGGCGCGGACGATGAGGGTGCCGACGCCGTGCTGGAGTTCGTTGACCGGGACGACGATGTCGTCGTCGGGCCCCGGGGCGTCCTGCAGCGGATCGACCGCAGTGAGGGTGATCGTGCGGTCGTCGAGCACGTCGAGCGGCGAACCGCAACTCGAGCAGAAGTTGCTCTCGGGCGGGTTGCGGTGCCCGCACTGATTGCAGAAGGTGTACGACACGTTCAGCCCTCCGTGAGTTCGCGGTAGGCGGCGGCGTCCATCAGGGCCTCGAGCGCCGAGTCGTCGGCGATCTCGACCTCGAGGAGCCACCCTTCACCGTACGGATCGTCGTTGATCAGCCCGGGCGAGTCGGCCAACGCCTCGTTGACGGCGACGACGGTGCCGCCCACCGGGGCGTACATCTCCGAGACCGACTTCGTCGACTCCAGCTCGCCGACCGAGTCACCCGACGCGACCGTCGAGCCGACGTCGGGCAGATCGACGAACACCACGTCACCGAGCGCGTCCTGCGCGAAGTCGGTGACCCCAACCCTCACCCTCGACGACTGGTCGAGACGTCGGGCCCACTCGTGCTCGGCGCTGTAGCGAAGATCCTCGGGGACGTTCATGGCCCGTAACCGTACCGCTTCACGACCCCGTGCCACGACAGCGGCCAGGTGACGATCGCGAGACCGAACGTGACATCAGGCCACGCGCTTGGCGCGGCCCGACGCGATGCTGTCGCGGATCATCGGGACGTACTGGAACGCGGTGTAGTAGCTCAGGATCAGGCCCGGGATGCCGAGGATCCAGGCGACGACGGTGAAGCCGTCGGCACCGGGGATCGAACTCTGGCCCATCAAGAACCCGGGGACGGCGAACATCAGCAGGAACGTGGCCGTCTTGCCGAGCCACGTGACGTCGAAGCGTTCCATCCCGAAGAACACGGTCGCGATCGCGACCGTGGCGCCGACGACGACCTCGCGGACGAGGACGGCGACGCCGAACCAGACCGGCATCGAGCCGTCGATCATGATCGCGATCAACGCGACGACGAACAACAGTCGGTCGACGGTGGGGTCGAACTTCTTGCCGAACTCGCTCGTCTGGCCCAATCGGCGGGCCAGGTAGCCGTCGACCCAGTCGGTGGCACCGAGCGCGCCGAGCATCCAGGCCGCCGCCTGACGGTTCTCCGCGCCGAACAGGAGCCACACGAACACCGGCAGACAGAGCAGTCGGAGGAGGGTGAACAGGTTCGGGATCGTCCACAAGGTGTCGACCTCGCGCACCTCGATCGTGTCCGCCTTCACGTCGGGCAGTCCCTCGCTCATCGGGTCGAGCCTAGGAGGTGGCCGTCGGTACTGTGAGCCTCATGGCGACCATCTTCACCCGCATCATCGACGGCGAGATCCCCGGCACGTTCGTGTGGCGGGACGATCGGTGCGTGGCGTTCATGTCGATCAACCCGATGGCGACCGGCCACACGCTGGTGGTCCCGATCGAGGAGGTCGACCACTGGGTCGACGCCTCGCCCGAGCTGACGGCGCATCTGTTCGAGGTGACCCGCATCATCGGTGAGGCCCAGCGGCGCGCGTTTTCACCCGAACGGGTGGGCGTCATCATCGCCGGCTACGAGGTGCCCCACACCCACATCCATGTCGTGCCGACGAACGACATGAGCGAGCTCTCGTTCGCGAGCGCCGCCGCCACCTTCGACCGCGACGAGCTGTCCGCTGCCGCGGAGTCCATCCGTGACGCCCTCCGCACCATGGGCCACACCCCCGCCGAGTAATCGTCCAGCGGGTCGGGTGTCGCAGGGGACGGCGACGGAGTCGCCCAGCGGGTCGGGTGTCGCAGGGGACGGCGCCGGAGTCGCCCAGCGGGTCGGGTGTCGCAGGGGACGGCGACGGAGTCGACGTTCCCGGAGATCACCCGACCCGGAACGAGCCCAGCCGGTTTGCAACACTGGCCCCATGAGCATGCAGACCGCCGATCCGTCCGCACTGGGGTTCGACGCCGACCGACTCGCTCGGATCGACCGTCACTTCGCCCGCTACGTCGACGACGGTCGTCTGCCGGGCTGGCAGGTGCTGGTCAACCGCGGCGGCGAGACCGTCCACGCCGCGACCTACGGCCGCCGCGACGTCGAGGCCGACATCGCCTGGTCGGACGACACCGTCGTGCGGATGTACTCGATGACGAAGCCGATCACCTCGGTCGCCGCGATGATGCTCTACGAGGAGGGCGCCTTCGAACTGAAGGACCCGGTCTCGAAGTTCATCCCGTCGTTCGCCGAGTCGCGCGTCTACCGCGGTGGCAGCCACATCAAGCCGGTGACCGAAGGCCTCACCGAGGACATGAAGATCTGGCACCTCCTCACCCACACCTCGGGCCTCACCTACGGCTTCCACCATCAGCACGTCACCGACGCGATCTACCGCGCCCGCGGCTTCGAGTGGGGCGCGCCGCAAGATCTCGATCTGGCGGCGACGTGCGATCGCTGGGCCGACATGCCACTCGCCTTCCAGCCTGGCGCCGAGTGGAACTACGGCGTGTCGACCGACGTGCTCGGCCGGGTGGTCGAGGTCGCCTCGGGCATGGCGCTCGACGAGTTCTTCGAGCAGCGGATCTTCCAACCGCTGAAGATGACCGAGACCGGCTTCGCCCCGACCGACGAGCAGCGCGAGCGGTTCGCCCGCCTCTACTCCCCCAACCCGGCCGACGGCCGAGCGGTCATCAGCCCGCTCGAGGCGATGACCGGCGGTCTCACGACGTTCCTGTCCGGCGGTGGCGGGCTGGTCGGCACGGCGGCGGACTATCTGCGGTTCACACGGTTCCTGCTGAACAAGGGTGAGCTCGACGGGGTCCGTCTGCTCGGCACCCGCACGGTCGACTACATGACCCGGAACCATCTGCCCGGTGGCGCCGATCTCGAGGCGTACGGCCGGCCGCTGTTCTCCGAGACCCAGTTCGACGGGGTCGGCTTCGGCCTCGGCTTCTCCGTGCAACTCGACCCGGTCGCCAACAAGGTGCTCGGATCACCGGGCGAGTACGCCTGGGGCGGTGCCGCGAGCACGGCGTTCTGGTGCGACCCGGTCGAGGACATCTCGGTCGTCTTCCTCACCCAGCTCCTCCCGAGCAGCACCCACCCCATCCGCACCCAACTCAAGCAGTTGGTGTACCAAGCCCTCGTCGACTGACCCGGGCAGTCACTGACCGGGCCCCGGACGTGCACCCGATTAAATCGGCTGGCCTTCCACCGGTGGACGTGCACCCGATTAAATCGGCTGGGCTTCCGGTCACTCGCCCGGCCCCGGACGTGCACCCGATTAAATCGGCTGGGCTTCCACCGGTGGACGTGTGGCCGATTTAATCGGCTGGGCGTCCGGTCAGACGGGGGCGACGAGGTGGGCGCCCTTGTTGCGGACGTTGTTCACGTCGGTCGACACCTCGTGCATGGTGAGGAGGTTGTCGGGCGCCGGCACCAGCAGCTTCGACAGCATGTCGATGTTCTGGTTCGTCGGGTCGAGCCACTGATCCCACATCGCCTTCGGCAGGATCACCGGCATCCGGTTGTGGATCGGCTCCATCGTCGCGTTGGCACTCGTGGTGATCACGCTGGCGGTGTGGAGCCACGGTGCGTCGGCCCCCTCGGCCTTGTCACGCCACGCCGACCACAACCCGGCAACGGCCAACGGCTCGTCGTCGGTGCGGTGGATGAAGTACGGCCGCTTGGCGAGCTTGCCCGCCTTGGTGACCGGCCCGCCCTCGACA
>JAGQSS010000074.1:0-2702 GCA_020439405.1 Ilumatobacter sp. | reverse complement strand
GGCCCACTCGTAGAAGCCGTCCATCGGGATGATGCAGCGGTGCTTCTTGAACACGCCCTTGAACGCCGGCTTCTCGGCGATCGTCTCCGACCGGGCGTTGATCATCTTCTGACCGAGCTTTCGTTCCTTCGCCCACACCGGCAGGAGTCCCCACATGAACGCCTGGACCTCACGGCCGTCGGCGGTGTCGACGACCCCGTAGACGTCGTTGGTGGGTGCGACGTTGAAGTTCTGGCCGAGCGTCTCGACCGCAGCTTCGGCGCCGAAGTACGCGGCGATCCGTTCGGGCGACGACGACGAGACGAACCGGCCGCACACGATCAGGCCCCGCTGCTCGTCGCGTCGTCGACCGGTGCGACGGGCGCGTTCTTGCGCACCGATTCGATGCCGTTGTTGCACGCCTTCTTGGTCGAGTAGCCCTGGCTCGTGGCGATCACCTGTCCGTTGCCGGCCTTGAGCCGGAAGCGGTACTTGCCGCCCTGGTCCTGGAAGATCTCGAACTTGCCGGCCATGGTGCTCCTCGGGGTGGTCGGGCGCGGGTGTCGTCACCGTAGCAACGCCGATGTGTGGTCCCGGACCACCCGGTCGACGCGTGCCAGAGTACGAACCCGTGACCCGTCGACCGCTCCGATCACTCGTGTGGGCAGCGGCATCGGCGCTCGTGTTCGGCGGCGGCCTGGCCGCGTGCGGCGACGACGGTGGTGCGGCCGTGCGCCGGGTACCGGCCGATCACGCCACCATCCAGGAGGCGGTCGACGCGGCGAAGCCGGACGATCTGGTGCTGATCGACGCAGGGGTCTATCACGAAGCCGTCCAGGTCGACACCGAGGGCATCACCGTCCGTGGCGTCGATCGGAACGAGGTCGTTCTCGACGGTGGGCACGAGCTGACGAACGGGATCGCGGTGACGGCCGACGGCGTGGCGGTCGAGAACCTGACGGTCCACTCGTACCGTCAGAACGGCGTGTTGTTCAACGGGGCGTCCGGCGACGCGCCGGGCGAGGGCGGTGTGTACGGGGCCGACAACGACGCGCTCGTCGGGTACCGGGTGTCGTACGTGACATCGGCGAACAACGGCCTCTACGGGGTGTACGCGTTCGCGTCGCGCGACGGTCTGATCGACCACGTGTACACGAGCGGCAGCCCCGACTCGGGGATCTACGTCGGGCAGTGCAAGCCGTGCAACGTCGTGATCAGCGACACGATCGCCGAGTACAACGCGATCGGGTACTACGGCACCAACGCGAGCGGCGACGTGTACGTGGTCGAGAGCATCTTCCGCCACAATCGGTTGGGCATGGCCCCGAACTCCCAGGACATGGAACTGCTCGCGCCGCAGGTCGAGACGGTGCTCGCCGGCAACCTCGTGGTCGACAACGACGACCCGGCCGCGCCGGCGATCGCCTCGGGATTCTCGGGCGGCGGGATCGCGATCGGCGGCGGCACGCGCAACGTCGTGGTGCGGAACCGGGTGGAGGGCCACGACGTGTACGGCATCGGCCTGGTCCGACTGAACGAGTTCGATCCGATCGAGAACCGGGTGGAGGGCAACGTGCTGGTCGGCAACGGTGTCGACCTGTACTACGAGATGCGACCGGGTGAGACGGCGACGTACGGCAACTGTTTCGTGGGGAACACGTTCGCGACCTCCCTGCCGGACTCGATCGAGCTCGCGCTCCCCTGCGACGCCGACGCCGGCTCGATCGAGTCGGCCGTGATCGACGTCCCCGACCCGGCGCCCGACGTCGACCACCGGACGATCCCGCTGCCCGGCGCACAGCCGTCGATGCCGGGCGACGTCGAGGCGATCCCTGCCGGTCCCGCCGGTCGTCCTCCGGCGGTCGACATCGCCGCGATCTCCGTGCCGGAGCGATCGTGAAGCGCGTGCTCCTCGCCGCCCTCGTGCTGGTCGCTGCGGCCTGCGGCGGGGGTCAGCCCGAGGTCGAACTCGACCCCGACGAGCGTGCGGTGACCGACGACGAGGCCGCCCGACTGGCCGAGACGCTGGTGACCAACCGCGAGCTCGGCGGTGCCGACTTCTCGATCACCGCCCGACTCCCGAACGGGGCGACGGCGACGCTCGACGGCGAGGTCGACTGGGCCGACCATGCCGGCCGCGCGACGGTGACCACCTCCGAGGGGCCGGCCGCCGTGTCGGAGGTCGTCTGGACCGAGACCGACGTCTACGAGCGGATCCCCGACCTCACCGACCTCGCCGCCCAGATCGGACAAGACGTCGACTGGGTTTCGCGAGCACCCGACCCCGACGGACGCGACATCGACGCCATGATCGAGGTCGTCCTCGGATTGTCGGCCGAGGAGGTCGACAACGCGGTGTTGATCCAGCAGGAACCGGGGACGGCGTTCCTCCGCGACGACACGGTCGACACGGAGGGCGTCGACGTCGAGGTGTTCCGCTACGGCACGGGCACGATCCTCTGGCTCGAGGCGGGCGGCACGACGATGTGGCGCTTCGAGAGCCTGTCGAACGAGCGGCCACTCGTCGCCGATCTGGCCGATCACGGACCACGCACGATCGAGATCCCCGACGCCGTGCCCGCCCTCGACGTCGCCGAGCTGTACCGGACGGCCGTGGGCCTCGACCCATGACATGACCCGACGGGTCATCGCACCGGCGATCGGTGTCGGCGCACGATCGTCGCATGAACGACGTCACGACATCCACCGAGACCATCGACACG
>JAGQSS010000749.1 GCA_020439405.1 Ilumatobacter sp. | reverse complement strand
AGTCACCCCGCTGACGGCGCTGGCCGACCTGGCGATCGTGAAGACCGCCTCCGTCGAGCAGGTCGGCGCCGGTGGTGGCTTCGACTGGGTCCTCGACGTCGAGAACCTCGGCCCGGCACCCGCCGTCGACGTGGTCGTCGGCGACCTCGTGCCGGCAGCGGTCACGGTCACGGGCGTGTCGTCGACGTTCTTCAGCTGCAGCAACGTCGGCAACGACGTCACCTGCACCCGTCCGTCGATGGCGGTGGGTGCGAGCGGCACGATCACCATCTCGGTGATCGTCCCGACCGACTCGGCCGGTGGCGTCGTCGACAACCTGGGTCGTGTCGAGGCATCGACGCCCGACCCGAACCTCGACAACAACAGCGACGACGCCTCCGTGGTCATCGTGGCGCAGATCCCGCCGACGAGCGTGGCGCCGACCATCCCGGCGACGGGCAGCAACTCCACCGAACCGGTCCTCAAGACCGCCCTGGTGCTGTTGATGCTCGGCGGTCTCGGCCTGATCGCCGCCCGCCGTCGTCGCCCCGACGAGGTGAAGCCGACCGTGTGACCCGGTAAGTCACGACCCGGAACGGCCGGGGTGGGCGCAGTGCCCGCCCCGGCCGTTGCGCTTTTCAGCGACGGGCAGCGACGGCGATCGTCGCCCGGGCGACGTCGCCGAACCGCGTCGTCAGC
>JAGQSS010000748.1 GCA_020439405.1 Ilumatobacter sp. | reverse complement strand
TCCTGGGCCCACGGCGGGTTCTTCGGGGTGGAGGTCTTCTTCGTCGTCTCCGGCTTCCTCATCACGTCGCTGCTGATCGAGGAGCACGACGGCAGCGGGCGGGTCGGCCTGGGGCAGTTCTACCTGCGCCGCGCCCGGCGCCTGCTGCCCGCCCTGTTCACCGTGCTGGTCGTCGTCGGTGTCTGGGCCGTGTTCTGGGGCAGCACGGAGCAACAGGTGGCGTTGCGCCGCGACTACCCCTGGGGCATCGGCTACGTCGCCAACTGGGGTGCGATCTTCTCCGAAGGCTCCTACTGGGGTGCCGGCGCACCCAAGTTGCTGCGCCACCTGTGGAGCCTGGCGGTGGAGGAGCAGTGGTACCTGCTGTGGCCGCTGACGTTCATCGCCATCCGCAAGGTCGGCCGCAGCGGTGCCCGCGCCGACGAGCGCATTGCGGCCAGGCTGGCCGGGGTGTCGGTCGCCGTGATGATCGGCACCAGCCTGGCCCAGGCCTTCGGGTGGGTGAGCAGCAACGCGCTCTACCTGTCCACCGTCACCCGCTCCAGTGGCCTGCTGCTCGGCGCGGCGATGGCGTTCGTCTGGCGGCCGTGGCGGCGGGTGGGCAAGCGCCCGGCGCAGGGCTCGGGGCCGCCGCTCGGACCTGCGGCCGTCGTGGCCTTGCTGGTACTGGCTGCCATGGT
>JAGQSS010000747.1 GCA_020439405.1 Ilumatobacter sp. | reverse complement strand
GATGTTCCAGACCTGCCAGCGCTCCGAATAGGTGCGCCAGATTTCGCCTGCGGCCTCGGGGTCGTCGGGGATGGTCACAAGTGCCAGGGCTTCGTTCATCGGCACATTGACAGCCATGGTCAGGATCAGCCCGCCCAACAGATAGACAAGCGCCGCAGCGCCAAAGGCAAGCGCCGGGGCGCGTTGGGGGCCGTAAAGCAGGCCGCAGGTGATCGCCAGGGCCAAGGGCGTCAGGAAGAAGGCGGGGAAGAAGACGGCATTGCGCACCGAGGCATTCATTGCCTGCATCGCCGCGATGGCCACGCGAGGTTCTGCCGTGTCCAGGCCCCACATGGTCGAGCAGACCCAGGCATAAAAGAAGCCGAAGATCGCGGCGCTGAGCAGCAGCGAGATGAAGATCATGGGAATGGTGAGCTTAAGCATGTCGTCCTCTAATGTGTAATAATGTGTACGCTTGTAGCTTTGCGTATAAAAAGATACGGTTTTAATCAAGGCAAAAAAGCGAGGGCAGGATGCGCGACGAAAAGCGGCAGAAACGACACGAGGAAATTGCGGCGGCCGCCTATGCGCTGCTCGACTCGCATGGGTATTCAGGCACGACGATGTTGCGGGTGGCGCAGCGGGCGAAGGCCTCGAACGAGACGCTCTATCGCTGGTATGGCGACAAGCAGGGCCTGTTTC
>JAGQSS010000746.1 GCA_020439405.1 Ilumatobacter sp. | reverse complement strand
CACCAGGCCACCAGCTCGAAGAAGCTCGACCAGGCCTCGGGGATGCCCTCGTCGCTGGCGGCCAGGAACGCCGGGAAGGCGATCATGATGCCGAAGGTCCCCGCCTTGCCCCACCAGGTCACGTCCATGCGCTTGGCGCCGAGCGCCATGATCGACACCACCCAGATCGACAGGATCACCTCGCGGGCCACGACGACCAGCCCGAACCAGAGCGGACAGCCCTCGACCACGATGATCGACACCACCCCGACGATCAGCAGCAACCGGTCGACGGTCGGGTCGAACGCCTTGCCGAAATTCGACACCTGGTTCAGGTGCCGCGCCGCGTAGCCGTCGACCCAGTCGGTGGCACCGAGCACGCCGAGCAGGATCGCAGCCCCCAGGCGGGCGTCGCGGACGAACAGCAGGTACAGGAACACCGGGATGCACAGCAGCCGCACCAGCGTGATCAGGTTGGGCAGGGTCGCCAGTCGATCCCCCGACGGCTCGACGCCCGGGGCCCCGCCACCGCCGGTGTCGGCTGCCGGGCCCGCCCCGGCGGTCGTGTCGGACATGGTCGGCATCGTAGGGCGCGGCGGTGCCTAGTCTCGGGCCATGACCGAGCAGCCCACCCCGTCGGTGTTCACCATGATCATCCGGGGCGACATCCCCGGCCGCTTCGTGTGGCGCGACGACGACGTCG
>JAGQSS010000745.1 GCA_020439405.1 Ilumatobacter sp. | reverse complement strand
CGCGACCCTCAGTTCCATCCGGGCGAGATTCGAACCGAGGCAGCGGTGTATACCCGAACCGAACGCGAAATGGCGGTTGAGCTGCCGGTCGATGACGAACTCGTCGGCGCGGTCGAAGTGTGCTGGATCCCGATTGCCCGCAGGGAATGCCATCAGGACCTTCTCTCCGCGCTTCATCGGACAGCCTCCGAACTCGGTGTCGTCGACGACGTATCTGGCCATAGTGACCGGGCTGTAGAAGCGGAGGAACTCCTCGATCGCGCAGTCCATGAGCTCGGGTTCAGCGCGAAGACGCGCCTGATCCTCGGGGTGCGTCGCAAGATGCCAGAGCGCCGACCCGATCGAGCTCCACGTGGTGTCGATGCCAGCGACCAACAGCAAGAAGCAGCTGCCGATGCGGTGCCGGTCGGTGAGCGGTGCTCCTTCATGCTCCGCCTCGATGAGAAGGGTGAGCAGGTCATCGGGTCGCTCAGCGGGGGGTACCTCGACCCGTTCCTCCAACTTTCCCTCGAAGTAGCGGATCACCGCGAGCACCGACTCGCTCGCCTTCTCGATGTTCTGGAATCCCCCCTGGAGCATGTCGACCACCCACTCCGTGAACATCGTCTCGTCTTCGAGCGGCAGCCCGATCATGCGGGAGATGACCTGCACGGGGATGTGCTGCGCGTACTGGGCGGCGGAG
>JAGQSS010000744.1 GCA_020439405.1 Ilumatobacter sp. | reverse complement strand
CGCCGGTCCCGCCCGACGTCGGCTCGTCGGTCGGTGCAGCACCGGATGCCGCTGATCCGTCGAGGCTGTTCTCCAGCTCGATCCGCTCGCGGACGAGCTGTTCGACGTCACGGACGCTCAGGGCTTCGGCCACCGTCCGCTTGGCCAACGCCTCCTGGTAGGCGCGGTCGGGGTGACCCAGGATCGCCTTGGCGTGGCCGGCGCTGATCAACTGCTCACCCACCAACCGCTGGACTGCCGGCGGAAGCTGGAACAGACGCAGGAGGTTGGTGACGGCGGATCGACTCCGACCGACCCTCTGCGCCACCTGCTCCTGGGTGTAGGAGAAGTCCTCGATCAGCTGTTGGTAGGCCGCCGCCTCCTCGAGCGGATTGAGATCCTGCCGATGGAGGTTCTCCACCAACGCCTGCTCGAGGGAGGAGACGTCATCGGCGGTTCGCACCACCACCGGGACCGTACGAAGACCGGCACGCTTGGCCGCCCGCAGACGACGTTCTCCGGCGATCAGCTCGTAGCCGTCGTCGAGCTCGCGCACCAGGACCGGCTGGAGGACGCCCAGCTCCTTGATGCTGTCCGAGAGCCCCTCGAGCGACTCCTCGTCGAAGGCACGGCGGGGTTGGTAGGGGTTGGGTCGGATCGACTCGATCGGGACCTCGGACAACCCCGCCGCGACGGCATCGGGA
>JAGQSS010000743.1 GCA_020439405.1 Ilumatobacter sp. | reverse complement strand
GAGGAACGCCTGCTTCTCGAAGCCGAGGTCGCAGCAGCCGATGAACACGACCGAGTCACCGCCCGACTCCTGCAGCTTCAGGCCCGTCGCGTAGCCGGCGGTGAGGCTGATCTCGCCACCGTCGTCGGTGCTCTGGGCGAGGCCCGGGTCCTCCGGGAAGCCGGCGCCGCAGTTGCAGTACCAGAAGATGTCGGGGTAGTCGGCGACGAGCTGCGGCAGCGGCTCGGCGATCTCCGACGCGCCGACGATGATCACGTCGACGCCCTGCTGGGCGAGGTCGGCCATCGCGGTCGCGGCGTCGGCGGCCTGGATGTTGTCGAACACGATCGGCTCGTTGAAGCCCTGGTCGGCCGAGATCTGCTTCGCGGCGTCGACGACGGCCTGGTAGTAGGCGCCGTCGTTGGCCGGGCCGGCAGCGGCGATGCCGATGGTGACGGCGCCGTCGCCGTCGGCGTCGAGCAGTTCGACGGCGGTGCCGATCGTCGACGGGGGTGCCGTCTCGACGGGCTCGCTCGCGGTGGCGGTCTCGACGGGCTCGCTGGCCGTCGCCGTCTCGGCGGGCTCGCTGGCGGTGGCGGTCTCGGCGGGTTCACTCGCGGTGGCGGTCTCGGCCGGCTCGCTGGCGGTGGCGGTGGCTGCGCCGGACTCCTCGTCGTCGTCGCCGCACGCGGACACGACGAGCGCCA
>JAGQSS010000742.1 GCA_020439405.1 Ilumatobacter sp. | reverse complement strand
CGCCGCGGGAGGGCTTGGCGCCCTTGCCCTTCTTCCCCTTCTTGCCACTGCTGCGGCGGGGGACGGCCATCCCCATCTTCTTCATCATCTTCTGCATCTCCTGGAACTGCTTCACCAGGCGGTTGACGTCGCCGACCGTGGTGCCGCTGCCGTTGGCGATGCGGGTGCGCCGGCTGCCGTTGATCAGCTCCGGCTTGCGGCGCTCCAGCGGGGTCATCGAGTGGATGATGGCCTCCACCGGCTTCAGCGCGTCGTCGCCGATCTGGGCGTTCTTCATCTCCTTGGGCATCCCGGGCATCATCCCCATCAGGTTGCCGAGCGGGCCCATCTTCTTCAGCGAGTGGAGTTGCTCGAGGAAGTCGTCGAGGGTGAACTCGCCCTCCAGCAGCTTCTCCGCGGCCTTCTCGGCCTGGTCCTTCTCGAACGCCTGCTCGGCCTGCTCGATGAGGGTCAGCACGTCGCCCATGCCGCGGCTCCGCCCGGCCATGCGGTCCGGGTGGAACTGCTCGAACTCGGTGAGCTTCTCGCCCGTGGACGCGAAGGCGATCGGCCGGCCGATGACCTCCTTGACGCTCAGCGCCGCACCGCCCCTGGCGTCGCCGTCCAGCTTGGACATGATGACGCCGTCGATGGCGAGGGTGGCGTGGAACGCCTCGGCCACGCCGACGGCGTCCTGGCCGGTCATCG
>JAGQSS010000741.1 GCA_020439405.1 Ilumatobacter sp. | reverse complement strand
CACCTACGAACTCGACGCCGAGGGCCGCGATCTGCAACTCAAGCGCCTCGCGCAGGTCAAGGCGGAGCGCGACCCCGCCGCGGTGTCGGCCGCCCTGGCCGCGCTGTCCCGGGGTGCGGAGGGGGACGAGAATCTGATGCACCGCCTGATCGACTGCGCCAATGCGTATTGCACGGTGGGCGAGATGGTTTCGACCCTCAAGGCCGTGTGGGGCGAATTCCAGCAACCGGTGGTGTTCTGATGAGCGCTTGCGCGAAGAAGAGATGGCCGCTGATGAGCGCTTGCGCGAAGAAGAGATGGCTCCAGCGATGACCGCACGCATCCTTGTCGCCAAGCCCGGACTCGACGGGCACGACCGCGGCGCGAAGATCGTGGCGCGCGCGCTGCGGGATGCCGGCTTCGAGGTGATCTACACCGGGATTCGGCAGCGCATCGAGGACATCGTGTCGATCGCACTGCAGGAGGACGTCGCCGTGGTCGGGCTGTCCATCCTGTCCGGCGCGCACATCGCGCTGACCAAGCGCACCGTCGACGCACTGCGGCAGGCCGACGCCGGTGACATCGCCGTGATCGTCGGCGGCACGATTCCCCAGGGTGACGTGGCCAAGCTGTTCGAAGTCGGCGCGGCCGCGGTGTTTCCGACCGGGACCTCGCTGGACGACCTCGTCCGCGACGTCCGTGCGCTGACC
>JAGQSS010000740.1 GCA_020439405.1 Ilumatobacter sp. | reverse complement strand
AGCAGGACCTGATCGGCGACAGTCCGGTCACGATCCACCTCGGCACGAACGGTCCGATCGAGGAGGACGACCTCGACGCCCTGCTCGACGCGCTCAGCCCGCCGAAGTACAAGAACGTGCTGTTGCTCAACGTCCGCGCCGATCGCTCGTGGACGGCGCGCAACAACGCGTTGATCGCCGCGGCCGCCAGCCGCCCGAACGTGATCGTCGTCGACTGGGCGAACAAGTCGTACGAGTGCACCGGCAACTGCTTCGCCGCCGACGGCATCCACCTGTCGGCCGACGGCGTCACCTTCTACGCCAACCTGATCCGCTCCTACACCGGCCGCTGAGCGGCAGGCGACCAGAAGGGGTCAGGCACCTTCTGGCAGGCCAGGTCCCTGTCACCACGGCGTTCACGGCCAGAAGGTGCCTGACCCCTTCTGACCGTCGGGTGGTCGGTTCCGGTCTGACATCAACCGACCGGGTCCTCTTCCCCTTGGGGTCGGGTGGGGAATGCGCGTACGCTCGGCCGTATGACGTCACCAGTTCGTGTTGCTGTGACCGGCGCTGCCGGTCAGATCGGTTACTCCCTCCTGTTCCGGATCGCGTCGGGCTCGATGCTCGGCCCCGACACCCCGGTCGCCCTCCAGCTCCTCGAGATCACCCCGGCGCTCGGCGCGCGCGAGGGCGTGAAGATGGAACTCGACG
>JAGQSS010000073.1 GCA_020439405.1 Ilumatobacter sp. | reverse complement strand
GAAGCGGCAGGGTCACGGCCACATCGCCGTTCTGTCGAGCGTGGCGGGGGAGCGGGCCCGGGCCTCGAACTACGTCTACGGGTCGTCGAAGGCCGGCCTCGACGCGTTCGCCCAAGGGATGGGCGATGCGCTCCAGGGCACCGGCGTCCGGGTGACCGTCGTCCGGCCGGGGTTCGTCCACAGCCGGATGACGCGGGGCATGAAGTCGGCCCCCTTCGCGACGACGACGCGCGTCGTCGGCGAGCAGACCGCCGAGGCGATGCGCAAGGGCAAGCACACGGTCTGGACGCCGGGCATCCTCCGGTACGTCTTCATGACCCTGCGCCACGTCCCGCGCCCGATCTTCCGCCGCCTCCCCCTCGGCTGACCCGTCGAATGGGGTCGGATACGTTTCGTCGGGACCGACGAAACGTCTCCGACCCCATTCGTCGTCAGGGCGCTGATTCGACGCCGCCGCCGCCGATCGCGTTCTCGCGTCCGGCGACCGTCGACGGGTCGAAGCCGCCACCACCCTCGCAGGCGGCGAAGAGCAGCACGAGGTTCGTCTCGTAGCTCTTGACGAGGCAGTGGTGGTCGGCGACCGCCTGGTTGTGCTCGGGCGAGCCGAACTCGATCGACGCGTTCGGCTCGTACCAGCCGCTCCACGTGTTCGTGAGCACGACGATGTCGGCGGCGGCGATGTCGTCCGCCAGACCCGACCCGGCCTGATCGGCGAGGCCCGGGTCCATCTCGATGAAGCGCGTCCCCGGCTCGAGTTCGGGGAACAGCCAATAGATGTACGTGTCCGCGTAGACCGTGCGCCGCAGGTCGCCGGGCCCGACGATGAGCGTGTCGCCCGGCTCCATGATCGCCTCGAGATCGGGGATCATCTCGTTGACCGCCCGGGCGACGGCGGCGTCGCCGACCCAGAAGCGGTGGCCGTCGCGCTCGATCTCGAACGGCGCCGGGATCTGACCGATCGACACCCGTGTGTGCAACGCCCACATGCGATACGTGTAGAACGGGCAGATCACGATCATCACGAGCCCGACCACCGCGGTCGCCGAGACGGCGCCCGCCCAGTTGGAGCGGACGAACGGGATCAGACGCCGGATCGGATCGATCAGCAGGACCGTCAGGATCGGCCACGACACCATCGCGACCCACGCCAGGTGAGCCGAATCGGGGCGTTGGAGGGCTTGGGGCAGGATCCCGAACCCGAACACCGCCCCGGCCACCAGTGGGAGCAGCTCGGAACGGCGCAACGTGACGATCGGGTCCGCGCCGTCGGACGAGTCGTCGCCGCCCGACACCGCGTCGGTCGGTGCGTCGGTGACGGCGTCGCTCGCACGTCGGTAGCGGATCACGGCGAATACGAGCGTTCCGATCGCGACGATCACCACGGCCCAGAACCAGAGGTACAGCTGGTGGCTCGCCTGCGGCGCCGGCAGCCACCAGCGGGGCGCCGGTTCTTCCGCGACCGCCTGCAGGGCACCGTCGATCTTGTCCCACGACGGCGGCCGTGGGAGTTCGCGGCCCGGCCGCAGATCGACGACGGGTTCGATGACCATCCCCTCGATCGCCGTGCCGATCCCGGCCCGGCCGAGGTGCCACCACATCGGCAGCAGGCCGACCATCAGACCGGCGAACGCGATCAACAGCGTCGAGGCATGACGACGGAGCGGCCACAGCAGGAAGGCCAGGGTGAGACCGACGGCGATCACGAGGTCGGGACGGAAACCCAGCGCCAGGCCGGCGAAGATCGTCGCCCGCCACCAGTCGGCGGCCTCCTCGGTCGCCCGGGCCCGAGCGCCGTAGACCACCGCCCACAACGCGAGCGCGACGCCACCGTGCCACGCGAGCGCGGTCAGACCGATCGGCGTCATCACGAACATCGCAGCGACGAGCGCAGCGCCCACGGCGGCGACGTGGCCCGAGACGCGGGCGAGCGCGTAGACGGCGGCGATGATGGCGAGGTTCTGGAGCAACCCGAACGTCCGCTCCGACCCGAGTGAGTCGCCGGCGATCCGGTACCAGACCGCGAGTGTGTCGAGCGACGTCGGCCCGTAGAGGTGGAGGAAGTCCTTGTTGGGGATCCACCCCTGCTGGACGAGGTTCGGGAAGACGAGCATGAAGCCCTCTTCCATCGACGATCCGGTCGCCTTGAACAAGCCGCGGACCGGGGCGATCAGCACGATCGCGAGCAGGGCCAGGGCGGCACGTCCGAGCCAGGGCACGCCGCCGAACCCGAACCGGAACCGGCCCCCGAGGACATACGGCGTCGACGGTTCGATCGGGGAGGTGGCCGGCACGGACGACAAGGTAGCGATCGAACGGGCGCGCGGCACGGTTACCCTGTCCGACTGCCATGCCCGCCGCCGACATCGCCACCCGAACGCGGGCCGTCACCCGCCGGATCGTGCGGCGTCTCGACGTCGTGGCGACGCTCCTGGTGTGCCTCCCGATCGCCTGGCACGCCGCACGCGCCGCTTCGTCCGACTGGGTGCCGATCGGTGACGACGCGTACTTCACCATCCGCTCGATGGACGTGCTCACGGAGCACCACCCGTGGTTGGGGGCCTGGTCGTCGGGCTCGGTCGGGGTCGACCGGATGGTCAACAACCTCGGCCCGATGCAACTCGACCTGCTGGCGCCGTTCACGAAACTGGCACCGGTCGGCGGGACCGCGATCGGTGTCGCGGTGGTCAACATCGCAGCGATCGTCACGACGGCGTGGTTGCTCGCCCGGATCGGTGGGCGGCGGGCGACAATCGTGGCGATGGTGCCGATCGGCCTGCTCACGTGGACGATGGGCAGCGAGATGCTCATCACCCCGCGGCAGCACCAGTTCCTCGTCCTGCCCTACCTGTGCTTCCTCGTCGCGGCCTGGGCCGCGTCGGCCGGCGACCGGTGGGCGATGGTGCCTGCGGTCGTGACGGCGAGCTTGCTCACCCAGACGCACCTGAGCTATCCGATCCTCGTCGCATCGGTCGGGATCGTCGCCGTCGCGGGCCAGATCGTCGCCTTCGTCCGCAGCGACGACCGTGGACGGTGGGCCGAGCCGTGGACGACGTCCGTGGTGGTCGCCGTCGTCCTCTGGTCGCAGACTGCGTACGACCAGTTCTTCGTGTGGGGCAACGTCACCGACGTCCTGAACTCGCCGGGCACCGGTGAGCAACCGAGCCTCGGCACCGCCGCGACCATCGTCGGTTCGACCCTGTTCGATCCGGGGAGCTACGTCCGGCGTGGCTATGCCGACTTCGATCCCGAGCAGCTCCACAGCACCGCCGGCGCCGTCGCCGCCGTCGTGCTCGCCGTGGTGCTCGCTGCGGCCGCGGTGTTGGCCTGGTTCCGTCGTCGCCCGGCTGCCGCGGCCGGACTCGCGGTCGGTGCAGCGGCCGTCGGCGCAGCCATCGTCGATGCGTCGCAGATGCCGATCACCGTGTTCGGCCTCACCCCGTTCACCTACCGGTGGTTGTGGCCGACCGGGACCTTCCTGCTCGTCGGCGCCGTCATCGCGATCAGTCGACTCGAGCCGGTCGACCGTGCCCTCGACGACCGTCGTGCACAGGGTGGTGTCCTCGGCGTGGTCGCACTCCTCGCCGTCGCCAACGTGCCGGTGTCGCTCCAGGTCCCCGACCCCGTTCGCTACGCCACCGATCAGGCGGGTGTCGCGGCGTTGATGGCGCAGCTCGACGAACTCGATCTGGAGGGTCCGGTCGTCATCGACCAGTCGAACATGTATTTCGGCCACTCGTACGGGTATCCGACGGCGGTCGTACTCCAGGACAACGGCGTCGAGTGGCGCCTGCTCGAGGACGTGCAGGAGCGCCGCTTCGGTGCCGGTCGCGTCGCGGACGGCTCCGAAACCACGACGCTCGTCCTCTGGGCGGGCGACGAGGCGGTGGCTCGACGCGACGATCCCGGCACCGTGGTCTACGTCGATGTCGATCCTCCGGTCGCCGTCGAACTCGTGGAGCGCGCCCCGTGACGCCGCCCGAGCGTGACCTCGCCTGGTACGTCGACGACCTGCTCCGTCTGGGCATCCGGCGCGTCCACGTGCTCGCATGGCGCGACCTCGACGACGTCGACGCCGGCGGGTCGGAGGTCCACGCCGACGAAGTGATGCGGCGCTGGGCCGAACTCGGTCTCGACGTGCTCCACCGGACCTCGTTCGCCGTCGGCCTCCCGACCGAGGCCGAACGCCACGGGTACCGCGTGGTTCGACGGGGCAGTCGGTACACGGTGTTCGCCCGGACGGTCGCCGCCGAACTGACCCGTCGGATGGGGCCCTACGACGCACTGGTCGAGATCTGGAACGGGGTGCCGTGGTTCTCGCCCCTGTGGTGCCGTGCCCCACGGGTCACGGTGCTGCACCACGTGCACGGCCCGATGTGGGACCAGATGCTGCCCGGACCGTTGGGTCCTGCCGGCCGGTTCCTGGAGGCCCGCCTGGCGCCACCGTTCTACCGACGGGGGCTCACCGTCACCGGAGCCGAGACGAGCCGGGAGGAACTGCTCGAGATCGGATTCCGGCCGGATCGTGTCGTCGCCGTGCCCTACGGCGTCGATCCGCGCTTCTGCCCGGGTGGTCGCAAGACACCTACGCCGTCGGTCGTCGCCGTCGGTCGCCTGGCACCCGTGAAGCGGTTCGACCGGGTGATCGACGCCGTCGTCGCCGCTCGGGCGACCGTGCCCGATCTGACCGCGACGATCGTGGGACGCGGCCCGCTCGAGGACGAGCTCCGTGAACGGATCGACGCCGCTGGTGCCGCGGCCTACATCCGGCTGGCGGGGCGCGTCGACGATGCCGAGCTGATCGACCTCTACCGATCGTCGTGGCTCGTCGTGTCGGGTTCGATCGCCGAGGGATGGGGACTCAGCCTCACCGAGGGTGCGGGCTGCGGGACGCCGGCCTTGGCGACCGACATCCGCGGCCACCGCAACAGTGTGCTCGACGGTCGCAGTGGCGTGCTCGTCGCCCCGGAGATGCTCGCATCGACCCTCGCCGAACTCGTCACCGATCGGCCGCGGCTCGACCGTCTCGCGGCCGGCGCGCGCGAGTGGGGCGCCAGTTTGACGTGGGAGCGGTCCGCGCTCGGTCTGACTGCCGCTCTCCACGGCGAAGTCCTGCGTTCTCGCGGTCCCGACCAGTAGCGTTGCGGCGTCGTGCGTTCGATCGTCGTCCTCCCCACCTACAACGAAGCCGAGACGATCGGACCGTACGTGCGCGCGTTGCGGGCCGTCAGCGACGACATCGATCTGCTCGTCGTCGACGACGACAGTCCCGACGGCACCGGCGACATCGTCCGCGAGCTGGCGGGCGAGTATCGGGGGATCCGGCTCCTGCATCGCGACGCCAAGGACGGCCTCGGTGCCGCCTACCGGGCGGGCTTCCGCCAGGTCCTCGACGAGGACTACGACGTCGTCGTGTCGATGGACGCCGATCTCAGCCACGACCCGGCGGTCATCCCGACGATGCTCGAACTGATCGAGAACGGCGCCGACGTCGTGATCGGGTCGCGCTACGTCGAGGGTGGCGGCACCGCCGACTGGCCGGTCCACCGCCGGGTCCTGTCGAAGTGGGGCAACGCGTACACCCGCACCGTGCTCGGTGTCAGCGTGCGCGACTGCACGGCCGGTTTCCGGGCCTACCGAGCCGATGTCCTCAAGGCGATCGCGCCGGACACCACGAGGGCCGAGGGATACGCGTTTCTGACCGAGCTCGTGCGCCGGCTCGATCATCAGGGCTATCGCATCGAAGAGACGCCGATCACCTTCGTCGACCGGACGCTCGGGTCGTCCAAGATGTCGGCGACGATCATCGCCGAGTCGATGTGGCGTGTGACGCGGTGGGCGATCGTCAACCGCATCGGCGGCCGCGGCCGCCACTGACCGGCAGCGTCGGCGGTTCAGAAGCTGTTGCCCGCCGGGGCGATGAAGATCGCGACCGGCAGACCGATCTCGATCATCTCGCTCATCGCATCGACGACGTCCTGGGGCAGGTCGAGGTCGAGCGACGCACCGAAGAGGTTCTCGTCGACGACCGGCACCAGATCGTCACGGCCCTCGACGACGAGGCGGTCGAGGACGAAGGTGCGCAGCTCCTCGAACCGCGCCCGCTCCTCGGGCGACCGATCGTCGGTGTAGGCCACTTCGACGAAGCCGTCGCGTTCGCGCCACTGGTCGATGAAGATGCCGGTGGTCAGGTGCACCTCGGCGTCGTACTCCCCGAACGGCAGGACCCGCTGCGGGGTGACCGGCACCCGCCAGGTGTCGTGCACCCCGACGTCGTACCCACGTCGCTCCAACTCGTTGACGAGCCCGTAGCCCTGCGACCCGATGAACAGCGCGTCCTGCCAGAAGACGAGGTAGGTCCCGTCGCTCCCCACGGCGGCACCGACCCCGTCGTCGATGGCCTCGACCGTGTCGGGCAGGACCGTGCGGAGCGGACCCGAGAGTTGGGGGTCGGGCACGTCGAGCGTCGCCGAGGCGATGATCGAGGCCACCGTGGCGATCACGGCGATGCCGCCGGCCACGTACGGCACCCGGCTCCGCAGTCGGAGATCGGACCGGTGTTCGGCGATCACGATGCACGCCGTCCAGATGATCGACACGGCAACGAGCAGCGCCGTCCCCCACGCCCACAACGTGAGGTAGTACCAGACCTTGCCGAAGATGCGGCTGATCGACACGAGCTGCACGGCGAGCGCGGTCGCCAGCACGGCGTGGAGTGCCATCAGCGACCGGTGGCGGCGTCGGACGGCCCACACGGCGGCGGCCACCCAGAGCACGAAGACGACGAGGCCGCCCCATCCGTTGCCGCCGGGCAGGCCCGACCGGTGGACGAACGCGTCGGCGCGCAGGACCAGGTCGGGCGTCACCGCGAACACGTCGAGGTGTCGGAAGAACACCCGGACCGCTTCGATCGGCGCGACACGACGATCGGTGGGGTCACCGAGGAAGTGCTCGACGATCATCCGGATGTTGCCCGGATCACGCACCAGCTGATCGAGGAACGGCGGCAGCCAGAACACCGCCCCGACACCGACGGCGATCCCGATCGAGCGCACGATCGATCGGCGACGCTCCGCGTCGTCGGATCGGTGGCGATGCCACAACGCCGCACCGATCGCGAGCGCACACATCGGCACCCCGTTCACGAGATAGGGGATATGGGTCTGCGCGGCGACCGTCGCCGACACCACGACGACGACGAGCATCGCGTGGTCGCCACGCACCACCAGCCACGTGGCGAACAGCACGACGAGCCAGATCAGGACCGGGAAGTACGGGTTCCACGGGTGCGTCAGCACCGAGAGGCCGTATCCGCGCACCGCCACGGCGCACACGGCGGCGGCGACCACGGCGCCCCAACGCCGGTCGACGCGGTGGCCGAGCCACACGATCACACCGATCGCCGCGGCGTTCACCATGGCACTGCCGAACTCGAGCCCCCACGCCCGTCGTCCGCTCAGCCAGTAGAACGGCGCCATCAGGTAGAACGACCACGGCCCGGGATGGCTGCCCTGGTCGGGGAAGTCGCCGATGCGACCGGGGAGACCGATGAGCGGCGTGTGTCGGCCTCCGACGTCACGGACCCGGAGTTCGGTCATCGCCATGTCGAGCGTCGGCGCCCACGGACGCCACAGCAGGACGGCTGCGGCGACCACGAGCGGTGAGGCGACGAGTGCCCACCACACGACGCGGTGCCACCTCGAACGGTCGTCGGGCTCGATCACGGCTCGGACGGTAGCGCCGCCGGGTCGTCCAGCGGCGGCTCGGTCGTCGGCCTCCGGCCGCCGTCGCGCGAGGCGTCGTCGGCGACCACGGCCGCCGTCACGATGCACGCCGCGGCGAACATGCCGAACGCATGCATCGTCGAGAAGCGGTCGGGCCACCCACCGTCGGGGCGGAACGCCTCGGAGTATTCGACGACGACGACGTAGCCGCCGATGGCGGCGACCGTCGCCAGTGCGGCGAGCGCCGGCAGCACGCGTCGGCCGGTCAGCACCAGCAGGGCGCCGCCGATCGCGCCGCAGACGGCGCCCCAGGGCCCCATGAGGAGGAACGACGACACGGTCCAGACCGCTGCTGCGCCAATCGCGGCGGGGCGGGGGAGTGGGCTCGGGCCCGGTCCGACGCGCACGATCGAGCGGCGCGGCGCCGGCTCGGGCCGCCGACGTCGCGTCAGGGCGACGACCACGATCGCGACGCAGGCGACGCTCGCGACCGCGGTCAGGACCAGTGCGATGACGAGCGTCTGCTGCGCGGTCCACCGCACCATGACCTCGACGTCACCGTCGGTCGGCTGGATCCACCAGCCGTTGAAGCCGCCGTCGAGCAGCGCCGGGGTGCCACCGTCGTCGCCGTCGATCTCGACCGCCCACGCCTCGTTGTAGCCGGTCCCGTACACGAACCAGCAGCCGGCCTCGCACCCGCTCACGGTGTAGGTGCCGCCGTAGCGGCCCTCCTCGACGACCGCGACACGCGGTGCCGCACCCGGTTGGTCGACCGCCGCACGCACGCCGTCGTCGAGCACGACACGGTCGAGTTGGACGACACCGGCGGCACCGGTCAGGACGTGGTCGCCGGTGGTCAGGTCGATCGATTCGTCGCACGGCGTGACCTCGATCGGGTCGCCGTCGAGCCATCCTGCGTCGACGATGGCGACCGTCGCACGGAGCGGTTCGTCGTCGAGCAGCGCGAGCGTGCGACACTCCTCGCCCCAGGTCTGCGCGTCGAGCGGCGGAACGACGGGAGCGCCGGCGAACTGCACCTCGCCGATCATCACCGGGGTCACGAAGGGATCGCCGTAGCGTCGGTCGATCGTCGTGACGGCGTCGATGCCCGTCACTTCGATCGACACGGCACCGGCGGGCACCGGCGCCGAGAGTTCGACGACCGCCGTGCCGTCGGGGTCGGGCACGACGGCGACCCGCTCGACGACACCACCGCCGGAGATCTCGACCTCGGTGATCCGTGAGAGGTCGGAACGGGGCTGCGTGAGGACGACCCGACCGACCGGTTCGGTGGTCCCCGACACGGTCAAGGTCGCGCCGATCGCGGCGTCGAAGTCGGACATCCAACCGGTCGACAGATCACCGTCGAAGGCGGCCACCCCGGCGTTGCGGAGACTTCCGACGAGGCGGTTGCTCGCCACCACCGGCCAGCCGAACAGCTCGGCGAGCGCCGCGTCGTCGGCGCGTGCGTCGATCCGCGCCGTGTACGCCGGTTGCGTCGTCCGGTCGTCGGGCGTCGTGATCCGTCGCACGAGGGTGGGTTCCGGGTCGGATCGCCACGGGTCGAGCGGGTCGGTCCGCCACCGCGTCAGCACCCAGCCGGTCGGTGTGTCGACGTCGGCCGCCACGGGAAGGTCGGGGGGCACCACGACTTCGAGCGTCGACGGAAGCCCGAGATCGATCTCGGCGAACCCCACCCCGGCGACGATGCTCGGCGTGAACGGCGTGCCCCCGACGGTCTCGACGATCTCGATCTCGACCACCGTCGTGTCGTCGGCGAGTTCGATCGGCAGGCTCCAACCGTCGTCGGTCGTGGTCAGCGGCACCCGACGTCGGGTCGACCGGTCGAGTTCGCCGTTGCCCTCGGTCACGGCGACGGTCGCGATCCGGCGATCGCCACCCGACGTCGCCTGCAGGAGCCGCATCGTGCCGGTCGGGGCGGCCTCGGCGATCTCGAGCCGGATGCGTTCGCCGATCGGATCACCGTGCTCGCCGACGACCCACGACGTGGCCGCGTCACCGTCGATCGCCATCACCGCTCGGTGCTCCGGCGTGTATGCGAACGGTTCGCCGTATGCGGAGGCGACGGCGGTCACCGGCCCGACCTGGACCGCGGTCGTCTGCTCGCTCGGGCCGACGGAGTCGAACACCGGGAGCCGGGTGTCGGACGCGACCTCGTCGAGCACGCCCTGTTCGTCGCCGCCGACTTCGGTGAAGCCTCGAACGTCCTGCGAACTCCGCCAATGACGCGCCTGGTCGCGGTTCGAATCGGTGACGACCACACCGACGTCGCTCGGCCACGCGCTCGCATCGTCCGCGGCGTATCGCACGCCGATACCGTCCGGGAGCAGGCCGACGGCGGCGAGGTCGACGACGCCGTCACCGCTGCCCGCCATCAGCAGGGTGCGGTCGTACGCCCGGGCGAGCCGGCCCGACGTGTCGAGGAAGACGAGTTCGACCGGGGCGACATCCGTCCCCACCGACGGGTCGGCGAGCGCCGTCGGATCGGTCGTTTCGAACGTCGGCACGTTCCGCACCGGCTCGCCGAACCCTTCGACATCGACGACCGCCGCCGACCCCAGGACGAGTTCGCGGACCGATTCGGGCCGCGCCAGGCCGAACCGGTCGAACGCGACGTCGTTCGTCAGCCACACGACGTCGGCGCCGAACAGGCGAGCGATGGTCTCGAGGCTCTCGGATTCGGCGACACCGCCCTGGATCCGGTCGTCGAACGCGTACCAGAGATCCATGGCGGCCGGTGATCCGAGCGGCAGGAGGTCGCGGGTGATCACATCGCGTTCGGTCAGGCCCGGCAGGGGCTGATCGACGGTGTAACCCCAGCGATAGGCGCCGAACTCGGTCCCCGGCAGCATGATGACGCGGCCGACTCCCGTGGCGTCGAGGGTCGCCGCAGCGTCGGTCCAGGCGTCGGGTGGGTCCTGGTCGCGCTCGAGCGCCGGGTCGACGAACGCTCCCGTCCAGATGGCCGGAACGTTGACGAGCACCAGCCCGATCAGCCCGGCGGCGACGACCCGATCGGCGAACCACGAACGCCAGCGGACGTGGGCGGCACCGGCGACGATCGATCCGAGCGCGAGCGCCAGCCCGAGATTCATGACCGGGAGTGCCCGTGTACTGCTCCGCAGCGCGAGGGCCAGACCCTCCTCACCGTCGCCCGTGAGGATCCGCATCAGCGGTGACCGGTCGCCGATCGGGTGGACCCCGACCGCGAGCACGACGCCCGCGGCGACGAGCAACATCGCGAATCGGCGGTGCGCCCACCGCACCCACACCAGCCCGCCCAGTGCGACCACGGGTACGAGGAAACTGATCGCGATCGCCGCGGACGAGCTCAGATAGCGGAGCGACGCGGTCGTCGTCGCCCCGTAGGGGTCACGGATGTAGAACAACCAGTAGCCCATGCCGCGCCAGACCTCGGCCGACGTCGCCGTGAACGAGACGTCGGCCAGTGACTCCGAGTAGGGCAGCACGTCGGCCCCGTACCGTCCCTGGACCGCGAGCGCAGCGATCCACCACAACGAGACGCCGAGCGACAACACGGCGGTGCGGACGGCGACGAGGAGCGCCGCCCGCCACGTGCACCACCGTCCCCAGACGGCGTGGACGAGCCAGAGCGTCGGCGCCGGGACGATCATCGCCAGCGCCGTCGCGTTGACGGCACCGACGGTCAGCACCACGAGGGCGATCAACGCCGGATCGCGCCAGCCGGGTCGCCGCGTCGCCCGAATCGTCAGCGCGACGATCCAGCCGAGGCCGGCCCAGGGGAGCAGCATCACCGAGGTCCTCGACACGTAGGGGAGGATGTACGGCGCGAGCTCGTACGACACGGCGGCAACCAGAGCCGCCGGCGTCGTCAGGCCGAGCTGGAGTGCGCACCACCGCACGCCGAGCGCGGCGACGAGGAGCAGGGTGCCGAGCCACATTCGGTGTGCGATCCAGTCGGGTGCACCGAGCTGCTCGAACGACCAGTACCAGGGGCCGGCGGGCCACACGAACGAGATGTGCTGGTGCGGCACCCAACCGGCGAACTGGCGCGGGTCGAACGTCCCGAGCGCGTCCGACATCAACCGGCCGGGATCGAGGTAGAGGTAGAGCTTGCTGTCGGCCGTCATCCGCCCCGGGGCGGCGATCAGCGCCGGCAGATACGCCAGGAGCGCGAACAGTGCCGTCGCACCGACGAGCGGTCGACGCCACCACGAGACCTGCTCGACCGGCGGCCGGTCGGCGACGTCGAGGTGCGCGTCGTCGCTCACGGGATGGCGCCGAAGACCCCGTAGAGCCCGGTCAGCGCGGCCAGCCCGGCGCCGCACGCCCCGATGGTGAGCGGCCAGATCAGCTCGTCGCGCGTCCGATGCGGTTCGTACCACTTGGCGGCAGCGATCAGCAGCGGGAACGCCGCATACATGAAGCGCGGGCGAGCGGTGACGGTCGCGGGCGCCAACATCAGGACCACGATCGCCATCGAGTAGGCGAACATCACCCAGTTCAGTCGGACCTTCCACGCCAGGACGACGAGGAGGATCGTCGCCGCGAAGCAGATCGCAGTGATGGTGTCGGTCGGCGACGTGAGCGGGTTGGAGAACGCCTCGTACGTGTTCTTCACCGCGGTCCAGCCGAAGCTGGCACCCTCACCCCATGCCTCCTGCTGGACGCGGAACCATGCGCCGGGTTCGTCCGCGTGCTGGCCGAGCCAGACCTGGAAGGTGAGGAAGCCGAGCGGCGCCAATGCGAGTGCGATCAGCGACCGGTACTCGCGGCGCTCCCGGATCGCGAGGAACGCGGCGACGGCACACGCGACGATCAGCGCGACCGAATTCGGTCTCGACGCGGTCGCCAACGCCGCGAACACACCGGCAGCGACCCACTCCCGCTCCACGAGCATCAGCAGACATGCCGCGGCGAGCACGATCATCAATGCCTCGCTGTACGCGAACGACAGCACGAAGCTGCCGGGGAACAAGGCCGCGAGCACGACCGACATCCGTCCGACCGCCGGCCCATACAGACGGCGGGCGAGGACGCCGATGAGGGTGATCGCGACGAGGCCCAGCACCAGGTTGACGGTGAGGGCGGCGAGGACGTCACCGCCGGGGAGGACGGCGTCGGTCCAGCGGGCGAGCAGCGGGTACAGCGGGAAGAACGCCGCACGGGC
>JAGQSS010000739.1 GCA_020439405.1 Ilumatobacter sp. | reverse complement strand
AACGACATGCTCAAGGGGCGCGGTGGCGACGACACGCTGCGTGGCGGGGCGGGCGACGATGTGCTGCAGGGCGGCCTCGGCGCCGACATCCTGCAAGGCGGCGCCGGGCGCGACCGGGCCGACTATTCCGACAGCGGGGCCCCTGTTCTGGCCGATCTCCGCGACCCCGGCCAGAACACCGGCCGCGCCAGGGGCGACAGCTATGCCGGCGTCGAGGACCTGTCGGGCAGCGCCCGGGACGACCTTCTGTTCGGCAATGGCAGGGCCAACCGGCTCTACGGCGATGCCGGCGACGACACGCTCGAAGGTCGCGCGGGCGACGACATCCTGCAGGGCGGCGCCGGCGCCGACCGGCTGATCGGCGGCACCGGGAGGGATCGCGCCGACTATTCGGACAGCCGGTCGGATGTGCTCGCGGATCTCGCCAGACCCGAGCGCAACACCGGGGATGCCGACGGCGACAGCTATGACGGCATCGAGGATCTGGCCGGGGGGCGCGGCAAGGACCGCCTGCTGGGCGACGCCGCCGGCAACAGGCTCTACGGCAATGCCGGCAACGACCGGCTCGACGGCCGCGCCGGCCATGACAGGCTCTGGGGGGGCGACGGCAATGACCGCCTGATCGGCGGCGCCGGTCGCGACATCCTGCGCGGCGGCACGGGCAACGACGTGCTGATCGGCGACAGCGGCAAT
>JAGQSS010000738.1 GCA_020439405.1 Ilumatobacter sp. | reverse complement strand
GAGGTCGCCGGCCTCAGCCAGGGCCAGATCGTCCGGAAGCGGTTCTTCCGCCACAAGGGCGCCATGATCTCGCTCGTCGTCCTGGCGTTCATCATCGTCATGGCCGTCACCAGCGTCGGCGCCGGCCCGATCCCCGGCTGGTACCAGTGGGAGCACACCGACCTGATCCCGCCGGTCCAGGACGAGAGCCCGACGATCTCGATCATCCCGTCGTTCCTCGGCGGTGACGGCATCGCATGGGGTGACCACCCGTTCGGTGTCGACAACCAGAACGGCAAGGACTTGTTCGCCCTCACGATGCGCGGCGTCCAGGTGACGCTCGTCGTCATCCTCGTGCTCGCCGTTCTGTCGGTCACGCTCGGCGTGATGATCGGAGCGTTGGCCGGATTCTTCGGTGGCTGGGTCGATTCGATCCTGATGCGCATCACCGACGTCATCCTGATCCTGCCCTTGCTGGTGATCGTGTCGGTCGCTGCGTTCTCGTTCGGCGCGTCGGGTCTGTGGAGCGTCGCGTTGGCGCTCGGCCTGTTCTCGTGGACCGGTCTCGCCCGACTCGTCAGAGCCGAGTTCCTGGCGCTGCGCGAACGCGAGTTCGTCGACGCGGCTCGCGTCGCCGGCGCGTCGCCGACTCGGATCATCTTCAAGCACATCCTGCCGAACACCGTCGGCACGATCGTCGTGTCGACAACGCTGCTCA
>JAGQSS010000737.1 GCA_020439405.1 Ilumatobacter sp. | reverse complement strand
GGTGCGGGTGAGGATGACGATGATCGCCGCCGAGACCGCCGCCCACACGAAGATTGCGACGGGCACGCCGAGCAGCTTCTCTTTGGCGAGGAACAGCATGAGCGGCGTCGCCTTGTCCTGCGGCGCGAAGCCGCCGGTCTGCGCCACCATGAGGCCGCGCAGTACCGTGTCGACGCCGAGCGTGAAGATCATCGAGGGGATGCGCAGATAGGCGACGCCGAAACCGTTGACGAGGCCGACCGCGAGGCCGACGGCGAGCGCGGTCGGCAGGGCGAGATCGCCGCCGACGGCGGACGCGGTCATGGCGGCCGCGGCCAGCGTCCAGGGGATCGACAGATCGATGTGACCGAGCAGGATCACCATCATCATGCCGGCGGCGCAGATGCCGAGGAAGGAGCCCGTCTGCAACTGCTGCAGCAGGTAGGTCGGCGACATCAGCGGCGCGGTGCCGCTGGTCGCCAGCGTGTAGGCCGTTCCGGCCAGCAGGATGGCGAGGATGAACAGGGCCGCGATGGCGATCGGTTTGTTTTCCGGCGAAATGCGGTCGAACATGGCGGTGCCTCAGCGGAATAGGTCGAGCTTGTTCTTGACCCTCAGGGTGCGGATCGCGCCGAACGACACGGCCACCAGAAGGACAAGACCCTCGATCAGCGGCTGCAGGAGCGGATCGATCGAGAGGATGCGGAAATAGAAGGAGA
>JAGQSS010000736.1 GCA_020439405.1 Ilumatobacter sp. | reverse complement strand
CGCGACCTGCCACACCTCGGCGTTCAGGAACACGAACGCCGTGATCAGCAACATGATCGGCAGGCCACGTGCGAACAACCCGGTGACCGTGCCGACCTGATGAGCCGCCTGGACGGCACCGACGCGAAGTGCGGGCACGAAGCCGTACGACGTGACCGCGTACGCGATCAGCAGGAGGACGGCGTTGGCGGCGATGATCGCCAGCCCGTCCTGCCAGCCGTTGTCCGCGACGAACGCGACGAGGACGGCCGGCCCGAGCAGGTAGGCGGCGACCTCCCACGCCCCGATGTCGTCGGGGAGTGCGAACGGCGGGCGCCGTCGGACGACGTTGACGACCACGAACCCGCCGACGAGCACGCCGAGTCCGGCGGCGAACACGGCGAACTGGGCCCAGCCCGACACCCGTTCGTTGAAGCCGGCGAACAGCTCGACGAACATGACGAACAGCTGGAACGGCCACGTTCGGGTGAGGACGTCGTCGGTCGGTGAGTAGTCGGCGATCGCGTGTGGCAGACCTCGTCGGATGAACCAGCGGTCGGTTCGCTCGACCAAGTCCTCGATGTCCGCCTCATCCATCGGCCACAGTCTGGCCGACGAGGCGGTTGCGTGCGCGTTGGGGTCAGCCGATTTCGGTGCCGTCGGGTCGGTAGGTGTGCCATTCACCGAGGGCGTCGCGGTGCACGGTGTAGCCGTGGTTC
>JAGQSS010000735.1 GCA_020439405.1 Ilumatobacter sp. | reverse complement strand
ACCGACGTGCGACTCCTCGCGCGGGTCACGAGCCACATCCACGCCGTCGGCGGCCGAGCGATCCTCGTCGGCGACCACCACCAGCTCCCCGAGATCGACGCCGGCGGCGGGTTCGAAGCCGCCGCCACCCGCACCACCACCATCGCCACCCTCACCGAGAACCGCCGCCAACACGAGCCATGGGAACAAGCAGCGCTCGCTGAACTTCGCGCCGGCAGCGTCCCCACCGCGGCGCGCGCGTACCTCGACCACGACCGCGTCCTCGTCACCGCCGACCGCCAAGCCATGGTCGACGCGGCCATCGACGCGTGGCACACCGCCCGCGGCGCCGGCCGTGATGTGGTGCTGCTGGCAGGGACGAACGAGCTCGTCGACGTCCTCAACGACGCCGCCCGCCGCGCCCTGATCGACGCCGGCGAACTCCCCGCAGCGGTCGACGGCACCTACGGAACGCGCAGCTACCGGATCGGTGAACGCGTCGTCCTGCGCCGCAACAGCACCCTCGCCCACACCCTCGACCAGCAACAGATCACCGTGTCGAACGGGCAGACCGGCACCATCACCGCCATCGACCACGACCGGTTGACGATCCGCCGTGACCACGACCACGAACTCGTCACCGTCGACCGCCGCTACCTGAACGCCGGCGGCCGGGTCGATCACGCCTACGCGCTCACCACCACCCGCGCCCAAGGCGGCA
>JAGQSS010000734.1 GCA_020439405.1 Ilumatobacter sp. | reverse complement strand
CCGTCATGACCCCGACCTCGATCACGAGCCGCGCCGCCGCGAGCAGCGGGTCGCGGGCCTCGTCGCGGCGCAGCTCCTCCGGGGTTCGATACGCGAGCTCGACGTCCGAGCCCGCGTGCCCCAGGAGCCGAACGCACGACAGGTGCAAGAGCGCCGGGCGACGGCGCGTCCGCGCGTGCTCGACGGCCGCGCGCGCGGCCGCGAAGCTCGCCCCGAGCTCTTCGCTCTCCGCCGCGAAGTAGGCGAGCCCCGGTCGGGCGCCGAACGCCGCCGCGATCCAGCCCGCGGGCGTCGGCACGCTGATGCCGAGGCCGTTGTCCTCGCACACGACGACGAGCGGCAGCGGCAGCCCGCGGTGAGCGATCTGACCGGCCGCCTGCAGGGCGCCCGCCGCCGTCGAGTGGGCCATCGACGCGTCCCCGAGGCTGCAGATCACGACCGCGTCTTCGGGGAGCGCCGGCGCCTGCCGAAGCCGCGCCCGCTGCCGCATCGCGAACGCCATCCCGAGCGCGCGCGGCAGCTGCGAGGCGATCGTCGACGTCTGCGGCAGCACCCACAGCGGCGCGCTGCCGAGGACCTTGTGGCGGCCGCCGGCGATCGGCTCGTCGCGGGCCGCGACCACGCCGAGCAGGATCGAGCGCAGCGCGTCGACCTCGGGGCCGCCTGCCTCTCGGGCCATCCGCGCGCGGTGGAGGAAGAAC
>JAGQSS010000733.1 GCA_020439405.1 Ilumatobacter sp. | reverse complement strand
CGCTGCCGAGGGAGGCGCTGTCCGGCTGACGACGGTCGATGCCGACGTCCTCCTGCGTACCGAGTCGGCATCCGGTGTCCCGCTCGACGGGCCCGGCGCCCTCGACGCGATCGGCTTGGCCAGCGGTGATCTCCTCCCCGACCCGTCGCTCGATCGAAGCGCACTCGAGTCGATCGATCGTGAACTCGCGACAGCCGAACCCGGTTGGGTCGAGCGGATCATCGCGACCGCCGACGGCGACGAGGACGCTCATCCGCGATTCGACGCCCCACATCGCACCATCACTCGGCCACTGCCCGACGCAGCCGACACCGACGCCGTACTCGCGGCGGTCGCCCTGTGGGCACGTCGGGTGCGCGCTGCCTCGTCGATCAGCGTCACCGATGCCGGCGCCCGGCAGCGTATGGACGGCCGGGCACATCTCCTGTCCCCACCGTTCGTCGCGATCGGCACGGACGGCGCAACCGATCTCACCGCCTACGCCCGCGTTGTGCGCAGGTCGGCCGACACAGCGCTCGCGGCAGGCCCGTTCCTCACCGACCTCGTCGGTCGGATCCCGTCGGTGCGCGGCCGATCGATCGAGCCGGACGTCGCGGTCCGGCTCGACGACGAAGGCCCCGCGCCGCACGCGGCAGCGGTGACGGTCGCCGTCGGCTCCCGGACCTGGTCGGTGTGCGCTCGCACCGACGACGTCGACCGCGT
>JAGQSS010000732.1 GCA_020439405.1 Ilumatobacter sp. | reverse complement strand
ATCGGCCGGCTCTCGACGCTCCTGCTGGAGGTCAACCTCGGCGGCACCGCGATCGGCACCCGTGTGAACACGCCCGACGGATATGCCGAGCGTGCCGTGCAGGAACTGGCCCTTGTATCCGGCCTTGACGCGCGGCTTGCGAGCGACCTGATCGAGGCGTCTTCGGATGCCGGCGCCTATGTGACCTTCTCGGGCGTCCTGAAACGGATCGCAGTGAAGCTGTCGAAAATCTGCAACGACCTCCGGCTTCTGGCCTCTGGTCCACGCTCGGGCTTCAACGAGATTCGATTGCCGGCGGTTCAGGCGGGGTCGTCGATCATGCCCGGCAAGGTGAACCCGGTGATTCCGGAAGTCGTCAATCAGGTGGCATTTCAGGTGATCGGCAACGATCTGACAGTGACACTTGCCGCCGAGGCGGGACAGCTACAGCTCAACGCATTCGAGCCGGTGATTGTTCTTAACGTGCTGCAAAGCATGCGCATGCTCATCCGCGCGATGGACACTCTCGCCGAACGCTGCGTCGCCGGGATCGAGGCGAATGCAGAACAATGCGAGAGCGCCCTCGAGAACAGCCTTGTTTTGGCGACGATGCTGGTTCCCCATATCGGCTACGCGCGGGCGGCGAAGGTCGCCAAGATCGCGATGGAGGAGGGGGCGTCGATCGTGGCTACGGCAGTCAGCCTCGGCTTCGGCAGCGCCCCGGAGAT
>JAGQSS010000731.1 GCA_020439405.1 Ilumatobacter sp. | reverse complement strand
AGTTCCGGGAGCGACCCGACGCCACTCGGGGTCGTCGAGGTCGACGACGGGCTGTCGGCCCTGTACCTCCGTGCCGAGACGGAGACGAGAGGGGCCGAGGTGGTCCGCTACGACGAGAAGTACGGGATCACCGAGTTCGACATCGCCCCCGGGGCGGCCGACGCCCACCCGACCACGCCGGCCGTGTTCGGCGATTCGCTGGTCGTCGTCGCAGGTCCGCTGTCCTCGAATCGGGGGCTGTGGCGACTGACCGGAGCCGACGCGACGACGCTCACCCCGGTCGACATGAACGTGGCGGATGTCCCGGTCGGCGTCGTCGCCACCGACGACCAGTTGTTCGTCCGGACCACCGACGGCTACGTCAGCGACCTGATCGTCTACGACGACGTCACCGACTCGCCGACGACGTTGCTCGACGACACCGACATCACGTCCGTCACCGCCTTCGGCGACGGTGTTCTGTTCGGGCACGACGGCGGCGACGGACGCGAACCGTGGTACTCGGGTGGCACCCTCGGCAGCACGTTCCAGCTCGCCGACGTGGTCCCAGGCGCCGGAGCGTCGAACCCGGGACGCTTCTGGCCCGATCCGGGGTCCGGCACTGCCGTGTTCGCCGTGAACATCGGGGACGCCCGCGACCTGTGGCGGACCGACGGAACACCGGGCGGGACGTTCCCGCTGACGGGTGAGGGCGAGGACGACCCATGGG
>JAGQSS010000730.1 GCA_020439405.1 Ilumatobacter sp. | reverse complement strand
CGCACGCCGGCGCACTTCCAACGCGAGATCGGCAAGGAGATCAACGTCCGCCTGACCAACGTCGACGCCGACCAGCGTCGGGTGCAAGGCGTGCTCGTCGCGGCCGACGACACCACCGCCACGCTGCGGGTCGACACCGACGGTGAACCAATCGAACGGGTCGTCCAACTCGACGACGTCGACCGCGCCCGCACCGTGTTCGAGTGGGGTCCACAGCCCAAGCCGGGCGGCAAGGGCACGGGCAAGAAGAAGAAGCCGGCCAAGAAGCCGGCGAAGCAGTCAGCGCAGAAGCAGTCCGCTCAGAAGAAGGAGTCATCGTGAGCAACCTCGACATGGGTGAGGCGATCCGCCTCCTCGCATCCGAGAAGGGCATGTCGGAAGACGACCTGCTGCACGTGCTCGTCGACGCGTTGGCGAGCGCCTACAAGCGCCGCCCCGGCGCCGCCGACGAGGTCGTCGTCGAGGTCAACCCGTCCACGATGGAGTTCTCGTTCACCGCCTTCGACCTCGACGAGGACGGCAACTGGGTCAACGAGCGCGACGACACCCCGAAGAAGGAAGAACTGGGCCGCATCGCCGCCCAGACGTTCCGTCAGGTGATGAGCCAGCGCATCCGCGAAGTCGAGCGCGATCGCAAGTTCGAGGAGTACGCGAACCGCGAGGGCGACATCGTCACCGGCATTATCCAGCAGACCGACACGCGCTACACC